>NC_017946.1:1042131-1389508 GCF_000263735.1 Pyrococcus sp. ST04 | reverse complement strand
CCCTTAATCTTAATCTGAGCAGGGAATTATAATAGTTTCTAAACTCAAGTGCCCCCTACGGAGAAATCGATGCAATTTTGTGAATTTTATACATTTAGTATCTACAAAGCTTATATCTAAGGATTTTGAATAAAAGAGGAAGTTGCTAGGCTCAGCATACACCGGTCTCGGGCATCGAGTACCCCAAAGGCCAATCTACATCATCGCCTAACAGCATCTTCTTCAAATCTCTTTATTTCCTCTTTGCTTCCGACCCAAAGAACTATTGTTGGTTCTACCGTTATCATTCCATCCTTTATCATTGGCTTTACTTCGTTTACGACCTTTTCAATTATATGGCCCCTGTCAACAACCTCTATTATTATGGGCAAATCGGTTGATAGTCTTATAACATCACTTGAATGTAGCCTGCTTTTCTTGCCGAATCCGTAAATTCCCCTATAAACGGTTGCTCCTGCAACTCCCATTTCCCGTAGTTTGTCAACTATTACTTTATAGAGCGGTCTTCCTTCCCATCTATCATTTTCTCCTATATATATCCTCAACCTGAGCGTGTTCCAGTGTTCAACTTCAACCATGTTTATCACCTTCTCGCAAGTAGGAATCCTATAAATATTAGGAATAGCGTTACAAAAACGTTTGCCAAAACGTTTAGTAGTGCTAGCTTCATTTCTCCTTCTCTGAGTAGAGAAAATGTTTCGTAGGAGAACGTTGAAAATGTGCTAAGCCCTCCACAAAACCCAGTTGCAAAGAATGCCCTCGCTTCCTGGGATACATCAAATCCCCAGAAAAGAAGACCATAGAGATATCCTAGTATAAAGCTTGCTATTGAATTAACCAGGAGAGTTCCTACCGGAAAGTCTCTATAAACGGGTAGGATCCCTGATATATAGAACCTAGCTACCGCTCCAAGTCCTCCTCCTATTAGAATCATCAGCGTGATTTTAGCATTCATGATTGGCAGAGGGTTTATCGAATAATAAAAAAGTTTTGGAACAATCTAAAAGGAGAGTGGTCAGTCTATTGTTGCTTTTCTGAATTCTAGGGCCGCAATTCCAACGAGGATCACGGCTAATCCAGATAAAACCAGCCAATCTGTTCTTAGTGAGAATGTCGTTGGAATTCCGGCCAGGTAGTATCTTGCTCCGTCTACTGCATACGTTAGTGGATTTATCTTTGCTAAATACTGCATCCATTCCGGCATCGTCTTTATTGGATAGAACGCCCCGCTAAGGAATGTCATTGGGAGCATTAGCATTGTTACTATTACTTGGAATCCCTCCATGCTCGTCATCTTCATGGCTATTGCCATTCCCAGGCCTGAAACCGCCACACCTACTAAAAATGCCAGCGCCAATGTGGGTAGAACTCCTGAAAGTTTAAGATCTGCCATCGTAAAGCTTAGGGTTAAGATTATTATTCCCTGGATAAGGGCCATCAGTGCCCCTCCAATGCTTCTCCCAATTATTGCTTCAACTCTCGAGGCTGGTGCGACGAGGAGCTCTTTGAGGAATCCGAACTGTCTATCCCAAATCAACGTTATACCCTGCATAAAACCCATGTTGAATACTGTCATTGCCACTATTCCTGGAACCAAGTAGGTCATGTAGTCAACTCCTCCAAAAAGCATCTTGGCACCAGGGAAGTTGAAGGCGCCAGCCCACCCCTTTCCAAAGAATATCAACCAAATTAGTGGATTTAGGAGCGATCCAATAACTCTTGCTCTCGACCTCATGAACCTCTTAATCTCCCTGTAGACCATCGTAAGCAGAACCCTCATTCTCTCACCTCCTCATTCTAGCCCTCATTATCATTCTGGCAACGTTTTGCTCTCCACCTTCATCTCTAATTTCTCTCCCAGTTAAGTGAAGGAAGACATCGTTAAGTGTTGGCCTGTGGTACGTGACTTCGAGAATTTTAACTCCAGACTTTTGGGCAAGCTCAAAGAGTTTTGGTAGTGCTTCAGTTGCATTTTCGACATCTATTCTAACCCTACCATCTGGAAGAAGCTTACATCCTCTTATGAAATCTGCTTTCAAACACTTTAGGTCTTCTTTTGGACTTTCAAGCCTCAAATAAATTATATCATTGCCAACGAGCTTTTTTAGCTCTTCGGCAGTTCCTTCAGCTATTATCTTTCCGTGGTCTATTATTGCTATTCTATCGGCCAGTTGCTCTGCTTCGTCCATGTAATGAGTAGTTAGGAATATCGTCATGTCATGCTCTTCTTTCATAGTCCTAATGTAGTCCCATATGTGGGCTCTTGTTTGAGGGTCTAGCCCTATAGTTGGTTCATCCAGGAAAAGTATCTCTGGTTCATGAAGAAGTGCCCTAGCTATTTCAAGCCTTCTCTGCATACCCCCTGAGAAGTATTTGACTGGCCTATTCTTAAACTGCCAGAGCTCAACAAACTTCAGTAGCTTCTCTATTTTCTCTTTAAGCTCTTTTCCTCCAAGTCCATATATTCTTCCATGAATGTACATGTTTTCATATGCTGTTAATTCCCTATCAACGCTTGGATCCTGGAATACTATTCCTATTTTCTTTCTCACTTCCATTGGCTCCTCAACGACGTCATGACCAGCGACTGTTGCTCTTCCTGAAGTTGGCTTAAGTAACGTAGTTAAGACGTGAACTGTTGTAGTTTTCCCTGCTCCATTTGGTCCCAAAAATGCAAAGATTTCTCCTTTCTTTACTTTGAATGATATCCCTTTCACCGCTGTGAAGTCCCCGTACTTTTTAACTAAATTTTCAACCTCTATCGCGTACATTTAATCACCTCCTATTAGAATGAGCCTTATCCTTCTCGTGAACTCCTCAATTGCTTCCTTAACTTTCTCCTTCTCGCTCTCGCTTAGCTCGGGCATTTTTTCAAGCAACTCTTTCAAGGTCTTACCAAGCTCCCTACCACCGAGTCTTGAAAACTCTTTATGGGCTTCAATAATTTTCAGAACCTTTTCGACCTCTTCCTCGTTTTCTTTGAGGAATTTCAGGCCTTCCTCAGTTACTTTATAAATTTTCTTCTCTCTTCTTCCCTCTCCAACAACCTCCAGAAGACCTGCCCTTTTGAGTTCAGAGAGGATTGGATATATTGCACCAGCACTTGGTTCGGGGATTCCGTACCTATTCTCAAGTTCTTGCATTATAGCATACCCGTGGAGGGGCTTTTCTTTGAGTATGTGGAGTATTAGGAGCTTCATATACCCTCTAATTCTTGGCCTCTCCAAATATATCACCAGATATATCTGCAGATGTATCAAGTTATAAACTTTTTGATATATGATTTAACCGGCGGCATAGGATAATAAGAAGAGGGCAATACTTTCCTTTGGGTAGCAAAAATGTGTGGGGATAGGTAAGATTTTTTGAGTGGTATGGTAGTCTCTGGTATGGAGGGTTATTAAGCCTGACTGGGGACTGTTGAAGGCCTTGGAAATGTGGAGAGTAATCGTTCCTTCGAAAGCCAGCCGATGAAGATGGAAGCTGTAAACCTACCCGCTATGAGATTCCCACACAACCCACGAGTAGGAAGAACGAGATGTCAGTCTATATAGCCCCATCTTTCTTTTTTGCTACTTCTTCTTGTCCTTTATCGGTCGTGATTAATTTAGCTCTCAACCTCCTTGCTTTTTCTTTTGAAAGCCTCGCCCTTCAGGGCGAGGAGGAGGTCAGCTCTACTTAACCCCTTTCTTGGTTATTTTGTCTATCTAAAATAATACCTTAATAGATAAACCCTTATATGGATCATTATGGGTGACAAATCATGAGAAGGGCACTTTTTCTTGTGATGCTTTTGTGTCTCTCTGCAATCCCTATTGGCATGAATGCTTCTGCAACTCAATCAGAATTTAAGTTAATTGCCCATCCAATTGCATGGGATGCAGTTAACCTAACATGGACTCCAATAAAAGATGCCAAGGCCTATGAAGTATACAGGTCTTTAAATGTAAGTGATATTGTATCTTCTGAAAATTTAGTCTTTGTGGTTAATTGGAGCAGTCATCCCAGGTACAAAGAGAATTGGAACTACCTGCCCGGTGAAATCGTTGAATACCACGGCTACCTATGGAGAGCAAAAAGGGTGACATCTCAGCCCCCAGGGGAGGGAGAAGATTGGGAGAAAGTTGGGCCGATCACACCTACCAACACGGCGATTGACTACTTCAATGTCACTGGCAATACAACCTACTACTATGCCGTTGTTCCTATCTTTAAGGATGGGAAAAAAGGAGAGCCGAGTAACATAGTAAAGGTCACAACGCCCCCTCAACCGTATAGGATCGTTGTATACTACATTTCATGGGGAATCTACGCTAGAGCTTTCTCTCCGTACGACATACCATTTGAAAATGTCACCCACGTCAACTATGCATTCCTTAAGTTACTAGAGAACGGAACAGTCACGTGGGCAGATCCATGGGCAGATCCAATGAATCTCGAATCATTCAAGGAGTTAAAGAGAAGATACCCCGCGGTTAAATTCCTTATCTCGGTTGGAGGCTGGACGCTTAGTAAGTACTTCTCACCTGTTGCCGCTGATCCTAAGAAAAGAGAAGAGTTCATACGTAGTGCTATCTCCATAATAAGGAAGTACAATCTCGACGGCATTGATATTGACTGGGAGTACCCTGGCGGTGGAGGGATGGAAGATAACTACGTAAGTCCAGATGATCCAAAGAATTTCATAATTCTGCTGAGAGAATTTAGAGAAGCCCTGGATAAAGCCGGAAAGGAGGACAAAAAACATTACCTCTTAACCGTTGCTGCTCCGGCGAGTATAGATATAGCTTCAAGAATTGACTGGGAGGAAGCAAGCAAGTACCTTGATTTTATAAATGTGATGACCTACGACTACGCAGGCCCATGGAGCCCTGTTACTGCCCACAATGCTCCTCTCTATAAGAATCCGAATGGGCCAGACTATGGTTCTGTGAACGAGACGATAATGTGGTACCTGAGGCACGTCCCTGATAAGAGAAAAATAGTTCTTGGCCTTCCATTCTACGCTAGAAGCTTTGCAAATGTGCCTCCTAAGAACAATGGACTATTCCAACCATATAGTGGCACTCCTGCCGGAACATGGGGATCTGCAGCGGAAACTCATGGGGTGATGGATTATTGGGATGTTGCTGAAAAGGCCAGAAGCGAGGCATATGAATATTTCTGGGACGACTACTCTCAAGTTCCATGGCTGTATTCAAGGCAGTATAGGATTTTTATAACATTTGACGATCCTAAGAGCATCTACATAAAGACCAGGTATATGCTCAATAATAGTCTAGGAGGAGTTATGGTCTGGGAGATTACCGCCGATAGGAAGCCGGGAACGCATTCCCATCCTCTGTTAGATGCAATACTAAGGGGACTTGAAGAGAAACCTCCAGCATGGATTCCGGACAAGTATTACCTTGGAACAAATATTCCCCAAAACATAACAATACCCTCCCCAGAAACGGTTCCTTATCCGAAGAAGGGTATCTGTGGACCAGGTATTGCTGTGCTCCTTGCAATTGGGATTTCGGCCTTTTTAAGGCAGAAGAACAATTGATGTTCTAAATTTCTTTTTCCAAATTATCCTCTCATTCCTTCTTTGACTTTTCTTTTTTCAAGCCTCGCCCTTTAGGGCGGAGGAGGAGGTCAGACTCCTTACAGGGAATTTTTTAATAAACCGACTTAATGTTGCCCGTTTATTCATAATAATTGAATTTTCTGAAGCATGTTATCAAGTGGAGGTCGTTGAATTTGTGTACCTTTATTACTTCGTCCTGGACTATGTATGGATGAGTTTTCTACACTAATCCTTCCGCTGAAATAGTAATAAGGAAGTAAAACCTAATATCATCTGGAGATGAACATTACCATCCTTGAACTTTTTCTAGAACATCGTCTGGGACTCTTCCCTCTTCGACGTCTGTTATTGCCTTCTCTAGAATATTAAGCCCATCCTCTAGTGTCTCCTCTTCTATTGTTAAGGGAGGCTGTATCCTAAGGACGTTTCCCTGGAGGAATGTCACTATAAGGCCGAGCTCAAATGCTCTCCATACAACCTTCTTCGCCTCTTCAAAAGCTCTTTCTTTGGTTTCTCTGTTCTTAACGAGCTCAACGCCAAGCATTAAGCCTAGTCCTCTAACATCTCCAATTATCTCATGTTCTTCTTTCATTTTTTCGAGTCGTTTCTTTGCATAATTTCCTAATTTCTCTGCTCTTCTGAGTAAGTCTTTTTCTTCGATTTCATCAATGACAGCTAAAGCAGCCCTAGCGGCTGTTGGATTCCCCGATAGTGTAAATGCATGGCTAAGAGGTGGGAGAGAATCCATGATTTCTGCCTTTCCAATCGTTGCACTTATTGGAAGCCCTCCTCCCAAGGGCTTTGCTACTGTTATTATGTCTGGTTTTACGTCAAAATGCTCTATAGCAAACCACTTCCCCGTTCTTCCCATTCCACTCTGAACCTCGTCTACAACCAACAGTATCCCATGCTCCTTCAAGATCTTCCTCACTTTCTTAAAGTAGTTTTTTGGTGGGACTACCATGCCAGAATCTCCTTGAATTGGTTCTGCAAAAAGTGCTGCGACTCCCTCAGCGTAAACTTCACCTTCAAACTTCTCCTTTATATATTCAACACATTCCATGTTGCAAGTTTTTGGGTCTTTTCCAAATGGGCAGCGATAGCAGTTTGGATAGGGAATGTAATGAACACCGCTGAGCTCTCCCACCATAGCCCTTACATGGAAGTCTAGACCAGTCAGACTCATTGCTCCATACGTTGATCCGTAAAAACTCTTCATGTAGCTTAAAATCACCTGTCTCTTAGTGTAGGCTCTTGCAAACTTTATAGCCCCATCGTTTGCATCTGCTCCAGACAATCCAAAAGAAACTTTGGCGTTCTCTATGGGAGCAATCTCAACTAGCTTTTCTGCCAAAAGAAGGGGCTCAATTGGAAAGGAATATATGTAAGTTGCGTGTATTAACTTTTCGACCTGTTCCTTTATGGCTTTTACAACTCTGGGATTATTATGTCCAACGTTTTGAACTGCTGCGTCACTTAGGAAGTCAATGTATTCCCTTCCTTTAATATCCCATATCTTAGCATTTTCCGCTCTAACGGGGACTAGGGGAAAATAAGTTGTCCTGTTTGCTGGAGCTATTACCCTATTATACCTCTCCACAACTTCCTCTGGCTCCATAACTCTCCCCAATATTAATTCTCACAAAAATCGATAACTTTTTCGCTGAATTTTTGCTATTTCAACAAAATCTTTATTTACGAATAAAACGAATTAGTAAAATTGGGGGTGAAATAATGCTGGATGAGCTAGACAGGAGGATATTGCACTTACTCCAAGAAGATGGTAGGATTAGTTACTCTGAGATTGCTAGGTTAATAGGGGTGCCTGAATCGACGGTGAGGGCCAGGGTAAAGAAGTTAGTTGAAAAAGGAATAATAAGGAAATTTGCTGCCCTAATAAACCCATTTAAAGCCGGATATGAGATAGTTGCTGTGATAGCTGTAGACGCTGAGCCCAGTAAGGTTAGAGAAGTTGCAGAAAAACTTGCTGAACTTCCAGAAGTTGACGTTCTGGGAATAGCTACGGGAGCCCATGATATCTTTATGCAAGTCACTGTTAGAAACCTTGAAGAGCTGGAGAGATTTCTGCTGGATAAGCTTGGAAAGATAGATGGTATTAAAAGCACGGAAACATCTATATTGACAAGCGTGAAGAAATGGGGATATGCGAGGGTGTTCTAAAATGAGAAGGGTTGTTTTGAAACCTTTAATTGATATAGAGCTACCCCAAGACTTTGCTGAGATACTCAGGGCAAAACTCAAAGGAAAGGAAGTTAAAAGTGGAGATGTTGTTGGAATTGAGATACTTGGCAAGGAGCTAGAATTTAAGGTAGTTCATGCAACACCTTCACCCCAGAAGATCACAGAAAAGACTCAGATTTTGCTTACCAGGTTAGGAATTGAAACTCTAGAGGTGGAATTTGAAAGAGAGCCAATTGACGTCCTATGTTCTGGAGATAAAATTGTTGTAATCTTTAACAATGAAGTTCTAATTTTGAACCAATATCTCGAGGAAATTTATAAAGAAAAGTTCGAAAAAATAATTAAAGTAGTTCCAATGAATGGAGGATTGGTGGTCGTTGATGGAAGAAAACTTAAGGTCATTAAGTTCTAGAGTTTTGAAAATTATTCAAATTCTGAAAGAGACGTATCCAAGGGAGAAACATGTTTCCGGGGATCCATATAGAACCCTCATCAAGTGCATAATCTCTCAAAGAAATCGTGATGAAGTAACAGATAGGGTTGCTGAGGAGCTTTTCAAGAGGTATCCTAGCATGGAGGACATTGCAAGGGCTTCAATTGAGGAGATGCAAGAGTTTCTCAAAAATCTTGGAATTGGCCTTTGGAAAACCAAAGGACGGTGGATAGTTGAATCAACTAGAATAATCCTCGAAAAATATGGAGGGGTAGTTCCGAATACTTTAGAGGAACTCATGAAACTCCCTGGAATAGGCAGAAAGTGTGCCAATATAGTTTTAGCCTATGGATTTGGAATTCCAGCGATTCCAGTTGACACCCATGTAAATAGGGTTAGTAAGAGACTTGGTCTTGTCCCTCCAAATGCAACACCAGAGAAGGTTGAAGAAATTCTGAAAAAGCTTCTTCCAAAGGATGAATGGTTGTACGTTAATCATGCGATGGTTGATCATGGAAAGGCTGTCTGCAGACCTATAAAGCCTAAGTGTGACGAATGCCCTTTAAGGGATATCTGCCCGAAGATTGGAGTTCAGTAAGGTTCAAGCCAATAACTCATGTCAATTAACTTTCTTTTAAGCCATCTTCCATAGACATAGCCTAGTAAAAGACCTGTTGCAAGTCCGCCAAAGTGTGCTATCGCGTTCACTCCGGGGAGTATGCTGTTTATTAAGAACAAAATTATTGCATTTATGAGGGCCTTTTGCATATTTCTCCTTAGAACTCCTTCTATTGATAAGGAAGCCCCAACTATTCCAAAGAGACCTCCACTGGCTCCTCCCGAAGCTACATACAGTGGAAGAGTAAAGAGGCTGAGTATGTTCCCGACGAGTGCCGAAAGGAAAAATACGATCAGGAATCTTTTCATCCCTATGATCCCTTCTAAGTCAATCCCCAAATAGAATAGCCAAAATGAGTTTAATGCAAAGTGTACGAAGCCCATATGAACAAAAATGGCAGTTATTAAGCGCCACCATTCTCCATTAAGCAGGACAAGACCGTTTATCTGTGCGAGTTGAAGAATAGCTTTGTCAAATCCAACGATTACTTCATAGACGAAAACTGCTGTGATGATAACAAGCAATCCAAATGTTCCTGGGAAATGCTTCCAAATCTTCCTCACCTATCTCCCCATTTTTGGGAGTAATGCTGATTTTAAAAATGTATTGTCTAACCAAAATCCTTTTAAATTATCCAATATCAACCAAGCTCGACAGATGAACGATGACGAAGGGAGGGATGGATGATGGCCAAGCCAAGTTACGTTAAGTTTGAAGTCCCAAAGGAGCTCGCTGAGAAGGCACTTCAGGCAGTAGAAATTGCTAGGGACACTGGAAAAATAAGGAAGGGAACAAACGAAACTACAAAGGCCGTTGAGAGGGGTCAGGCAAAGCTTGTCATAATAGCTGAAGACGTTGATCCAGAGGAAATAGTAGCTCACTTGCCACCTCTCTGTGAGGAGAAGGAGATCCCATACATTTACGTTCCAAGCAAGAAGGAGCTTGGTGCTGCTGCTGGGATTGAGGTTGCTGCAGCTAGTGTTGCTATAATTGAGCCTGGTAAGGCGAGAGATTTAGTTGAGGAAATTGCAATGAAGGTTAGGGAGCTCATGAAGTGAGCTCCCTTCCTTTATTTCCTCTCTCATTTAATCATGCTCATAAGTGGGGTGTGAGGCATGGCGGAGGATGAAGGATACCCAGCTGAAGTTATTGAGATCATAGGAAGAACTGGAACAACGGGAGATGTTACGCAGGTTAAGGTTAGAATCCTTGAGGGTAGGGACAAGGGCAGGGTAATTAGAAGAAACGTCAGAGGTCCAGTTAGGGTTGGGGACATTTTGATACTCAGAGAAACCGAAAGAGAAGCCAGGGAGATTAAGAGCAGGAGGTGAAATTAGATGGCAAGGTGGAACATCTGCTCATACTGTGGCAAGCCCTTTGAACCCGGGACTGGCAAGATGTTCGTTAGGAATGATGGTAGAGTGTTCTTTTTCTGCTCTAGGAAATGTGAAAGATATTTCTTTATGGGTAGAAATCCTAGAAAGCTTAAGTGGACTAAAGCTTATCAAGAAGCCAAGATTCAGAGAGGAAAGAGAAGGTAGCATTTTTCTTGATTGTCCTTTTAATTCATTTTCATCATCCGAACTCCTTATAAGGGAGTTAGCATGAGCATACATCATGAACAAGTATGGAATACTAGCCGTTTTACTCTGGTCTACTGTAGCTACAGCCTTTAAGTTGACTCTGTCTCGAATAGATCCTGTTTCAATGTTGTTCTATGCCTCCCTGACATCACTTTTAGTATTCTTTTTTGGAATTCTAAGGAGTAAGAGTAGAGATGTATTCGACTTTAAGGTAAATCTGAGTTCTGCAGTTTTAGGATTTTTAAACCCCTTCCTTTATTATCTAGTTCTTTTTACAGCATATGATCTTCTCCCAGCCCAAGAGGCTCAGGCTCTTAACTATACTTGGCCAATCTTCTTAACAATATTTGCAACAATATTTCTTGGTCAGTCTTTAACCTATCATTCCCTCCTTGGTATTCTTGTGAGCTTTACTGGAGCTCTAGTTGTTGGGACAAGAGGGAATTTATCCTCTCTAAAGTTTGTAAATCCAGTTGGGGATGGTCTCGCTCTTGCTAGTGCATTAATTTGGGCCACCTACTGGATTCTCAACTTGAGAGATAAGAGGGACAGCATTGTTAAGATGTTCTGGAATTTCTTTTTTGGAGTGATTTACATAGGAGCT
Source organism: Pyrococcus sp. ST04 (assembly GCF_000263735.1). Classification (NCBI taxonomy): domain Archaea; kingdom Methanobacteriati; phylum Methanobacteriota; class Thermococci; order Thermococcales; family Thermococcaceae; genus Pyrococcus; species Pyrococcus sp. ST04. The sequence continues at coordinate 1,378,498 of NC_017946.1, read as the reverse complement.
TTCGTCGTTCTTCGGGGCATTAAGATTGACATTCTTGGAATTGTTGGGTCAATATATATCGGATTGTTTGAAATGGGGGTTACTTTCTTTGTATGGCTTAAAGCTCTTGAAAGTGAGGAAGCTAAAAAAGTATCTTCTTTGATATACTTAACTCCTGCGTTGTCTCTTTGTATCATCTCAATAGTCTTGGGGGAGAAGATACTAATATCAACAATTGTCGGCCTTTCTCTAATAATATTAGGGATCTCAATAGTTCAAGGAGAATCGAGAATTTAAGAATAGTTTTGAATAGTTTTGGTGGGCCCGCGGGGATTTGAACCCCGGACCACGCGGTTATGAGCCGCGCGCTCTGACCAGGCTGAGCTACGGGCCCTTTTCCTTTTGGCGCCGCCGCCCGGATTCGAACCGGGGACCGCCGGATTAACAGTCCGGCGCTCCACCAGCTAAGCTACGGCGGCGCGTCCAAGAAATAACCATCCTAATGACTTTATAAATATTACGGTTCTATTCAAGATTCTCCGAAACCCTTATAATTTTCCATTTCGTAACTAAAAGTTGAGAAAAAAGTGGAGGTGATGAAGAATGACAGAAATTAGATACTACAAGATAGGGGAGGATAGATTTAAGATCAGCGAGGATGAGGTAGCGAGGAGAGAGCTCAGAGTTGCAAAGGTTGCAGATGATGTTATCCAGATCCAAGAAGAAGTTCATGGGATAATAGCGCTTGTTGGGGCAACGAGCAGCGTGAATATCAAAAAAGAGGAATTTAAAGAATTGGTGAAACTTGTAAGGGAAGAGTTCGGGTGGGATGTCTGAAGTTTTGCCCGTTTTCTTGCTTCCTGCCCAAACCTTATTAACCTCTTACTGACTTCTCTTTTTGGCAATGATGAGTGATGGGCGAACTGAGTTGTGATGATGGTAGGTGATCTCTGAGCTCTAGACCCTCAAGGAATACGAGTGCGGGATGAGGAGTTCAGCCTAGGCTGAGAAGTGATGAGGGAGTGACGGACTGACCGCTGTTCTCTAAATTTTTTAGATTAGGCTAACAAAATTGGAAAATCTAATAAATGTTCTCCGGAAAACTGAATTTGGGGCCTTATAAAATTTTGTGCATATGCTAAGGTGATAATATGGAGGAAGAATACAAGCCGATAATAGTGAGCATAGTGGGAAATCTGTTCTTGGCTTTCCTTAAAATTATAGTGGGAATAATCTATTCAAGTATAGCTTTGATATCAGACGGTGTTCACTCTTTTAGTGATACACTAACAAGTATAATCGGCCTAATAGGGATAAAAATTTCAAAGAAGCCTCCAGACAGTTCGCATCCTTTTGGCCACTCTAGATTTGAACCCCTCTTTGCATTCTTTATGGGTCAGTTATTAATTCTAGTCGCTTATGAAATCGGGAGAGATTCAATTGAGAGAATTCTTCATGGAGTTAGAATTGATGTTAACCCTCTTATGATAAGCGTTGCAGTAGTCTCGATTATAATTAAGGAAGGAATGACTAGGTACACGTTGCGCATTGGAAAGAAAGTTGATAATAAGATTCTAATAGCAGATGCATACCACCATAGAAGCGATGTTCTCAGCACTGTGGCTGTTTTGTTTGGATTCTTCCTTGAGAAAATTGGATTTTGGTTTGGTGATGCACTGGCTGGGATAATTGTTTCTCTTTTTATTGGAAAGGTTGCTGCTGAGATAATCTTGGAGAACCTGAACTATCTAACGGGTAGGGCTCCTCCATATGAGGTGTGTAAGAAGATTGAGGATGCTGCTCTTAGCGTTCCTGGAGTTTTAGGAGTTCATGATTTAAGAGCTCACTACGTGGGAAGTAAGTTACATGTCGAGTTGCACATAGAGGTTTCTCCTACCATTACTCTCCTGGAGGCACATAACATAAGTGAAGAAGTCAAGAAGAAAATTGAGGAGTTGCCAGAGGTTGAAGTTGCATTTGTTCACGTGGATATAAAGGGTCTGACCTCCTCTTCGCCCTGAAGGGTGAGGGTTCCTCTTGGGCGTCATAACCCCAACCCTTTAGGGGACTCATCGGTTCGCGGGCCCATCACCTACTCCCGTCGCCGGTTTCAGCTCAGCCCGCAGGCCCGGTCTCAGGCCCGTTACCCCTACCCGCCCAAGCGGGTTCGGGGTTATCGTCCAAAGGCCACCCCAACGAGGACGCCTTATGGCGTCATCCCCCTATCGGGAGGGACACGTTAAACCCCTTTGAGAGGGGTTGTTTTTTAGGTGGTCGCTTCGGGGGCCAAATTACGTTGCAAGATTCTAAAAAGGTTTCGATTTTCCGAGACACATTGAACGTTTATTCGTCCCCACCCCAAAGGGCGAGGCTTGAAAAAAGAAAAAATAACGTAACGACATAATTACTTCATTTCATTCCAGTTGGGATTTCCATATTTCTCTTCGATCAACTTTTCTGCCAGCTCTAGTTCATATTTCGTTAGCTCTCCTTCCTCTAGTGGAAATGCCCTAAAGAATGATGCTCTAAGTAGTTCATAGGCTTCGTTCATGCTCAGCTTTATCCCTTCTTTTTCCAAAGTAGTTACCCTTTCGTAAATGCTTTTTACTCCTTTATCCTTGAGTTTTTCCTTGGAAACTTTCAAAACCGATGCCAAGATTTCCAGCCTCGTTGAGTACATAAAAGTTCCGTGTTGGAGTATAACCCCTTTCCTTCTAGTTTGAGCAGATCCGCTTATCTTTTTACCATTGACAACAATGTCATTAAGTCCAGAAAACTCTGCATTCAGGTTGAGATCTCTAAGGGCATCCACTAGAGGGCCAGCTAAAAATCTATAGCTTTCCTGGATATTTTTAAGTGCGGGATGATAGTCTTCCCCTATAACAACTGAGTACGTTATCTCCCCAAACTCATCATGGAAGACACTTCCTCCTCCTGTAATTCTCCTAACTACTGGAATTCCAAGCTCTTTTGCTTTATTCAAGTCTACATCGTGTCTAACACTCTGAAATCTACCGATTGTTACTGAACTTGGCTTAAACACATAAAGCCTTACTGTATCTGGAACTTTCCCCTCGATCCTCGCTATCATTATGGCTTCGTCTATAGCCATCTGAACTTCCGGTCTTGCGACTATAAGGGGTATGAATCTCATGGCCTGTAGTTTGTATAACAGTTTAAATACATATTTGCGAGTGAATTGAAGGGGCGATGAAGAAATCGGTCTTGTCTGAGTGATGATGATAGTGGTCACCGCTGAGCCTCTTCCTAGGTAGTCAGTTTACGACTTTCTGTTTAAATCTGTGAGTTAAGTTTTTAAGCCCCATTTTTTACTTCAATCCGAGCCCATGAAGCTCCCTCCCAAGTGGCGGGTTTCCCGCCGGAGGGGGCTGATGTGCGAAAATTTTAAAAAGCCAGCTCAAAAGTAGGGTTAGGCAAAAGTTTGGAGGTGGTTAAAGATGCCAAAGGACAAGCCCCACGTTAACATCGTGTTTATCGGGCACGTAGACCACGGAAAGAGCACAACCATTGGAAGGCTCCTCTACGACACAGGTAACATCCCAGAGACAATCATCAAGAAGTTCGAGGAGATGGGTGAAAAGGGTAAGTCCTTCAAGTTCGCTTGGGTCATGGACAGGCTTAAGGAAGAGAGAGAAAGAGGTATTACCATTGACGTTGCTCACACCAAGTTCGAGACCCCACACAGGTACATTACAATTATTGACGCTCCTGGTCACAGGGACTTCGTTAAGAACATGATTACTGGTGCCTCACAGGCTGACGCAGCAGTTCTTGTCGTTGCAGTTACCGATGGTGTCATGCCACAGACCAAGGAGCACGCATTCCTTGCAAAGACTCTCGGTATCAAGCACATCATCGTTGCTATAAACAAGATGGACATGGTTAACTACGACCAGAAGGCTTTCGAGAAGGTCAAGGCCCAGGTTGAGAAGCTCCTCAAGATCCTTGGTTACAAGGAGTTCCCAATAATCCCAATTAGCGCTTGGGAAGGCGACAACGTTGTTAAGAAGAGTGACAAGATGCCATGGTACAACGGTCCAACACTCGTTGAGGCACTTGACCAGATACCAGAGCCAGAGAAGCCTGTTGACAAGCCACTCAGAATACCCATCCAAGATGTCTACTCAATTAAGGGTGTCGGTACTGTTCCAGTTGGTAGAGTAGAGACTGGTAAGCTTAAGGTCGGTGATGTCGTAATCTTTGAGCCAGCATCAACGATCTTCCACAAGCCCATACAGGGTGAAGTCAAGTCCATCGAGATGCACCACGAGCCACTCCAAGAGGCTCTTCCAGGTGACAACATCGGATTCAACGTCAGAGGTGTTAGCAAGAACGATATTAAGAGAGGTGACGTTGCTGGACACACCGACAAGCCACCAACAGTCGTCAGGACAAAGGACACCTTCAAGGCACAGATTTATGTCCTCAACCACCCAACAGCAATTACCGTTGGTTACAGCCCAGTCCTTCACGCTCACACTGCTCAGGTTCCAGTTAGGTTTGAGCAGCTCCTAGCAAAGCTTGATCCAAAGACAGGTAACATTGTTGAAGAGAACCCACAGTTCATCAAGACTGGTGACCCAGCAATCGTTATCCTTAGGCCAATGAAGCCAGTAGTCCTTGAGCCCTTCAAGGAGATCCCACAGCTCGGTAGATTCGCTATCAGAGACATGGGTATGACAATCGCCGCAGGTATGGTAATCTCAATCCAGAAGGGTGAGTGATTTCTTCTCCCTTCTTTATTAATTCTCTGGGGTGATTTTTATGCAGAAAGCAAGGATTAAGCTTGCAAGTACAAATGTCCGCTCTCTTGATGAGGTTGCAAATCAGATAAAGCAAATAGCTGAGAGAACTGGAGTGAGAATGAGCGGGCCAATACCTCTTCCCACCAAAAGGATAAGGATAGTTACAAGGAAGAGCCCCGACGGAGAGGGTTCAGCTACCTTCGACAGATGGGAGCTTAGAATTCATAAGAGGCTCATTGATATTGAAGCTGATGAGAGAGCTATGAGGCAAATCATGAGAATCCGCGTTCCTGAAGACGTTACAATTGAAATTGAACTCATCTCATGAAAAGTTTATAATCCCTCTAATTCTATTTACTGTTGGGAGTGTGCCGGGGTAGCCTAGCCAGGGAAGGCGCGGGCCTGGAGAGCCCGTGGGCGTTTGCCCACCGGGGTTCAAATCCCCGCCCCGGCGCCAATAAAAGTCTTTCCCTTTACAAATTTTAGAGAAAAGAGGAATAGTAAAGAAATTCATGTCATGGGGACTTTGATTCCAAGTTTTTCTACGAGCTCTTTGTATCTGTTTCTTACGGTTACCTCAGTGACTCTTGCAACTTCTGCAACCTCTCTTTGCGTTCTCTTTTCACCTTCTAGAAGAGATGCTATATATAAAGCTGCAGCAACAAGCCCAGCAGGACTCTTTCCACTAGTAAGTCCCCTTCTGTATGCCTCCTCAAGAATTTCTATAGCCCTCCTTCTAACTTTCTCACTAAGGCCCAGTTCATCTGCAAACTTGTTAACATAGTCAGTTGGTTTCACGAATAACTTTTTGGGAGTGAGATTTAAGTTTCTGGCAATAAAACGGTAGCTCCTTCCGATTTCCTTCTTTTCTACTCTTGCTATATCAGATATTTCATCTAATGTCCTGGGTACTTTGAGGAGCCTACAAGCAGCATATACACAGGCTGCAATAACACTTTCGATTGACCTTCCTCTAATAAGCCCTTTTCTCACGGCTTCTCTATAAAGCCTTGCCGCTTCTTCTTCAACGTGTTTTGGAAGCTTAAGTTGGCTTGTTATTCTATCGAGCTCACTTAGGGCAAATGCAAGATTTCTCTCGGCAGCATCGCTTACTCTGAGTCTAGACTGCCATTTTCTTAGCCTGTACATCTTTTCTCTCATTAATCCTGTTAGTGACCTGTCAATTCCTATGTCGGTTGAGAGTCCTTTGTCATGAAGAAGTATGCTCTCTGGAGCTCCAGTTCTTGACCTTCTTTCACGCTGAGAAGCGTCAAATGCACGCCATTCTGGACCCATGTCAATTATGTTCTCCTCAATTACATATCCACACCGTGCGCAGACGATTTCACCCCTTTCGGGGTCGTAGATAAACTCAGTTGACCCACAAACAGGACAAACTCTTTGCTTACTCACCACAACACCCCCGCCGGCGGTTCGAGAACCCCCTTCAATATAACTACGAATACCGAAAGGTATATAAACCTTTTGTGCTACGAAATGCAGTAGTAAAATTCAGAGGAAGTATTTTAATTGAACTGTCCTAAACTCAAACCATGAACGATAAGCCAAAGACGCTTCCTCCTACAATGAGAGATAAGCATAGGTATATAGCGTTTCAGATAATCGCTGAAGATACTCTAACGAAAGATGATATAAAGGAACTTATCTGGAATGCAGTCCTTAGAACTTTGGGGGAGCTTGGAACTGCAAAAGCAAAGCCATGGTTAGTAAAATTTGACGAGAAGAGCCAGACTGGAATTCTTAGGTGTGATAGGAATTACGTAGAGGAGATAAGATTTTCACTTACCCTTGTTTCTTCTTGGCGAGAGAAGAGAGTAATGATAAGAACACTTGGGGTGTCTGGAACTATAAAAAGGCTTAAAAGGAAATTCTTATCGGAATTTGGCTGGAAATGAGGTGATTTGTCATGGAAATTCTAGAAGAAAAGCCTAAAGAAGGAAAGGTTAAAATAAAAGTCGAGACGCTTGATGACTTATGGCACCTTTATCACGTTATTAATGAGGGGGATATAGTTTACGCGAAAACCCTTAGAAAACAATCCCAGCGTGGAGATTCATTGAGGCCTGAAAAAGTTGAAGTTATTCCCGTGTTTCTGGGAGTAAGGGTTGAGAAAGTTAACCTTCATAGATTTGCAAATCAGTTAAGAGTTACTGGACCAATAGTCTATGCTAGCAGAGAGGACGTCCCGCTTGGGAAATACCACACGATAGCTATTGAACCTGGAACTGTAGTGACAATCCAGAAAGAGAAATGGAGAAGCCATCATATAGAGAGAATAAAAGAGGCCGTTGAGGCGTCTAAAAGGGCTAAGGTAATGATAGTTGTAATTGAGGATGGAGAAGCGGAGATTGCTATAGTTAGGGAGTATGGCCTAGATTTCATAGCTTCAATAAGGTATAACATTGGAGGAAAAAGATACAACGTTAAAAGGGAAGAAGAAGAGGCAAGGTTTTTCCATGATATTGCAAAAACAATGTTAGAACTTTTTGAAAGAGAAAACATAGAAAAGGCAATAGTAGCTGGTCCAGGATTTTACAAGGAGGATTTTGTAAAATTTCTGAAAGAGAACTACCCAGAGCTTGCAAAAAGAGTTGTTACAGATGACACTAGTATGGGAGGACGAACGGGCATTTACGAAGTCATAAAGAGGGGAACCGTTGACAAAGTTTACGCGGAGAGCAGGGTATCTAAGGAAATACATTTTGTGGAAAAAGTCATTGAAGAGATAGCAAAGAACGGCCCCGTTGCATATGGCCTTAGGGAAGTTGAAGAAGCGATCAACTATGGGGCCGTTGATGTTCTTTTAGTTCTTGACGAATTATTAAAAGGCGAAGCTAGGGAAAAGATAGAAGAGCTCATGGAGCTTGCTAGGAATCTTAGGGCAAAGGTTTTAGTTGTCAGTTCAGAGCATGAAGGAGGCGATAAACTTAAGGCCCTTGGAGGAATAGCTGCACTTCTGAGGTTTAAAATAAAGTGAGGTGTCTGGGATGCTCGATAAGATTAAGATTGAGGCAGAAAAGTCATTGGAGGAAGTTATTAAGAAATTAGCTCCAGAATGGGAAGGGAAAATTGAATTTGCTGACACTCCTAATCCCGAAATGGGTGATTTTGGTACAGCGGTTGCATTTCAGTTGGCGAGGATTTTAAGAAGATCTCCAATGGAAATAGCTGAAGAAATAGCAAGAGAGTTGAAATCTCAGCTCCCTAGAGGGATAAAGGACGTAAAGGCTGTGAACGGGTATGTAAACTTTTTCCTAGACTATGCTGAATTTGCAAGACTATTAATCAGCGAGATTCTAGGGAAAGAAACCGATTATGGGAGAAGTGATATTGGTAAGGGAAAGAAGGTTATAGTAGAGCACACCTCCGTTAATCCTACAAAGCCTCTTCATATGGGCCATGCAAGAAACGCCATTTTGGGAGACACGATGGCAAGGATATTGAAGTTTCTGGGATATACCGTTGAAGTTCAGAACTATATTGATGATCTCGGCGTTCAGTTTGCCCAAGTTTACTGGGGCTACCTCAATATGAGGGAAAAATTTGAGGAGTTAATGAACACACTTAGGGAAAGGAAGCTCAAGGATAATCCAATCGATCATGCTTTAGGACTCTTATATGTCGAAGTTAACAAGCTAATTGAAGAGAACCCTAAAATTGAGGAAGAAATACGAGAGCTAATGAGAAAACTAGAGGAGGGAGATTTCGAAGGAAGAAAACTCGCGGAGGAAGTAGTTAGGGCTCAGATGGATACAACCTATAGGCTCGGCATAACGTATGATCTTCTAGTTTGGGAAAGTGATATAGTCTCAAGAAGGCTATTTGAGATTGCAATCGAACTGCTGGAGAAAAATGAGAACTTTTATGTCCCAAAAGACGGAAAGTACAAGGGAGCATTTGTAATGGATTTATCGAAGCTGTTCCCAGACATGAAGAATCCCTACATGGTGTTAAGGAGAAGCGATGGAACGGCGACATATACTGGAAAGGATATAGCTTACCATCTCTGGAAGTTTGGGAAAGTTGAAGTTGACCTTCTTTACAAGAAGTGGGACTTCCACACTTGGACAACTGCCCCGGATGGAGAGTCAATGCCTGGAAGGTTTGGTGGGGCAGATGTTGTTATAAATGTCATTGGGGCTGAGCAAAGGCATCCTCAGCTGGCTGTGAAATATGCTTTAGAATTGCTTGGGTATAAGGATGCCGCTGAGAACTTCCATCATCTAGCCTATGAGCATGTTGAGAGGCCAGAAGGGAAGTTCTCTGGAAGAAAAGGTACTTGGGTAGGATTTACAGTTGATGAAGTTCTGGAGGAGGCTATCAAGAGGGCAAGAGAGCTTGTTGAAGAGAAGAATCCGAACCTGACCGAGGATGAAAAAGAGGAGATAGCCCAGAAGGTCGGTATAGGGGCTGTCAGGTATAACATGATAAAATATAGCCCAGATAAAAAGATAGTCTTCAGATGGGAGGATGTACTTAACTTTGAAGGAGAAAGCGCTCCTTATATCCAGTATGCTCATGCTAGGTGTTCATCAATCCTCAGAAAGGCAGAAGAGAGCGGCATATCGACAAATTGGAAAGTTTTACTTGAGCTTGCGAACTTTGGGAAGCTAACTGAAAAAGAAAGAGAGCTCCTGATCCTATTAGCGAAATTCCCAGAAGTTGTGAGGCAGGCTGGAGAGGATGTAAAGCCTCACTTAATTGCATGGTATGCTAATGAATTAGCTTCACTCTTCAACAAATTCTACATGGATCATCCCGTGATAAAGGCAGAAAGAGGTATCAGAGAAGCGAGATTACTATTGGTTATGGCTGTTAGACAGGTCTTGAGAAATGCATTGTGGCTTATGGGGATAGAGGCTCCTGACAAAATGTGATTTCCCTCAATTTTTCTACAAAATTTTTAATAAAAATTAAAGACGTTAAATCATTCAGTATCCCTAACTACCCTAACAAGTTTGTACTTCTTCCCATTGCACTCAACATCGCTAACTATTTCAAGTATCTTTACCATATCTCCCTCAAATAGGCCCTCTGGTCTTATTATTTCGAGTTTTTCTGGATCATCGCATTCAACGAACTTCAATTTTATTTTGCTTCCTGCAATTGCATATCTCGGGTCTATGAGGACTTCTATTGCTGGCTCTACTACTCTTACAGTTCTAACTTTCCCTTCATGGAGGGGGCAGGGATGTTCTATGTTGCGGACACTTACTATTTTGTACCTTCTTCCAACCTCTAGATTTCCTATACAAACTCTAGCAAGTTTGCACGTTTTACATGGTTCTGCGGGTCCATAATATATGAATTCTAGCCCGGGTTTAGCCAGTTTTTCCCCAACTAGCGTAATTATCGTCTTCGTAACCATCTCAAAACACCTCCTAAATTACACCTGTTATTTTAGCTGCTCTTTCAGCAGCTTCTCTCGTTAGGCCATCTCTACCTAAAATTGTGTACCTTTCTGGCCTTATCGTATGAGCTATCGTTAGAGCCTCTATTATTATCTCTGGGTCAATTCCCAGCTCATATGCTGTTGTTGGAGCGCCTACAGTCTTTAAAGTCTCTTTGATCTTTTTCCAGTTGATTCCGTGGAGATATGCCATTATTATTGTTCCAATTCCTGTTTGTTCTCCATGAAGAGCGGGCTTTTCGAGAAGCATGTCAAGGGCATGGCTGAACAAATGCTCAGCACCACTTGCAGGTCTTGAAGAGCCAGCGATGCTCATTGCGACTCCACTAGATATCAGAGCTTTAACGACCTTTCTAATTCCTTCATCTTCGCCAAGCCTTATTATTTCCGCATCTCTCATGACCATCTTTGCACTCATTAGACTTAATGCAGCTGCATATTCGCTAAAGTATTCCCCTCTAATTTTATGTGCCAATTTCCAATCCCTAACTGCTGTTATGTTGCTTATCACGTCTCCAACTCCTGCTGCTAGATATCTCTTGGGGGCTGTTTTTATTATCCCTATATCCGCTATGACCGCTATAGGTGGCCTTGCCTTTATCGATGTTTTTGCTCCTAGCCCTTTTATCGAGGCATTTGCACTTGCAATGCCATCATGGGAAGCTGTAGTTGGAAAGCTTATGAAGGGTATTCCTGCTCTATAGCTTGCCAGCTTTGTTACATCAATTATGCTTCCACCGCCAACAGCAATTGCCCATTTTATCCCCTCATCTCTTATTTTATCCTCGACAATTTCAACTTCCTTTATGTGGGCTTCCTTAACGGTTATGGAATGAACGTCAAAATCTGAGTTCAATGCCTTCTCCACATCTTTTCCTGCTATTTCCCTTGTTTTTGGTCCATATACTACGAGAACAGGTGAACTTAATTTCAACCTTTTAGCTACATTATTTACCTCCCTAATTAAATCTTTACCAAGAATAACTTCTCTTGGGAATTCCATTAGGTGCATTTGGTCTCCCCTCTTATCTATGTTTAACTCCTTAAAAATACCTACGTTCAGAAAAGCTTTGGTGCCGGGGCGGGGCTTCGAACCCCGGATCTCCCGGTTTCTCAGGCTCCCCCTCTACGGGGGAGTAGCCCTATGAGCCGGGCGCTTTGACCAGGCTAAGCTACCCCGGCATTGCCCGGAAGTACCTCATTCACGGAAGACTTTTAAGTCTTTCGCTTGAGGGTTTTTCAAGGGGGTTAGGATTATGAAGGTTGGAGTAAGTATATATCCCCACTTTATTAAAGAGGGAAAGACTCTACCTTCGATTTTGGCGGAGGTCAAGATAAAGAACTATGATTTTGTTCAAATTTTTCCACATGCCTTGGGGCTGATAAAGAATGGAATTGTGATCGAAGACCACTTGCAACAAGTTGAGGCTGCTCTGAGGGGAGTTGGAATTGAGTATATAATTAGAATGCCTGTCTCTCTTAATTTGAGAGACAGCGTCTACTATACCAGACACTTTAAAGTAGCAAAGGCTGCTCTTGATGTTGCCATAAAACTTGGAGCAAAGATTATTGTAATGCAAAGCGGGAAAACAGGAAGGCTTGACTTGGAAATTGATGCTATAAGAAGTCTAGCCGATACAGCATCTAAATTTGGAATAAAGATAGCCCTTGAAAATACTTTCAGTGTCAAGGACACCCTATATGTCATAGACAACGTTGATAGAGACAACGTAGGATTTGCATTGGACGTTGCACATGCATTCTTGAGTGCCCAGGGAAATGAAAATAAGCTTTTGGAGGATGTAAAACTTGGCGTAGACAAAACGATACTTCTACTAGTACATGATAATTTCGGGAAGATGTTCCCCCAGGTTGAGCCTGAAGATGCTTTGGCTTATGGAGTTGGTGATTTACATCTCCTTCCTGGCGAAGGTAAGATACCATTTGGTAAAATACTCAAAATGTTCGACGATACTATCCCGATTCTAGTGAAGGTAAAAGATCCAAAAGTGTTCAATAATCTACCAACAAAAGAGGATCTCCTACAGAGGCTAAGGAGGTGAGAAATTGCCAGCAAGAGAAATGAGAATGGAAATGTTTCTAAGGGCTCTACTTAGGAGGGATTTTGATAAAGCAAAATCTCACCTTGATAAGCTCTCAAAGCTTGTTAAAGATGACGAGTGGGGGAGAGGATATCTAAAAGCAATAAACGGGTTTATGAGTGCAATAAAAGACAACGACTCTGATTCACTTATTGTAAGACTACTTAACAACCCCGATCCAGATGAGATCAAAGAATTGCTCAAAAGATTTGAAGAAATAAAAAACCAAGAGTTTAGGGATGATTACGAAAGAGGATATTACACGGCTTGGGTAGAATTACTTCAAGCTTATCTTTCCCAAGCAAGACTCCCTGTAAAAAGGTGATCCTCTGTGGTTTCTAAAGAAGAGCGGATGAAAAAGCTTGAAGAGAAAATAAAATCTTGTAGAAAATGTCCCCTATGGCGCTTGAGAACAAATCCTGTTCCAGGCTATGGAAATTATGATGCAAAGATAATGTTCATTGGAGAAGCTCCAGGATATTGGGAGGATCAACAAGGACTTCCCTTTGTTGGAAAAGCTGGAAAAGTACTAGATGAGCTCCTGAAAGGTATAGGTTTGAGAAGGGAAGAAGTCTACATAACAAATATAGTTAAATGTAGACCACCAAATAACAGAGATCCAACAGAGGATGAAATCAAAGCATGTGCTCCGTATCTTGATATGCAAATCGATATAATAAGACCAAAGATCATAGTGACCCTTGGCCGTTTCTCAACATCTTACATTTTGAGAAAGTTTGGTTTTGAAGTTGAGAATATCAGTAAAATCCATGGTAAGATTTTCGAGGCTGGAACACTCTTCGGAAAAATCTATATCATTCCTATGTACCATCCCGCCGTGGCCTTATACAGACCCCAACTTCGGAAGGAACTTGAAGAAGACTTCAGAAAGTTGAAAAATCTTTTAACTTCACTCAATGTTTAGGCAATTGCCGAAATATTTATATTATCCCTTTGTTAAAATATCATCATGTTCGAAAAGGAAAAGGAAGCCCTAGCTAGAAGGATCGCAGGTGAGATAGTTCTCTCTCCAGATCCAGGCAAAACCATGAGAAAATGGAGGGAGATATTTGGAATAAGTCAAACCGAACTTGCTGAGTATCTTGGGGTCTCCTCTTCTGTTATTAGTGATTATGAAGGGGGAAGAAGAAAAAGTCCTGGAGCATCTACCATAAGGAAGTTCGTTGAAGCATTAATAGAAATAGACGAAAAGAGAGGGGGAAATGTGATAAAGGCGTTTAGCAGGACACTAAGTGGCGAAATTCCAACTAGTGCAATTCTTGATATTAGGGAATTCAACATCCCTGTAACAGTTAAGGACATAGTTAATGCCGTTAAGGGCGAGATAGTTGCAAATCCTGATCTCATGGATAGGAGAATCTATGGGTATACAGTAGTGGATAGTATCCAAGCAATACTTGAAATGTCTGCTGAAGAATTTCTAAAACTCTATGGCTGGACAACAGAAAGAGCTCTGATCTTTACTAAGGTGACTACTGGAAGAAGTCCAATGATCGCAGTTAGGGTTCAAGGGCTAAAACCAGCAATGGTTGTATTGCATGGCGTTAAGAGGTTGGATGAGCTAGCTGTAAAAATAGCAGAAAAGGAGAGAGTTCCTCTAGTCGTTTCCCATGCAGAAAATGAAACAGAACTAATAGCAGGGCTGAGGAAACTTGTTGAAAGTTTATAGTATTAGTCCAATTTTTTCCTTCTCCAAATCCCCTCCTCTGCCAACTTTGTCAGTCTGTCTCTTATATGAAGTAGAACATCGCTGAGAGTCTTTGAGTTGTCATATTCGGAAACTATCTCTTCAAGCTCACTTCTTCCTAGGGTCTTAAACTCTTTTGCAATTTCAATCATCCTTGGGTATGCTCTGATTATGTTGTCTACTATCGTTATGTCTGCCATCCTTGCGGATCTGGAGAGGGGATTCAGATCAACCGTTATCACGAACTTTCCCATCCTAACAAGCGCCTCTGTTCTGTCCCCATCTTCTAGGGGAACCAACACTACATCAGCCTTCCATATACCATTTTCGTCCACTTTTGCTCTCTCGCTTTCTAGTCCAGGAATTAATTTTGTCGGGTTTATTCCTAAAACTTCCCTAGCCCCGTTTTCGTACAAGACTTCTGCTATTCTCTTTACCCTCTCTTCGGTTCTGTAGAATAAGTTGATCTCCAGTTTTGCATTAAGAACTTTTGCCAATTCTACAGTTTCTTTTGGGACTAAAGCTGCTACATTCCCATTTACAGAAATTACTGGGTGCTTAGCAAGTAATATCTTTGCAACTGCCGCTTTCATAGCTCTCTCCGCTGGGGGTATTGTTTTCTCTCCTATGAGGTAATCAAAAGCTTCTCCTCTTCCATGTGCTATCAGACCAGCTTTCGCAGTTATTCCTCTCTCCATCCCTTCTATAATTCTCTCCCTATAAAGAAGGCTCCAGTATCTTGGATGACTTTTGGGAATCTTTACCATATAAACCACCTTGAGGACATTCTTTCAATATTGTTGAGTGTTCAGCCTGATGTGCATTCATCACAACTCAGCTTGGATGGAGGCTCATCATCTGAGTTAGTTATCTCATTAGGATTTTTAAGAATTTAGAAAAAAAGAGATAGAAGAGTGCTGAAGACGGGAAACTCTTGATTAATTATCTCTGATTATTTCAAGGGTATAGTTTACCTTTGCCCCGCTCAGCTTGATGTGCGCTGATGCTGAACAGTATTTTTCCTGACTTAGCTCTATACCCCTTCTCGCCTTCTTCTCGTCTACATTTCCATATATTCTATAGTGTATCGTAACTTCTGTGTATATCCTTGGATATTCGTCCCTTCTAACACCTTCTATTTCAATCTCCAGGCCCTTAATTGGCTCTCTCATCTTCTTTAGAATCATAACTACATCAAATGCTGTACATCCTGCAACGCTGAGAAGGAGGAGCTTCATTGGACTTATTCCACCCTCACCTAGGATTACTGAACACTGATCTCCCTCTATTCTTCCTATGAACTGTTCACCCTCAACCCACTTGACAGTCCCTCTAACTTTATCTGACATAATTTTCACCCTTCCCAGTTTTAGCTTAAAACTTTATATTGCTTCTCATTTCAGCAACATGCGATGTATATAAGACCGTTTGACCCCTGGAAATCTAAGCTCTGCACATGTCCATTTAAGTACACACTCAATCCCTATACCGGTTGTGACCATGCGTGCGTATACTGTTATATAACCGGTTATATACCTAGGGCGTTTAAGGTTAGAACTAAAGACAATCTTCTCCCTTCTCTTGAAAAAGAATTGAGGAAATTCGACAAGAGGTACATAATTGCAATGTCATATTCTTCGGATCCCTATCCGACTATAGAAAGGCAGTTAGGAATAACCAGGAGAGTTCTAGAGCTGTTTAAGAGGTATGGGGTTAGATGTCTCTTGCTAACAAAATCGGATATTTTTGAAAGAGACATTGACATTCTTCAAGAGCTTAGATGTGCCGTGGGGATTACAGTAACGACAATGGATGAGGAAAAAGCAAAGATGCTTGAGCCAAATGCCCCGCCACCTAAGGCGAGAATAAGAGCGCTAAAAAAGGCTAAAAAGGCTGGAATCCCAGTGTATGCCAGAATAGATCCCATAATACCCTACTATACTTGGGAGGATTTCGAAAAGACTCTTAATGAGCTTGATTTTGTCAGTCACATAACAGTGTCAACACTAAAGCTTAGGCCAGATATTAGGGCCAGAATGAGGGCAAAATTCCCACACCTTATGAGAAAGCTTGAACCCTTATACACAGAGAAATACGAGGGATATCTTTATCTTAGAAGGGATGTCAGGTTTAAAATCCTTCAGAGGGCTAGAGAGCTTATAGAAAAGAAAGGCATCACATTTGGTTCGTGCAGAGAAGGTTATTACTCTTACCCTACGTGCGATGGTTCTCATTTAGTCCCCTGATTTTAGCTAGAACTGATTTGATCTCCTCGCTTGAAGCTATTTTACTGGCTTCTCTATCTATTGAGCTCTTTCTTTTGAGAATAATTCCAAATATTGGCTTTATCTTTGTGTCAATAACTTCAATTGCCTCTATTTTTGGAATATGTGTCTTAATGGATCTTGCCAAGAAACTAGAGTATTTCTCGATGGCATTTCTAATGTATTTCTCTACAACTTCTTTTTTTCCGTGAGGAACAACGAGTATCCTAAACTTCACTACCTTGCCTACAGTATATCCTGAAATTACAAGGGTTTCTACTTCGATACCCTTCTCCCTGAGATACAACAACAGTCCTTTTCCAAATCTTTTTGCTGCTTCTTCCGTATATTCCGGGACATCAACAACTAAATTTCCGAGTTCTTTCTTTTCTTCAATTACTGTTATCTTGAATTCCTCTGGGTTTAGGTATATAAATACCCCTAAGGGCTTTAGATCCTTTTGAATTCTATCTCTCATGTCCACCAATAGCTCACTTACAATGTTGGGGAGTGATTTTGACATATAGCCAACTTCTGAGATAATGAGCTCTCCCATAAGGTGGAGGACAAGATATCCATTTACCGTTACAATTCGTCCTTTAATTGAAAACTCCTCCACTCTCACCCCTAAAGTTTTGAGACCCTCTACAAGATCTTTTGCATGAGGTATTACAATGAACTCATAATCTTTTGGTCCGCTGTAAGTTATCATACTCCTCACCATTCTCGAAAATAATCTTGGAAAATATTTAAATTTTTTGTAAAAAATACAACAAATTATTGCAATGATTATTAGTAATTAGAAAATATACAACATAATTATTAAAATATTGGAAATTTTACAATGTATATTGGATAAAATACTAAGCCACTTCGAATTGTTCGTAGGGAGATTTGCCCTTTCTATGCTTTAGTAGTATCTCATACATAGCCTCTTTTAGGGTTGGGGACATATCATCATCAAGGAGTAAATCTGCTCCTCTATACCCTTCCCTTTTGGCTTCTTCTATAAGCAAGTTAACGTGGGGCATTAGTTCAGAAATTAAGATCTGGACTATTGAGGGGTATGCCTCTTCTTCCACCTCCTCATCACTTTCGAGGCCTAGATACACTACGTACCCTGAGGCCTGAAGTGCAAGTATAAACTCGTCCTCGCTTACCTCGAAGAACGAAAAGTTATAGTTTTTAGACGGAATTGAGGCTATAATAACTCCTTTTATCGAGATTGTTATCACTTGGCCATCCACATCAAACACTAAGTCTCTGGCAAGTTCCCTGGCTAATGAATAGAGTTTCATAATATTCATTCAACCACCTCCACAATATCTCCCTCTCCAGGAGGAAGAACAGCCATTATATCCTCTTCAGGTACCTTGTAACCCCATTTCTCAAGTATCCTCTTTATCTTTTTGACAAGTTCACTCTTCTTCGTATCTCCTGGCCTTATGACTATGTACCTCTTCGTATGGGCTTTTACGGCATCTACTGGACCACACATGACAAGCTCGTCACCTTCATAATTGATTATACCAACCGCTAACTTTAGTGGTATCCCATGGAGCCAGTTCCTCTTTCCATACACCATGAAAGCCCCTTTGGGAAGGTACTCTCCAGCGGGAGCTTGTTTACTTACTTGTTCTGGGTAAACCCAATAAGCATCTGCAGACGCTAAACCTTCGCTCCACGCCCTACTCATTGAAACGGCAAACTGACAGGCTTCAAAGATAGTTTTTTCAGAAGCTTTTCTTCCTTCCTTAATTACCACATGAGGGGCTCCCCATATATCTGCGTGACAGTAGAGATCATTTTCGCTCATGTGCCTTTTTACAACAATCTCATTAGTAGTTGCATCTTTACCTCCTATTACTAGGAACCCTTCGCTACTTATGAACCATCTGAATTTTTCAAACCACTTTTTCCTTCTTTTTTCGAGTTTTTTAACTGCTATTTTCTTCTCTTCTTCCATAATTTCCTGTTCTATGTTTTCAATCTTCTTTTTAGTCTCTTCATAGGCTTTTCTTGCACCTTCAAGTTTTTGTCGGGCCTTCTTTGCTTTTTCATAAAAAATCTCAGCATTCTCTTCGAGTGTTTTATTAATATCAAGCTTAATTTTCTTTCCCTCAAGTTCAATAACTAGAGAGTCTTTTGACACCTTGGAGATAATATTGGCCCAGGGATATCCTTTCTTTTTGGCCTCTTCGATTCGCTTGACTACTTCTTCAACTCCCAAAGTTTTTATGCCCCTTCTTATAGTTTCTAAGATCTCTTTGACCAAGGTATAATTGGCATATAGAAGGTCTCCTCTTTCCTGATTCTCTTGAGCCTCTTTTTCAAATCCTCTTATCTGTTCTTCAATTCTCTTGAGAGATATCTCCAAGGCTTTTCTTTTCTCTTCTAACGCCTTTGTCCTCTCTCTCTTTGCTTTTTCAATAGTTAACTTCCCAAAATACTCGTCAAGAGCTTTGCTGAACGAATCATAAAAGACCTTTTCATAGTTTGAATACCAAACTAGATCCACGGGGAGTACATCAACCATTGAGCCGTTTTTGTAAACTATGTTTGGATTTTTCTCAAGGTTAAGAACTTTTATCATTGTGTCATATATCTTCTTAAGCTCCTCCTCACTAAGATCTTTGACATTTCTAGTCTTTTCGATGTTTGCCCTAAGTAGTGTTTCTTCTGAGTATAACCCCCCAATGCTAAGTTTTCTTGCCAATGCTCTCACTATCTCAGTGTCTTCTTCTAGTATGAGCTCTTTGAATCTTTCAAATGATATCTTGAGTGGGTTTTCTTTGCTGGGCGGGAATTGATAATGTATTTTAGGTTTTATTGCTCTATCCCTAAACTCTTCATACCTTAAGGCCCCAATAATTTTCCAATCCTTATCCACTAGAATTATATTTCCTTTGCCAAACAGCTCGGCTATTAGTTTGTATTCTCCAAATTCTAAGATAACTATCCTGTCGAATTCTCTCTGTTCAATTTTTGTAAGAAATTTTCCTGACAAGTTCTTTCTAAGAAGCATTGCAAAAGCCGTTGGTTGCAAGTTCTCCTTTATGTAGCTGGTTACGTGAATTCTTTTGCCCGCCTCTATTAGGAGGTCCACTCTTCCCTCCCCGGCCTTGTGTAGCTTTATTCTAAGCTCATTATCTTGATGGTATACCTTATCAACTCTGCTTCCAATGATATTTTGAAGCTCCTCAACAACGTACTTTATGTCAACACTACTCATACTCTCCTTCAACTCCCTCTCCCCCCATTGGCTACGTGACGAATTTTTATAAATCTCAGCAATTTTGTAAAACATTGGTTAGTTCATAAATTAGGGTGTTTTATGTAGATAAATCATTTTTTTGGAAATAAAGACAGGAGATTTCCGAAATCGTTAAATATCGCCCTGTAAACTTTCCAATAGGGGAAAAGCCATGAAAGGTTATTTAACATTTGTTCTACACACCCATATACCTTATGTTAGAAAGCATGGAAAGTGGCCTTTTGGAGAGGAATGGCTTTTTGAAGCGATATCAGAGAGCTATCTTCCCCTTCTGATGGAGCTCGAAAAACTTAGGGACAAGGGTGTAAAGTTCGAACTTGTCATAAGTTTTACTCCAGTTCTCATGGAGCAACTTAATGACGAATACATAAAAAGAGAGTTTGAGAAGTACATGGAGAGAAAGCTAAGAACAATGGCAAAAGACTTAGAGAAGTTTGACGATGTTAAGCTCAAGGCTGCAGTTTCATATATGCTTGGATACTTTGAGAGGGTGTATTCATATTGGAAGGCAATAAATGGGGATATCCTCGGCAGGTTCAAACGCCTTCAGGATGAAGGATATGTTGAAGTAATCACTTCTGCAGCAACGCATGGTTATTTGCCACTGTTGGACAGGGACGAGGCAATAGAAGGACAAATACTTAACGGCATAAAGACGTATGAGAAGTATTTTGGTAAAAAGCCGCGAGGAATTTGGCTTCCAGAGTGTGCATATAGGCCGGATGGCTTCTGGAAGAGTCCCAGTAATGGAGAAGTGAGGTGGAGGAAAGGTATAGAGCACTTCTTAAAGAAATATAGAATTGAGTACTTCTTTGTTGAAAGCCATCTAGTGGATGAGGGGCCAGCGACATCTAAATATGGAAAAGTTCTTCCAGCAAAAACCAAAAAATCAACTCTTAGGCCATATTTCTTAAAAAATGGAATTGCAGTCTTTGCCAGAAACAGAGAAACTGGAATTCAAGTTTGGAGTGCTGATATTGGGTATCCAGGTGACTTTTGGTACAGAGAATTCCACAAAAAGGCTGAAGAGAGTGGAGGTCAATACTGGAGAGTCACTGGCACGAAAGACCTTGGGGCTAAAGAACCCTATGAACCAGAAAAAGCAATGGAAAGAGTAGATGAACATGCAAGACACTTCATAAGTCTAGTTAGATCCCTTCTTGAAGAGTTTGAGAGATCCGAAGGAGAGAAGGGAATAGTTGTTGCTCCATATGATACTGAATTATTCGGTCATTGGTGGTTCGAGGGGGTCAGATGGCTTGCTAGGGTTCTAGAACTTGCTGAGAAAGAAGGGATAAAAACAACGACAATAAGTAATTTCCTTGATAAGTATTCTGGGGAGAGGTACGAGATAGAACTACCAGAAGGGTCGTGGGGGATGTTCGGAACACATTACACATGGTGGAACCCTGAGGTGGAGTGGACATGGCCAATAATCCACACTGCAGAGAGAAGGATGGTCTCTCTGGTAAGTAAATATCTAGGAAGAGATGAACTCACTGATAGGGTGCTGGATCAACTGGGGAGAGAGCTCCTGTTAATAGAGGCCAGTGACTGGCAATTCTTAATGACGACTGGGCAGGCAAAGGAGTATGGGAAGAGAAGAATATTAGAGCATGCACATGTTTTTCACAGGTTAGCAAATGCCTTGGAGGAATACATTAGGAGCGGAAAATTCGAGGAACTAGAATTGCTCGAAGAAGTTGAGGAAGTGGACAATGCATTTAGGCCAATAATCCTAGGCCCTTACATTAGCGAAGCTCCTCCGGAGGTTCCCTCGTACATAGAACCTCCTGAAATACCTACCGAGGAGGAAGATAAAGAGTCTGGGAAGTTCTTAAGTGGACAGAGTGAGGAGTCTGTAAACTTTGAGAAGTTTCTACTATCAATAAAGGGTGTTGGCCCAAAAACCGTTGAGAGATTGAAAAAGGCCGGAATAAGGTCACTTAGAGAGTTATCAAAGTGGGATGTCAATGAACTCTCAAAGAAAACGGGAATACCAAGAAGTAGACTAAAAAAGATATTTAGGAAGCTGAAGTCAGCCTTTTAATATTTTAACTATTTTTTCCGCGACCTCTACTCCAGCCCTCTCCTGAGCCTCATACGTTGAGGCTCCTATGTGTGGCGTTAAGACTACGTTGTCAAGCTTTGTAAGTGGGTGGTCTTTTGGAAGTGGCTCTTCTTCAAACACATCTAAGCCGGCTCCAGCTATCCAGCCTTCCTGGAGGGCTTTTACCAGCGCATTTGTATCTACAACAGCCCCTCTAGAAGCGTTTATGAGAATTGCATTCTTTTTCATTAGTTTGAGCCTTTCCTCGTTTATTAAGTGATATGTTGAATCTAGAAGGGGAACGTGTAATGTTACTATATCACTCTCCTTTAGAAGTGTTTCAAGGTCTACAAACTTACCTCCAACTTCCCTGGCTCTCTCTTCATTTGGATAAGGATCGTACAGTAGAATATTCATTCCAAGTGCTTTTGCTATTTTTGCGACTTGGTAGCCGATTCTTCCAAAGCCAACGATTCCTATAGTTTTTCCTTCCAGTTCAAAGCCCATCGCCTGCTTTTTGACCCATTCTCCTTCTCTCATTTTTCTGTCAGCGAAGGCTATCTTCCTCGCTACTGCAAAGATTAACCCAATCGCAAGCTCTGCGACGCTTCTTGAACTTGCTCCAGGAGCATTGACAACTTCTATTCCTCTCTCCTTTGCAGCCTCAACATCTATATTGTCTAGGCCAACTCCAGCCCTAGCTATAACCTTAAGTTTTGGAGCATTCTCTATAACCCTTCTAGTGACCTTCGGCTTGCTCCTCACTATTATAGCTTCGACATCTCTTGCGAGTTCTATGAGCCTTTCTTCGTCTGGATATTCTTCATATATGACCTCAAGCCCAGCATCTTTCAAGACTTGGATTGCTTTCTCATGCAAGGGTGCAGCAACTAAAACTTTCATTATAATCACCTCCTTTTCACAGCCATCAGCATTATATGGTCTGAAGCATCCTCTGCTCTGTCTGCAATATCTCCGATTTTTGTGATAACTTGATTCCAGATAAGCTTTGCGTATGTTGAAATATTTTCATCAGAGAAAATCTTTCTTAGAGTATCATATTCTATTTTGTCAGCATTTTCTTCCTGGATCTCCGTCTCCTTTGCAAGCTTAAGTGCTTCATCAACATCTCTTTCTAGAGCTAGAGCCGATTCCTTCAAGAATTTGAATGTCTTTAGGGACTCTTCTATTAGCATAATTAGATTATTCTTTAGGTTTTCGGGAATCGTAGGTTTGGCAAATATCAATGTATGAGCGGCACTTTCGGCTGCATCAGCTATGTTATCTATTAACTCACTCAGCCTAATGTAGTCTCCCCTATTGGCAGGTATAAAAGCTCCAGCATAAAGCATGAGCTCTATTTTTCTTCTGAGCTCATCTGCTCGTCCTTCATTTTTCTCCACTTCATGGAGAAGGGTTTCAGCTCTCGAGATGTTACCATTTATATACTCAATGAACATCTTCCTAAAGCTCTCTAACGTATCCTCAACGGCGTTTAGGTGCATCTTTATATTTTCAAATACGTCATCCTCCTTGCTCCCGAACATTTTTACTCATCTCCTCTTTTGCCTTGATTAAAGCCCATAATAGTGAGTTCATCGGCGCTTCGAGGTTTACGGCTTTTCCATATTCCACTATTTTCCCATTTATATAATCAATCTCCGTCATTTTACCCTTCCTAATGTCTTGTAACATTGAATTATAGTTATCTCTAGTTTCCTTCAGCGTCTGGAAGAGTAATTCCATTGGGGGAACTTCGAACTCTATCCCATTCTGTAGTGCTATCCTGCATCCTTCCTTTACCACCTCCATAGCTATCGACATCAAGTACTCATTGTCCTCTATAGCTCCATTTTTTACTTCCAACAGGGTTCCTATTGGATTTATTGCAGAGTTAACTATTGTTTTTGCCCATATCCATCCAACTATGTTCCTCGAGACATGTGTTTCCAGACCTGCCTTCCGAAAAGTCCTTGCAACCTTCTCGACAAAAGGATCTTCACCACTTGGATAAAGGCCAACAACCGTTATTCCCTTTCCTTTCCAGTTTATTACCCCTGGCTCTTCCAAAATTGCGCCGTTTGTAGTTATTCCTCCTATTGCTTTTCCGCCAAATCTTATTATCTTCTCTTCATTCCCTATCCCGTTCTGAATGCTAAGTACCCAGGTATCCTTTACTATACCTGAGGCCTCTTTTAGTGCTGTTTCTGTTGAGTATGCTTTTGTTGCGAGTATTATCAAGTCAGGTTTTTCCTTAGGAACACTCGTTGTTCCTCTGACCTTGATTGTTTCGTTGATTATTCCTTTGATAATCAACCCTCGCTTATTGACGGCATCTATATGCTCTTTCCTACCTATTAGGAGCACATCTTCCCCACTCTCTGCTAGAAGGCCACCGAAGAGCGAACCTATGGCTCCTGCACCCAAGATGTAGATTTTCATAACTTTTCCCACTTTATATATCAGCATCATGATTTAAAAAGTGAGCGAGAATAATTAGGTGGCCATGAAAGAAGCTAAGTATTGGGAACCACTAGGGGATGGTAAAGTTAGATGTAAATTGTGCCCTCTTAATTGTATAATTAGCGAAGGAAAGAGGGGCTCTTGCAGGGTTAGGGTGAATATTGGTGGAAAGCTATACACTCTCAACTATGGAAAAGTATCTTCAGTGGCCCTAGACCCAATAGAAAAGAAGCCCCTTTTTCACTTTTGGCCTGGTTCATGTGCATTCTCTATAGGGACAGTTGGATGTAATATGCACTGTAAACACTGTCAGAACTGGGAAATAAGTCAGGCTGATGAAACATTTCCTTATCTCCAGGATGCCACGCCTGAGGCTATAGTGAGATTGGCAAAGCACTATGAGTGTGAGAGCATAGCATATACATACAACGAACCAACAATATGGTATGAGTTCGTTCTTGATACGGCGAAGTTGGCTAAAAAGGAAGGTTTGAACAACATTCTGGTGACAAATGGGTATATAAATGAAGAACCCTTCAGAGAGCTTGCCCCTTACATAGATGCGATGAATATCGATATCAAGGCTTTTGATGACAAATTTTACATGAAAATCGCAAGCGTTCCAAGCGGTGAGCCGAGTAGAAGAATTGCAGAGATAGCAAAGAAGGAGTTTAATATCCACGTTGAGCTAACTTACCTTATAATACCAACGCTAAATGATAGGGAGGAAGAAATTAGAGCATTTGCGAGATGGGTAGTTGAGAGGTTGGGTGATGACACTCCCGTCCATTTCTCAAGATTCTTCCCTCATTACAAGTTGCTTCACCTTCCTCCAACTCCAGTGGAAACTTTGGAAAAAGCTTATAAAATAGCAAGAGAGGAAGGGTTAAAGTTCGTATACCTAGGAAACGTTCCAGGGCATAGAGGGGAAAACACATACTGTCCGAAGTGTGGTAACCTGCTAATAGAAAGATGGGGATTTGAAGTGTTAAAATTTGAAATTGAAAACGGAAAATGTAAATACTGTGGCGAGAAAATACCTATAGTTGGAACTTTCCAAAGAAAAAAATACAGAGGAATGTGGTGGTAATATGGTGATGATAACATCTACTTTTTATATTGAGGCTCTAGGAAACGATAAGAAAGCCGTAGAAACTTCTATTTTGGAAATTGAACGTAAGATAAAAAGGGAGAAAAACGTTGAAGTTCTTGAGGTGGTAAGGGAGGATATTATTGAGACCGAAGACCCAAAGTTAAAGTATTCAGCAGTTCTTGAGGCTAAAATCAGGGGAGATCTAGAAAACATAGTTGATGTATTGCTTAGATACGGGCCTAGTATTGTGGAAATTGAAGATGTTTCCGGTAATGAAATCCATGCAGAAAAGCTAGTTAAAATTCTGGCCAAAGTCTCAGCATTTATGGGAAAATTAATTGATGCTTTTGGAAGTCTAGCTGCATACCCTGATTTGTCAAAACTTCCAAGGCCAAAAATTGGGTACTCTGATGAAGAAATTGAGGAAATGATAATTGACAAAGGCTTAATAAGGTATAGATTGGTTGTTGAACTCTTTGGAAAATCTCAACAGGAGATAGAGGAAAACTTCATTAGGGCATTAAGCTTAGAAGGGGCATTTATCAACAAATTTGCCTCAAAGATTGTTAATGAAGAAGATATAAATGGAGTTAGAAGAGTAAAGCTGCTATTTGCTTTAGAACTTCTATCAAACTTAGAAACACTGTTTATATTTACAGCAAAGTTGTCTCCTATAGCTATAGTCATTATTGAACCTGAATATATCGAGATTACCCCAAATGAGCTTCAAAACTCTCTTTCAGAATTAGCTGCAATAATCAATGAGCTAGTTCATAGACCACTTATTTTGTCAAGTAGTTAGATATTATCGGCAAACACCGAAATGTCTCTAGGCACAAGGGGAAGCCCCTATTATTTATTACGGCAATTAGCGAGCTCTTTTAATCATAAGAAAGGGTTTGGAACCGAAAAGTATTTATACCTGACGGAGGCAGGAATTAAGTGAGCCCACCTAGGGCGGAAACTACAACCAGTAGGAGGTGTGTGGAATGAAGGTGAAGAAGATCGCGGCACTCGTTGTGGGTGCCGCAATGGCCGGTGCAACACTTGGCCTAGCATCAGCTCAGCCTCAAGTTCCAGAGATTCCAAAGGAGTTCTTCGTCAAGGATGGCCAGCCAAATGTTAAGATCGTTGTTGGTAGTGAAGGTGCTGCCATGGATGTTGTGAGTGCTGCAGACATTGCAGCTGCAATTGGAAGCCTCCTTTACACTGAAAAGGATGTTGAGGTTAGCGGAGTCACCGTCGTTGCTAAGAAGGATGTAACTTCACCACTTGCTGAGATCCCGGTATTCGACAATTACGATACAGATTCAGGTCACCTTTACACAGAGGATATGAACCTTACTGATGTCCCAGCTTGGTGGAATGGAGCAGCGTTCTCAGCTACATTTGATAACTCAGTATGGGCTGACACGATTTACAACACCACAGAGGACACAGACAACTACCTAAAGCTTAGGGTTGATAACCTTGCATCACTTGGAGATGAAGAGCTTGCTGCTAAGGTTCAGCTCTCTGGCATAAGGCTCGTCGGAATTAATGAGACTGAGGGCAAGATCGAGGACTTTAAGGACTTTAAGGTTGAGATCCCTGAGGTAACTGCAAACATATCATTTGTAATATACAAGTACACACTTGAGGGCCCAACTAAGGTTGACCCAATTACAAAAGAATCAACTACTCCAACCACTAACTTGGTCACTAACCTAGTGCTTGACAACAGCACCTTACCAATCTACTATCCAGAATATTCAGGTTGGAAGATTACTGGAGTCTCAGTAGTCTCAGGCACTGGAATAACTGATAAAACAACGTTCACACTTCTCGGTAAGAAGTTCTCAGTAATTGCCGTTGGAGAGAACCTAATTACAGGAGAGTCCTGTGACGCGTGCTTCACCTATGGTAAGGACTGGGGCGTAGACTACTACGAACAAGGAGCAACCCCTGAATTCGATGGTTACAAAGTTAAGATACTTGACATTGACATAAACAGAGACAAGGCATTACTCGAGGTCACCAGCCCAAGTGGAGACACTGAGACTGTTACCGTTGACACATCGGCTCCAGTAGTCCTATTTGATGGTGGAATTAGGATTGAACTCCTTGACACCTTCGTAGGTATCGCTGGAACAAACACTGTTAAGCTCCACGTGTGGACTGATCTCAAGACATTCAGCAGTGGCGATGAGGTAATTCCTGGATGGGTTGCAGAATTTGCCATTGAAAATGGAGCAATTAAGTGGATCGCCGTCAAGAACAAGGAAGCCCTCTCAGGAGACACGGTCAAGCTCTTTGACACCTACGTAGTGGACTACAAGTCAACGATTTACGGTCCAAAGGAGACTTCAGATGAGAAGAAGGCTTATGCAATGGAGGCTTATGTATACATTGAACCCGCAGAGCACGAATACGAGACAGTTGAGGCCTCAATCGGAGACTCAATAGACGGCTATGAAGTTACTGACATCAAGGTTAAGGTCAACCCAGACAAGGCATACATACCAAGCAAGCTCACTGAACCAATAACAGTCCTTGACACTGAGATTATGGAGCAGGGACTTGAGAACGTTGACAGCAACCTCATCCTCGTTGGTGGTCCAGTAGTTAACAAGGTAACTGCTGCACTAGCGGACAGCCTTGGAATTCCAACGACCTACGAAGAGTGGAAGGAGAAGTACGGCACTGGTGCCGAGAGTGGTCAGGTCATCTACAAGGAGAAGTGCAGCAAGATCGGAGGATACGGAGTAGTCCTAGTCGCAGGTACTGACAGAGAGGGAACCAGGGCAGCTGCAGAGGCATTGCTTGAGTACCTCTCAAAGCTCTGATTTCTTAACTTCTTTCTCTTCTATTTAAAAAATTATTACCTTGTGGAGGTTAGAGAGTGCGGAAGAAAGTCTTTCTTTTTGTGATAATTGCTATAATTATTGGAGGACTTTTCTATCCAATTTATGGGTACCTAAAGTTTGACGATGAAATAAATCCACAAAAGAAAACCATTGAGCATTCTTATGTTGTAATTAGGTATCCAGATTCTAGATACTTAGTTTTGAGGGATATTGAATATGTAAATTTAACGGCCCATGGTTGGAGTCCTCCGAGAGGTTCTAGGGCATATCTGATAAAAATTAGAGGATACATTACAGGCATTCCCGAAATCGATCTGGCCCAAGTTTTTTTATCAAAGTATGATGAGTTCACAATTGTCGTTGGTTCACCTGAGGTTAGTGCGTGTTCTAAAAACCCTTCCAGTTTTTATGGCGACTGTGAAAGTAGAGCATTAGCTGTATCTGAAATAACAGTAGTTACATCGATGCTCTTCAAGAGATATTACTATTGGGAAGCTATAAAGAAGGGGTTGAGCAATGAATCAGCTAAAGAGTATGCTTACAAGGAGACAATGGAGAGGAAAAATATCAGGTACCTAAGTTTTTTGACTAAGGCTCTTATTGGATTGGGAAAAATAGGAAACAGGGATCATCTTTGTGTTGTTATCCTAGGACCCGCAGAAGGTGCATCTTCAAACCAGATAATAATCCCCAGACCTGGTTTGATTATACTAGAAGGAAAAAGGGACGAAGTATTAAGAGCAGAGGCTATATTAATCGAGAAGCTACTTAACGTGACGATCTCTTCTTAATGCCTAAGGAAAGTTTTAGGGAAAGCTTTAAAATCGCAATTTGATACGCCAATGGGGGAGGGAAAATGAAAGTGAACAAGGGAGATGTCATAAGAATCCACTATGTTGGTAAAGTTAAAGATACAGGAAAGATATTTGATACTACTTATGAAAACATAGCTAAGGAGGCTGGAATTTATAATCCAAATGGGATTTATGGCCCAGTTACAATCGCAGTTGGCGCTGGGCACGTTATTTCTGGCCTTGATAAGAGGCTTATAGGACTTGAAGTTGGAAAGAAATATACAATTGAAGTTCCACCTGAGGAAGGATTTGGGCTGAGAGATCCCAAGCTAATAAAAGTCTTTACCCTAGGACAGTTTAAAAGGCAGGGGATCATCCCATATCCTGGGCTTGAAGTCGAAGTAACAACCGAAAATGGAAAAAAACTTAGAGGTAGGGTTCTGACTGTAAGCGGCGGGAGAGTTAGAGTTGATTTCAATCATCCACTGGCTGGAAAGACTTTGATTTATGAAGTTGAGATCTTAGAAAAGATTGAAGATCCAATAGAGAAAATAAAGGGATTAATTGAACTTAGACTTCCAATGATAGACAAGGATAGAGTCATAATTGAGGTTGGGGAGGATGAAGTAAAAATAGACTTCACAAAAGTTGAAGCTGATCCTAAAACATTAATCCTTGGGGAAATCATTCTGGAAAGTGACATAAAGTTCTTGGGATATAAGAAAGTTGAATTCAAGCCAACGATTGAAGAATTAATAAAACCAAAGGATCAAGAATCCGAAGAAGCTAAGAAAGAAGAGACTAATGAGAGTGAAGAAGACAAGAAGGTAGCAGAAGAGAAAGAAACTAGTACTTCCTCAAATGATGACACTAGTGAGAATCAATAACCTCTTAAACTAAACCCCTTCTATTTTCTACCATGACAAGGCTGGAAAGATTATTAGCTGACCTTTCAATAAGGTTGCCTGAGAGGGATATAAAAAGAGCAGGTCAAGTTATACTTGCTTTTAGAGAACTTTGTACAGTTCCTGTTTCTCCTCTTTATCCGAGAGGTTTCCATCCTCTTCTAAGGATTAGGAAAAGGCTTGGTGGGATTGATAAAGAGGTCATTGTGTCTCCTTTGGATCTTGTGATAATCACGAATGCAAATATGCCCGCGTGGAAGAGATTGTTTGAGTTTCATTTGGATAGAGATGTCGTGGAGATAACCAAAATTGGGAACATTGAAGCGTTATTCATTGGAAGTCCTGAAAATGTTAGGCGTGTTCGTCAGATTCTTTCCAATATCCTTCCGGCTATGAGAGTCCTCCCATCTAAGGTATATTCCCTTAACTCGGAGATATATATCAGGTTTGATCATAATGAGTACCTTAAGCTTAGGATGATCGGATCAACCCTAGAGATTGATACATTTAATATTCCCCTTTCAACTCTCTCCAGAATATTGGGGAGAGCGACTTTTGTACTGGACTCTCTCTTTCACTCAAAGAATGCTGCATTTTATAGGTTACTATTTGCCACTTCCCTTGACACCTTTGGGCACTTCTATGAATTTTTTATGAGGCATATCTTCCCCAAGTTGCCACCTGAACATAGAGAGTTCTTGGAAGAGATGCACGATTATAGGAATTTCCTTCAGCTCTTATACTTCCACTTGTCAAGAATGAACTTGGACAGAATTGAAAATGAGGTTGGAATACTAATCAGGAGAAGATCCAGGCCAGAGAGACCATTAGAGCTAGGGATTGTATTTCGAGAAGGAAGAGTAGATGTTGTTGAGAGAATAAACAGGGCTCATGTAAGCTTGTTGGTGTAAACAATGAGGGTTTTCATAATTAAGGCTAACGAAGCTCATACTGACTATGATTTTAGCTTAAAAGATCTTCCTGGCACAAGTGGAAGAATAGATCTAATATGTAGGTCATTAAATGCCGCTTTCCACTTATCCCATTCTTTTAGAAAGAACGTTAGGGTTTACGTTACATTTTTAGGCCCTCCAGATCCTCCTAAGACAATAAGATTTGAAGGGCCGAGGATAATACCAAGGCTGTTAAATCCGGATGAAATTTCCACGGCAAAGATCATTGGAAAGGCTTTGAAAGCTGGAAGAGAGCTTAATTCTCCTACCAAAGAGGTTGAAGTCTTTCCAGGAGTTTTTGTAAGTAGGATGACGTTTGAAGATGTAGTGAGGAGAAACGTTCGGATGAACCTTTATGTTCTTGAGGAAGGGGGAAAAGATATATTCGAGGTGAAGTTTCCAAAGGATAATGTGGCATTTGTTCTTGGGGATCATATAGGTTTGAGTGAGGAGGATTTGAGACTTTTAGAGTCAGTTGCTGAGAGAATTAGCATTGGTCCTAGAGCCTATTTGACATCTCACGTGATAGCCTTTGTGAACATATTCTTAGACCGTCTGAGAATCCCATAGCCGAAAACTTTATATAATATTTTACTCCATTCCCTCATGTCTAAGAGAGCTTCTTCTATTCTGAAACAGCTCTAGCAAGGGGTGTTGCACTTGACTGAGAAACTTAAGGGCACAACAACAGTAGGCATTGTATGTAAGGATGGAGTAGTGTTGGCAGCTGACAGAAGGGCAAGCTTTGGAAGTATGGTTTATGCAAGGAATGTGACAAAGATCCACAAAGTGGATGAACACTTGGCAATAGCAGGGGCAGGAGATGTTGGAGACATACTGAGTCTTGTTAGGCTTTTGAGGGCTGAGGCGAGGCTTTACAAGGCAAATGTAGGAAAACCAATGAGTGTCAAAGCGTTAGCAACTTTGCTTGCAAATATATTAAATGGCACAAAGTACTTCCCATATTTTGTATGGTTCCTGGTTGGTGGCTATGACGAAGAACCGAGAATGTTTTCTGTAGATATGGCAGGAGGAGTGACTGAAGATAAGTATGTAGCGGCTGGAAGTGGTATGGAGTTTGCATATTCTGTTTTGGATTCAGAATATAAGGAGGATCTGAGTGTGAAGGAAGGAATAAAGCTAGCCGTTAAGGCAATAAATGTCGCTATTAAAAGGGATGTATTCTCTGGTGATGGTATCCTAGTAGTCACAATTACCAGAGAAGGATACCAGGAGTACTCAAATTCTACCCTAAAGGCTATTCTTAGGCAGTGAGCGGAGGTGATATTCTTGATAAAAAGAGAGACACAGGTTGATGAAATACTAAAGGACATTAGGCAAAGAGTAAGCCAAAGGATTCCAAGGGAAGCTAAGATAACCGAGATAGAGTTTGAAGGTCCTGAACTTGTTATTTATGTAAAAAATCCTGAAGCAATAATGAAAGATGGGGAGCTAATAAAAGACTTGGCAAAAGATTTGAAAAAAAGGATAAGCATAAGACCTGATCCTGAGGTTCTTCTCCCTCCTGAGGAAGCTGAAAAGCTGATTTTCGAAATAGTCCCTAAGGAGGCGGAAATAACCAACATAAGTTTTGATCCCTCAGTTGGTGAAGTTCTTATAGAGGCTAAGAAGCCGGGTCTTGTTATTGGGAAGAATGGGGAAACATTGAGGTTAATAACTCAGAAGGTTAGATGGGCACCGAGGGTTGTTAGAACTCCTCCTCTCCAGAGCCAGACGATCTATTCAATAAGGCAGATACTTCAAACTGAAAGCAAAGATAGGAGAAAGTTTTTGAGACAAGTTGGAAGGAACATCTACAGAAAACCGGAGTATAAGAGCAGATGGATACGAATAACGGGATTGGGAGGATTTAGAGAAGTTGGGAGAAGTGCTCTTCTAGTTCAGACAGATGAAAGTTTTGTTCTTGTCGACTTTGGAGTTAAT
This sequence comes from Pyrococcus sp. ST04, assembly GCF_000263735.1. Classification (NCBI taxonomy): domain Archaea; kingdom Methanobacteriati; phylum Methanobacteriota; class Thermococci; order Thermococcales; family Thermococcaceae; genus Pyrococcus; species Pyrococcus sp. ST04. The sequence continues at coordinate 1,345,926 of NC_017946.1, read as the reverse complement.
GTGGCTGCAATGAATGATCCCTATAAAGCGTTCCCCCACTTTGACGCTCCCGAGTTTCAATACGTCCTAAAAGAGGGGCTCTTAGATGCTATTATAATCACTCATGCTCACCTTGATCACAGTGGCATGTTACCTTACCTATTCAGGTACAACCTATTCGATGGGCCCATATACACCACCCCTCCGACACGGGACTTAATGGTTCTTCTCCAGAAGGATTTCATAGAAATTCAGCAGAGCAATGGTCAGGATCCACTTTACAGGCCAAAGGATATAAAAGAAGTAATAAAGCACACAATAACCTTGGACTATGGAGAAGTAAGGGATATTTCTCCAGACATAAGGTTAACTCTTCATAATGCTGGCCACATATTGGGATCTGCTATAGTTCACCTCCACATAGGAAATGGCCTCCACAATATAGCCATAACAGGCGATTTCAAGTTCATTCCAACGAAGCTTCTTGAACCTGCAAATGCAAAGTTCCCAAGGCTTGAGACGCTTGTTATGGAGTCCACTTACGGAGGTAGCAATGACATACAGATGCCAAGAGAAGAAGCTGAGAAAAGGCTTATTGAAGTAATCCATCACACAATAAAGAGGGGAGGAAAGGTTCTAATCCCTGCAATGGCCGTTGGAAGGGCACAGGAAGTCATGATGGTACTTGAAGAATACGCGAGAATAGGGGGAATAGATGCCCCCATATACCTAGATGGCATGATTTGGGAGGCAACTGCAATCCACACCGCTTACCCTGAGTACTTGAGCAGAAGGCTTAGGGAGCAGATATTCAAGGAGGGCTATAACCCCTTCCTTAGTGAGATATTCCATCCTGTGGCAAATTCAAGAGAGAGACAGGATATCATTGACAGCAAGGAGCCCGCAATAATAATTGCGTCTTCAGGCATGCTGGTTGGGGGTCCGAGTGTTGAATACTTTAAGCAGTTGGCTCCAGATCCTAAGAATGCAATAATCTTCGTTAGCTACCAAGCGGAAGGTACTCTAGGAAGACAAGTGCAGAATGGAGCTAGGGAAATTCCAATGATAGGCGAGGGAGGAAGGACGGAGGTTATAAAAGTCAACATGGATGTCCATACAATAGATGGATTTTCCGGTCACGCTGACAGGAGAGAGCTGATGAACTATGTTGCAAAGGTCAGACCAAGACCAGAGAGAGTCATCACGGTTCATGGTGAGCCTCAGAAGTGTCTTGACCTTGCCACGAGTATTCATAAGAAGTTTGGCATATCAACAAGGGCTCCAAACAACTTAGACACTATAAGGCTGAGGTGACTATATGAAGTGTCCTAGGTGCGGAAGGGAATATAAGGAAATAATTCCCCCCTTCTGTATTTGTGGCCAGGAGCTTGAGATTACATATGAGTATTCAAACGTTGATGTTAAGAAGTGGAGGAGAAGAATTCCTGGTGTTTGGAGATATAGGGAACTTTTGCCCAAGGTGAAGAAGATAATAAGCTTGAGAGAAGGAGGAACTCCTCTAATAAAGGCAAGAATCAGTGAAAAACTTGGAGTTGAAGTTTACATTAAGGATGAGACAAGGAATCCGACGGGATCCTTTAGAGATAGGCTTGCGACAGTGGCGATATCTTACGGTCTACCTTATGCGAGTAACGGCTTTATAGTTGCGAGTGATGGGAATGCTGCTGCCTCTGTTGCTGCCTATTCTGCAAGGGCGGGGAAGGAAGCCTTCGTCGTAGTTCCCAGGAAAGTTGACAAAGGAAAGCTTATTCAGATGATAGCTTTTGGGGCAAGAATACTCAGATATGGTGAAAGTGTCGATGATGCCATATATTATGCAAGGGAAGTTGCAAAGCTTAACGGTCTCTATAATGTTACTCCTGAGGACAACATAATAGGACTGGAGGGACAGAAAACGATAGCATTTGAACTTTGGGAAGAAATAGAGCCTACCCATATCATAGTACCAACGGGTAGTGGAAGTTACCTCTACTCAATCTATAAGGGATTCAAGGAACTCGTTGAAATAGGAGCCATTGAAGATATCCCCAGACTGATTGCAGTGCAGGTAGATAGATGCAATCCTATAGCTGCTGAGATTCTTGGAATAACTAAAGAATGCAGGGAAACGAAAGCTCTTGGATTGTTTGTTAAGAATCCCCTAATGAAATCAAAGGCTGTAAGAGCTATTAGAGATAGCAATGGAACCGCCGTTGTGGTGGAGGAAAGTGAGATCGATAGTGGGGAAAAGCTTTTGGCAAATGAAGGAATATTTGCAGAACTCTCTTCGGCTGTAGTTATGCCAGCATTATTGAAACTCGTTGAATCAGGTATAATAGAGAGGGGAGATAAAGTTGTTCTCGTCGTGACTGGATCTGGGCTGAAGACAGGTGAGGGTGGAAGGGAGAAATTCTCCATAGGAGGAACGAAGCTTGAGATACTCAAGATACTTAGGGAAAAGGAAATGTACGCTTATGAGATTTGGAAGGCACTAGGCAAACCGTTAAAGTATCAGGCTGTTCATCAGCATATAAAGGAGCTTATAGAGCTTGGCTTGATAGAGGAAGCATACAGGGTTGGAAAGAGGATTTATTACAAGCTTACTGAAAAAGGAGCTAGACTTGTTGAGAACTTGTAAGGGGGTGGAAATGTATGAGGATAGTCTTTGATATAGGTGGCTCTGTTTTGGTTCCAGATAAGCCTGATATTGAATTCATAAAGAAGCTTAGCTATGAGCTGACTAAAGTTAGTGAAGATCATGAAATTGCTATAGTTGTTGGAGGTGGGAGGACTGCTAGGGAATACATTGAGGTGGCTTCAGAATTTAATGCCAGCGAGGCATTTAAGGATTATATTGGGATTCAAATTACGAGAGCTAATGCAATGCTTTTGATAGCGGCGTTAAGGGAGAGAGCTTATCCTCAGGTTGTGGAAGACTTTTGGGAGGCTTGGAGGGCTATTCATCTAAAGAAGATTCCAGTCATGGGCGGAACTCATCCTGGGCATACTACCGATGCCGTTTCAGCATTACTCGCCGAATTTCTGGGGGCCGATCTGTTGATTGTGGTTACAAATGTTGACGGGGTTTACACTGATGATCCACGTAAGAATCCGAATGCTAAGAAGATTGAAAAGATGAAGGCTATCGAGCTTGTAGAGCTCGTAAGTAGGGGGGTTGAGAAGGCAGGGGCAAGTACTGTTATAGATCCCTTAGCTGCAAAAATAATCCTGAGGAGTGGTATAAAAACGTATGTAATTGGAAAAGAAGACGCGAAGAATTTGTTTGATGTCGTTAAAGGTAGACATAGTGGAACAGTAATAGAGCCTTGATACTTCTTGTTTCAATATTCTTTGTTTGCTCATTACTTTAGTCACTTAGAGTGGCGTATATTTTTAGTCATAAAAATTCAATGCTTTGTGTAAATATCTTTAAAGTAGAGAAATTTTATGTGTCTATATGTTCTAATTTATATTAACTAATAGCACATTATAGCTACATTTTTCTTTAAAATGTCCCCAAAATGGTCTAAAATTGACGAAAAGTTTATTAGCTAAATGTCCCCTTAAATTCATTCGTGAAACTCTTGAGGTGATGGAGATATGAATAGGGCGTTGTTGACTCTTCTGTTGGTTGGAATACTTGTATTTGGTACATTTGCCAGTGGATGTATAGGAGGGGGCACACAGACACAAACCCAGTCCCCAACTCAAACCCAAACTCAAACGCAGACACAAACACAGACTCAGACACAGACACAAACGCAGACACAGCCTACTGGAGTGACAAAAGCAATTCTTGAACTAGGAAAGGTTACTGTCATCGATACTGGTACTGCAATAGTTGTTGTAGGTCCAAAGGGATCAAAGCCTTCAGTTTCAATCCCCAGCGGAAAGAAGGTAATAACTGTCACATATGTCGTTGATGAGGAGAAAACTGTTCCCGTGAAGAAGTTGATGGAGGAAGGCCAAGGTTTCGGTGCAATTAACCCAGCATTCTTCAGGAATACAAACGTTGATGCACTAGTTATTGCCGCAAGAAGGGAGACAAACCCGGAGATAAGAACTGAACTATTTAAGGCCCTCTACATCCTGGGCAACTACTATGTGCCAGAGGTTATATTAGGACAAAACAGGCAGCTACGTGTCTACTGGGACTGGGTCAAGGGAAGATACTACCACCCAACTCTCCCAGAGAGGTATGACCTCCTATGGGAGGACAAGAACGCCCCAGTTGTCGATACTGGAATTGGAGAATACAAGAATGATCCAGAAACATATGTCATAGCAACAATTGGATGGCCAGAGAGCTTTGACCCAGCTTGGACCTATGAAACATTTGGATGGGAGATCTGGCACGAGATTGGTGATACATTGGTAACATATTGGAAGGAAGAAACTGAAGAAGTAACACCAGACCTGGCAGTTGCATGGGCTCACAACAAGGAGGGTACTGAGTGGTACTTCGTTATCAGGGGAGGGGTTAAGGCCTACGATCCATGGAACGACAAGACTTATCCAATTGATGCAACTGACGTTGTCTTCACGTTCTGGCGTGTTGCAAGGCTAGGACACTCAGTTAGCTGGATGGTTACTACGTTCATGAACGTTTCAGCTTCCCAGGCTCTAACCGAAGAGGAGTTCAATGAGTACCTCAAGAGCCACCCATTGATTGCCGAATATCATGGAAAGACCAAGGAGGTTAAGTCATTACAAGAATTACTCGACTTCTTCGGATACAAGGGAGAGACTGCAGGAGTATTCAAGCTTGTACTACCACACCCATATGCAGCTGTTCTTAACATACTCGCCGATCCATTCCTCAGTGTAGTTCCAATGGAGTACCTCCTTGGAGATAAGTATGAAGAAGCATTAAAGGCCAGCAACTATGGAAAGAACCCAGATGCTTGGGAAGCTTATGTTCAGAAGGGTGCGAATGATCCAACCCACCAGCTAATGCACAAGAAGCCAGTCGGAACTGGACCATTCTATGTTAAGGATTACCAAGAGAACAGCTACATAGTACTTGAGTACAACCCATACTACTGGAACGCAACTAAGAACCCAGGTCACAAGAGAGTTATCTACATAATCAACAACGATGCTGTCGCGAGAGTTCAATTGTTGACAACTGGTACAGCTGATGTTGCTGCAATACCAACAGATAAGATTGAAGACGTTAAGGGAGTCACAATGGGCAACTACAAGATCGTTGTCCAGACAGATCTATTACTACCAATACTCACGTTCATAGTCTTCAACACCCAGAAAGAGCCATTCGACAATGTAAAAGTTAGGCAGGCTCTAGCATATGCAATTCCATATGACCAGATTGCAAAGGTTGTTTATAATGGACTGCTTGAGAGGAACTGGGGTCCAATACCAAAACCATGGCCAGGTTATACTGAGTACGGCATAATCAAGTACACCTACAACATTGCAAAGGCCAAGCAGATGTTAGATGAGGCTGGAATTGATCCAACGAAGTACAGCATTAAGTTGATCTACAACGCTGGTAACACACAGCGTGAGAAGGTAATGACACTAATTCAAAATATCTGGAGCCAGTTGGGCTTCCAAGTTACAGTTGAGAGCTATGAATGGCCAGTATACCTTGGAAAGACTGAAAAGGGTGACTTCGACGTCTACATCGTCGGTTGGGTTCCAGATTACCTTGACTCAGACAACTGGGTTGGCCCATTCCTCTATGGTGCTACTGAATTCAAAGAAGTTAACATAAACGTATCTGGCTGATTTCTTCCTATTTTCTTTTATACTTTTGAGACCAAATTATTTTTATTTGGAAATGTCATATTCTCAGATGCGAATTTAAATGTGACAATGTTCATGGAGGGACAAAGATGGCGAATCTGAAAAAGTTCCTAATAAGGAGGATGTTGACATTTATACCAACAATAATTGGAGTTACGCTAATAGTATTCTTAATTGCATACAAAATACCTGCGGATCCAGTAAAGGCATGGGCCGGTGGTGAAAAGGCAACTAAAGAGGCAATGGAACTAATAATAAAGCAGTACCATCTTGATAAGCCATGGTATGATCAGTATGTGTTTTTGATGAAGGGCTTATTAACTAATACGATCATTGATCCAAGGACTTCTAACCCTGTAATGGAAGACGTTGGAAAGAGATTTCCAATAACTTTCCAGCTAGCTATAATAGCGTTCACGTTTATGGTGATAATTGGTATACCTCTTGGAATAATCTCAGCTCTAAAGAGAAACAGTTGGGTTGATACTGCAGTTAGAATTTTTGCACTTCTTGGAGTCTCTACCCCAGCTTTCTGGTTGGGTTACCTAATGCTGTACATATTCTTCGTAAAGTACAGGGTAACTACAATTGCGGGAGTTCCTCCATTCCCTCCAAAGATAACTGGTGTTCCAATAATAGATGCTCTGCTGAGAGGAGACTTTACGTTGTTCAAGCAGCACTTAGCAAGATTCTGGCTCCCTGGATTCACCTTAGGATTCTTGGGGATGGGTGTTACTGCCAGATTCGTAAGAAACAGCTTCTTGGAGGCTTTAAGTTCGGACTTTGTGCAGTTTTTAAAAGCTAAGGGCGTTCCCAAGATGAGAATATACAAGCACACCCTAAAGAATGCCCTTGTCCCAATAGTTACCGTTCTAGGACTTCAATTTGGTGGACTTCTTGGTGGAACGCCAATAACGGAGACAGTCTTTGGTTTGCCAGGAATGGGTAGATATGCAGTTCAAGCGATCCAGAACCTGGACTTTCCAGTTGTTGTTGCTGTGACGTTCATATATGCCCTAATCTACGTGATTATGAACTTGATCGTAGACATCTTGTATGCAATAATTGATCCAAGAGTTAGATACTGAGGTGATTAGTCATGAGGGAAGAGTACAAGAAGACGATACTTGACAAGCTCGCTGATAAAATAGTCTTTGGTTTAGGTAAATTCATTAGCCTGTTTAAGAGAGGTTGGATGGAGAAAAATAAGTCAAAGTTGGAAGAATGGAGATTAATGTTGTATGCACTAAATAGATCTCCCCCCGCGTTAATTGGTCTATTCCTTGTCTTAATATTCATATTTGTTGGAATATTCGGACCTTATCTTGCACCATGGAAATATAACTTCCTTCCAGCACTTTATACGGCTAATTATTCGGCAGTAGTCCGTGTTCCTCCAGGTAGTGAAGCGGTGTTAGAGTACTACAACAATACTGTGATACACTATCCACTAGGCTCCGACCATTACGGGAGAGATCTTTTGAGCTTAATTCTCCAAGGTGCTAGAACAAGTTTCGTTATCTCAATAATAGTTATAGCTCTAGGCGTTCCTCTTGGAATAATCCTGGGACTAATAGCTGGATACTATGGAGGAAAAGTTGACGAGTTGATAATGCGTATAACTGACATGTTCCTATCATTTCCGGCATTGATTCTTGCAATAGCATTTTCGGCAGTATTGCCCGATAGATTACAGGCTCTTATAACAAGTCATCCTTTACTTGAGAAGCTAGTCTTAGTGATCTTCGCTCTTGATAAAAGAGAAGCTGGTAACCTTGGAAGATTACTTGCAGTAATAGTTGCAATGATAATCGTGTGGTGGCCTGGATATGCGAGGATAACTAGAGGTTCAACGCTAACTGAGAGGGAAAAACTCTATGTGGAGGCCGCCAGGGCCATAGGCCTGCCGACTAGGACAATATTGTTCAAGCATATACTGCCAAATATAATAGGACCAATCCTAGTTTACATAACCTTGGATTTCGGTGGAGTAGTGCTGATGGAAGCTGGTTTAAGCTTCCTTGGTTTGGGTGCTACGCCTCCAATAGCAGACTGGGGTAGAATAGTCTACGATGGAGCCCAGTACTTCCCAGCCTCGTGGTGGTTGGTGTTCTACCCAGGTCTGGCAGTTCTATTAACAGCCTTAGGATGGAACCTTCTGGGAGATGGACTTAGAGATATCCTTGATCCTAAGACAAGAAGGAGCATAGAATTTAAGGTAAAGAAGAAGGAGGGTGAGGAGGGTGCCTGAACCCATACTTCAAGTTAGAAACCTCACCGTTCACTTTTACACTTATGCTGGAATAGTTAAGGCAATAGAGAAAGTATCCTTCGACGTCTACAAGGGTGAAACATTCGCCTTGGTTGGAGAAACAGGCTGTGGGAAAAGTGTTACTTCAAGAGCTTTAACTCAGCTAATAGAAAGTCCTGGGAGAATTGTTGAAGGTCAAGTGCTTTATTATAGGGATGATGGAAGTGTTGTAGATCTACTCAAACTCAGCGAAGAGGAGATCAGGAAGATTAGAGGGAATGAAATAGCCTACATATTCCAGGATCCTCATGCTTCATTAGATCCACTATACACGGTGGGCTATCAAATAGCCGAGGCAATGGAGGTTCATGGAAAGATAAAGAGCATTAAGGAAGGAATAAGGAGGGCAGTTGACATTCTAAGATCAGTTCTAATACCAGACCCTGAAAGGAGAGTAAATAATTACCCCCACGAGCTTTCAGGTGGAATGAAGCAGAGAGTAGTGATAGGAATAGGAGTTTCAAATAATCCAAGAATTTTAATTGCCGATGAGCCAACAACGGCTCTTGATGTTACAGTTCAGGCGCAGATACTGGAGTTGCTTGAAAAAATGAAGAAAGAGTACAAAGCCACTATAATTCTAATCACCCACAACCTTGGTGTCGTTGCTGAAACCGCAGATAGGGTTGCTGTAATGTACGCTGGAAAGATAGTCGAAATAGGTTCTGTGGATCAGATTTTCAAGAATCCCCTTCACCCATACACCCAGGGATTACTGAAGGCTGTTCCGAATCCAATGACCAAGATAGAAAAGCTAGAGGCAATTCCTGGAACGGTGCCGAATCTAATAACACCTCCAGGTGGATGTAGGTTCCATCCAAGGTGTCCAAAGGCCATGCAGATCTGTAAGGAGAAAGTGCCTGAGCTTAAGGAAATCGAGCCTGGACACTTTGTTGCGTGCCACCTATACTGAGGTGAGAGAAGATGACCGAGCCTGTACTTAAAGTTGAACATCTGAAGAAGTATTTCCCTGTTAGGGGTCTATTCAGAACCGTTGGATGGGTTAAGGCAGTTGATGACATAAGCTTCGAAATTTACAAGGGAGAAACCTTTGGTCTGGTTGGGGAAAGTGGGTGTGGAAAAACAACAACTGGAAGGACAATACTTAGGCTTATCGAGCCCACTTCAGGCAGGATACTCTTCATGGGAAAGGATGTGACAAAGCTCAAAGGAGAAGAGCTGAAGTGGTTTAGAAGAAAAGCTCAGATAATGTTCCAGGATCCTTATTCTTCACTCAATCCTAGACAAACTGTCTTTCAGATAATAATGGAACCAGTTAGATTTCATGGCATTCAGGTAGATGACCCAGAAGAGTTCGTTGTAAGGTTACTTGAAAGCGTTGGACTTAATGAAATGCACCTCTACCGTTATCCCCATGAATTCTCTGGCGGTCAGAGACAGAGGATAGCTCTAGCCAGGTTACTTGCATTAAAACCTGAGTTCATAGTCCTGGATGAGCCAACATCAGCATTAGATGTCTCTGTCCAGGCTAACATCCTCAACACATTAAAGGAACTTCAAGAGAAGCACGGATTTACATATCTCTTCATAAGCCACGATCTGGGTGTAGTAAAATACATGAGTGACAGGATAGGCGTCATGTACCTAGGTAAGCTAGTTGAGGTTGGGCCAGCTGACAGAATATTCGAAAATCCCTTGCATCCTTACACAAAGATGTTGCTCTCGGCGATTCCAATTCCCGATCCTGACATAGCAAGGGAAATGAAGAAGAAAAGGATGAAAGTTACGGGAGAACCACCAAGTCCAATTAACCCACCAAAAGGCTGTAGATTCCATCCAAGATGTCCATTTGCCAAGGCTGGTCTCTGTGACAAAGAAGAACCTCCCATGGTAGAAGTGGAAAAGGATCACTACGTTGCGTGCTGGCTTTATGCCAAAGCTTAAATATCCCTTCTCTTTTCTTATTTTGATATGAGAGATGGGATAATTTCAGTTTTAGAATCAGTGTTTGATGTGATAGTGGGCATTCTTGAGGTTATTATAATAGGCTTTATAGGGCTAGCTCTTTACAAGGTTCTTAACTCCTTGATATTGAGTAATCTTGAAGTTGCCCTCGAAAACTTTCTCCTAGTCCTAATACTCCTTGAGCTTTATGAGCTCCTATCCCTATATCTTAAAGAGCATCATGTGAGCATGAGAAGAGTTGCTGAGCTGGGAATAATGGCGATAGTTAGAAAGATAATGGTTGTTAAAAGTATAGAACCATTAACGCTATTTGGTCTTGCAGCTATAGTTTTAGTCCTTGGATGGATATATGTTAACTTAACTAAAGGGTTACATGGGGAAGATTAATTTAATAACTAACTTTGCAAGATATTCTCTTCGATGATGATCCTTCCCCTCATCTGAATGGTGATGAGCACACCGGTAGGCTGAGGTGATATTATGGGAGTTCCCATAGGAGAGCTGGTTCCTAGGAAGGAGATTGAACTCGAGAGTTTATATGGAAGAAAAGTAGCTATAGATGCACTTAACGCTATTTACCAATTCCTTTCAACAATAAGACAGAGGGATGGGACTCCTCTTATGGACTCTAAGGGAAGGATAACATCACACTTGAGTGGACTGTTTTACAGGACAATTAACCTTATGGAAGCTGGTATAAAGCCTGCATACGTCTTTGATGGAAAGCCTCCAGAATTCAAAAAGAGGGAGCTAGAGAAAAGAAAAGAGGCGAGAGAAGAAGCGGAAATCAAATGGAAAGAAGCGTTAGCTAAGGGGGACATCGAAGAGGCCCGGAAATATGCCCAGAGAGCAACTAGAGTAAATGAGATGCTGATAGAGGATGCCAAAAAGTTGCTTGAGCTAATGGGAATTCCCGTGATTCAGGCCCCCAGTGAAGGAGAGGCCCAAGCGGCATATATGGCATCAAAGGGAAAGGTTTATGCCTCTGCAAGTCAAGATTACGATTCTCTCCTCTTTGGTGCTCCAAGACTAGTCAGAAACTTAACGATAACTGGAAAGAGGAAACTTCCTGGCAAGAACATCTACGTTGAGATAAAACCTGAGCTGATAGTTCTTGATGAAGTTCTCAGCTCGCTCAAGCTAACAAGAGAGAAGTTAATTGAGCTTGCCATCTTAGTCGGCACTGACTACAATCCTGGCGGGATAAAAGGCATAGGACCAAAGAAGGCGTTAGAAATAGTAAGACACTCTAAGGATCCACTTGCAAAGTTCCAGAGACAGAGTGATGTAGATCTTTATGCAATAAAGGAGTTCTTTCTGAACCCTCCCGTCACGGATGATTATAAATTGCAATGGAGAGAGCCGGATGAAGAGGGTATTCTAAGGTTCTTGTGCGATGAGCATGACTTCAGTGAAGAAAGAGTGAAAAATGGTTTAGAAAGGCTCAAAAAGGCAGTAAAAGCTGGAAAACAATCTACGCTTGAAAGTTGGTTTATGAAAAGATGACTTGGAAGTCCAGGGCGATGTTGTACTGTCTTGGAGCATAGTTCCTTATTATTCTTTTATCTAGAATCTTTATTTTGGCGTCGAATTCCTCAGAAATTTTCTCAATTCTTGCTATATGCTCTCCATATGGATCATGTTCAGGTCCAAAGCCATAATAATGGATAACTCCTTCATTTTTTATGCTCATAAATGCTTCTCTGAGGAATTCACCTGCATATCTTGGTAGGTTCATTATTATTCTGTCCGCCTTTAACTTACCTGCAACTTTTCTAACGTCCCCAAGAATTGGAACAACATTGTTAATTTTGTTAATTCTGATGTTCTCCTCCAGGTAAATAATGGCCCATGGATTTATATCACATGCAAACACCATCTTTACCTTCTTTGCTAGAAGAATTGAATATGGGCCAACTCCAGCGAACATGTCGAATACTATTTCTCCTTCCTTACTTCTCTCATAAATTCTTCTCCTTTCCGTTGCCAGTCTTGGGGAGAAGTAGACTTTTGACACATCAAGTTTTAGTCTTATCCCATTTTCCCTGTGAATTGTCTCGGTTTTTCTAACTCCTGCTATGTGAATTAACTCTCTGACCCTATATTTCCCCTGAACTTTGCTTCCCTTCATAAAAACGGCTTTTATTCCCTTGTGAACTTTCAGTATTGCCTCTCCAATCTCCTTTCTGTACTCCAGCAGCTTCTCTGGTATCTCTATTATTGCAATGTCCCCAATTATATCAAAGGATGTGGGGAGGAGGGTCTTGAGAGAGGGGGGAATATTAACAATCTCTTTGTAACTATTTGGCCTTCTATTCACTCTCTCGAGATCGGCCTCAATTACGGTTAATCCCTCTACTGGATACTTTACTGGTATTATAAGGAAGTCTCCCTCTCTTTTTATCTTATATTCTGGATTATATGCTCCAATATCAATTAGCATCCTCCTTATCTTTTCTCCATCCTTTTTGGGAACTTTCACTCCAAGTGCCATCTCTTTCCATTATTCCTGACGGATATTTAAATAATATCTTATCAGCTCCTTAATTTGAGTGTAATCATTTGGTGGCAATCCCAGCATCTCCCTCAGCCTCTTATTCTCTGCTATCATTCCGGAGATCTGGATGCTGAGATTTTTGTTGTCCCTAGTTAGGCCGTATGTTTGAAATTTTAGAGATGCCCATTTGCCTTCAATATTGAAGAGCTCTCTCTCAAGCCTTGAAATTTCTCGTTTTACTGTATCAATGTCCTCTTCCGAGATATTTTCAAATTCAAAGGTTTCATTTTTTGCAAGATTGAGCACGAACTCTTTGATATCAAAGCCACTCTCTTCAACTAACTTGACAACATTATCGGGTATCTCTATGGTAACCTTTTTAATCCTACTAGCTCTGAATATTACTTTCATTTTAACTTCCCTCTAAGAAGCTTTTCTCTTAGCCTCTCATTCTCTCTGTGTAGTTCTAATCTCACTCTTTTCAGAAATTCTCTATCGTTGTTTGCCTTCTTTTTTAGCTTTAAAAACCGCTGGTATTGACCCTTTACGAGAGCTAATCTATTTTCTAGCTCAGTTTTCTTTCTGATAAGGAAAGAATAATGAAAGAAAAGTATAGCCTTTCTAGTGAGTTCTTCGCTGGATAGGATTTTCTTAATGACTTTCTTTTTGGCCTTTATACTTTCAATGTCTTCATATGAGACCCAATATTCTCTCACAGCCATTTAAGTAGAACCTCCAAGCTGGCCATTGCTCTGTATGTGTTCTGGAAATTTGAAATTCCAAGCTCGTAGCTTCTTCTAAAACCTCCATTTGGATTCTGCAGTGATCTGATGAATCTTATATGCCTTCTGACACATGTTGCCCTCTTGCCGAGTAACTCCAATCCCCTTAGAGCGTAAAATGTTGGTTCTATGTAGGGGGGAAGAGAATTTGGCACCTCAGTGAATCCTCCCCAGTCACCACAAACCTCACATTTTTCGAAGTGTTTCGTTTCTATTCTCTTGCCAAGAAATCTCAATGAGAATATTGCCTGATACGTCATTGTTGTTGTTGGATGTTCAACTCCAAAGCCATCCCCCATTTTGAAGCTGTTTATAAATTCAATCATCTTTTCACTCATTTCCCTTGTTGGCTTATAGTTAAGTGCCTTCATGGCCTTTGAGGCCCAATAAGTAGCCTCTAGGGGGGTTGCAGTTCCAAATTCCTCACTTCCACCAAGTCCAACTGCGAACTTGTTCTCGGTTGGGTTGTACTTTTTAAATAGTAGTTCTAATTTCTCTCTGGCTAAATCCTTAGCCCCCAGGAGGGATAGGGCTTCAATGGCTATTGCTACACCGACAGCTGCTGTCTGCATCTGAGCGGATTTGTATAGGAATTCTATTGTCCTCTCTTTCTCTGGGACTTCGAGACCTAAGAGTAAGTATGTCTTTACTGCGTAATATGTGTCGTTTATATTGGTATCTGCGAGTTGGGAAACGAAACAGTATCCTCCATCCTCATGCCTTCTTTTTTCTAGATACTCCAAAACCTTTTGAACATTAACAAATCTGCTGAGTTCATCAAGCTTCGAGCCCATACTCTCGCCTCCCGAAAGTTCTCAGAACAGGCGCCATCAGCCTCCCGACGGGAGGCGGTTCGGGCTCGAAGCTGCCCCGGGCGGGCGCCATCGCCCCTACGGAGCCAAAGGATTGCCTACTCCCGTTGCCGGTTTCGGTTCATCTCCTCGGCTCCGGTCAGTTCAAGTTAAAACACTCACTTTAAAAACCTTAATTTCACACCCCTATAATGGGGAGTAAAGTGAGAATAAGGGCAATCTCAATTGATATAGATGGAACAATAACATATCCCGATAGAAAGGTTGATGAGGAGGCCCTGAAAGCTATAAGGGAAGCTGAATCTCAAGGAATTCCTATAATGCTTGTTACTGGCAACACAGTTCAGTTTGCCGAAGCCGCTAGCATACTCCTGGGCACTTCTGGACCTGTAGTTGCTGAAGATGGAGGTGCTCTTTCTTACAAGAAGAAGAGGATATTTTTAGCTACAATGGACGAGGAGTGGGTGCTATGGAACGAAATCAAAAAGAGATACCCAAACGCTAGAACGAGTCACACCATGCCTGATAGGAGGGCAGGTTTGGTGATAATGAGAGAGACTATAGATGTTGAAACAGTTAGGAGCATTATAAAGGAACTTGGTCTTAACTTAGTTGCGGTGGATTCTGGTTTTGCTATACACGTTAAGAAGCCATGGATAAATAAGGGATTTGGAATAGAAAAGGCATGCGAGTTATTGGGGATAAACCCTAAGGAGGTCGCCCATATAGGAGATGGGGAAAATGATCTAGATGCGTTCAAGGTTGTTGGTTATAGAATTGCTGTAGCCCAAGCTCCAGAGTCTTTGAAGGCAAGTGCTGACTATGTCACAAAAAATACATACGGAAAAGGAGGAGCTGAAGGTATAAGACACGTGCTTTCGCTTCTTTAGAAGATTGCTTCACCAGAGCTTTTATCGAAAACATGGATTCTCTCTTTGTTAAATACAACTTTTATTGTCTCTCCTTCCTTAAATTCTCTGCTCTTAGTTAGTTTCGCTAATATTTCCACATCTCCTCTTGTGAGATGTAGAATAACATCCCCACCGAGGTTCTCTATGAGATCAATTTTCATTGAGAATCCAGAGGGAGATGGATAGACATCTTCTGGCCTTATTCCAAGTATAACTTCTTTTCCAATGTAGTCTTTTAGAAGCTCTTTTTGTTCATCTAGTAAGGTGATAATAAATTCCCCAACGTCAATATCAAGGTTCTCCGTCACAGTTCCTGGAATAAGGTTTATGGGTGGTGTTCCTATGAAGCTTGCTGTGAAGGTGTTTTTTGGTTTGTGGTAGATTTCTTCGGGGGTTCCTATTTGTTGGAGGATGCCCTTGTTCATGACTGCAATCCTGTCCCCCATCGTCATTGCCTCAACTTGATCATGAGTAACGTAAATTGTAGTAACCCCCAACCTCCTCTGTAACCTCTTCAACTCACTCCTCATCCTCACCCTCAACTTTGCATCTAAATTACTTAACGGCTCGTCCATTAGGAAGACTTTTGGTCTTCTAATTATGGCCCTTCCTAGTGCGACTCTTTGTCTTTGTCCTCCTGATAATTCTCTTGGCTTCCTGTTTAGTAGTTCTTCTAGTCCGAGCATTTCCGCCACTTCCCTAACCCTCTTCTCGATTTCTTGTTTTGGAGTTTTTCTGAGTTTTAGTGGGAAGGCTATGTTCTCGTACACTGTCATGTGGGGGTAGAGGGCATAGCTTTGAAAGACCATTGCCACGTCCCTCTCCTTTGGTGGAATGAATACTCCTTTTTCAGCATCAGCCACTAGTTTTTCTCCAATGTATATTCTCCCCTTGCTTGGTTCCTCTAATCCTGCAATCATTCTTAGTGTTGTTGTTTTTCCGCACCCACTTGGGCCGAGGAGGACTAGGAATTCCCCATCCTTTACCTCCAAGTTTAAATCCCTCACTGCAACGAAATCCCCAAAAACCTTCCAAACACCAACCAAAACAACACCCGCCAAAACTTAGCACCCCCGGTTATAAAGAAGATAGTAAGTCAAGATACCTCTCTAAATGCTTAGTTATTATGAACTCTTGCAATACTCTGGCCTTTGCATTTTTGCCCATTTCCTTTGCAATTTCTGGGTGCCTTAGTAAATAGACAGTTTTTTCGGCTGCTTCTTTAACATCCTTAACAAGGTAACCTGTTTTTCCATCTATTATTTGTATCTTTATTCCTCCAACAGCTCTACCAATTACTGGCTTTTCTTTCCACATAGCCTCGGTCACGGCGAGTCCGAACCCTTCTCTTGTAGAAAGCTGAAGGATTATGTCACTAGCTCTTTGGAATGCATTAACTTCTCTTGCATGGACACCTATCAAATTTGTGAGCACTTTGATATCATAATCCTCTCCAATTTTCCTTAGAACCTTTTCAAAATAAGTCCATGCTTCGGGATCATCATGGGCCATTACACTAACTAAAAGGAGTTGTACTTCTGGAATTCTTTCCTTAACTTTTCTGTATACTTGTATTACATCAAAAATACCTTTCCATGGGTCAAACCGTGATACCTGAGTTATTATTGGCCTTTCTGGATCTACGTCAAATTTTTCTAATATCCTTATTACCTCTGAGTAACTTAGCTCTCTGTTCTTTTCACTCAGAGGATCTATTGAAGGTGGCATTACAACTGCTTTGTCCCTTGTGAGCTCTGGTCTAATGTATTCTTCAAGGTGGAATATGTATTTGTCATACATTTCAACTATTGGGTATAGATAATTCCAGAATTCGGGATTTGGTTCACTAACGTCTATGTGACATCTCCAGATCCAAGGTTTTGTTTTTCTATAAAACCTTATGAGGGGGAGTGGTTGGGGGTCATGAACAATTATAAAATCGAATTCTTCTAAATCTCTATCCTTGGCATTTTCTTCATTAGTTTTCAGATATATTTCTTTCATATCCTCCGTAAATTTAAGTTCCATATTGCCTTGTAGGGCATTATGGATGGTTTTGGTCACGTTAAAGAACTCTTGTGAGCCTTCTATTACGAACCATTTGGTGTTAACTCCAATGCTGTTCATTAGTGGAACGAGGTTGTGGAGTATCTCTGCAACGCCGCCGCCAAATGATGTTGAATTTATATGCACGACTTCTTTATCTTTCAAGTTTTCAGCTTTTTCGAGTATTCTCAGGTATGACTGTTCTCCAATTATTTCTCTATAATCCTCCAACTTTTTCCCTTCTCCTTCAAATTTTTTAACTTCAAACATCTTGGATCCCCCCTATTTTTCAACTGACCATCCAACCATACCACTAATGTAATACTTCTGGAACACGGCGTACACAAGTAGAGGGACTATCATAACTAGAATTGAAGCTGCAGTTAGAAGGCCCCAGTCTACGAAAT
Source organism: Pyrococcus sp. ST04 (assembly GCF_000263735.1). Taxonomy (NCBI): domain Archaea; kingdom Methanobacteriati; phylum Methanobacteriota; class Thermococci; order Thermococcales; family Thermococcaceae; genus Pyrococcus; species Pyrococcus sp. ST04. Next base: position 1,328,486 of record NC_017946.1, on the reverse strand, counting down.
ATTGTCCTCTCAGAAGGGGTAATCTCTGAGTAGCAACGTATTTTTCTGGATTTTGTAGGAAAACTAAAGCCAGGAAGAAATCACTCCAAACCCAGGTAAATTGTAGAATTGATGCCGATATTATCCCTGGGAGTGCCATTGGAAGAACTATCATTCTGAAGACTTGAAAATCTGATGCTCCATCGATTTTCGCTGCCTCTTCTACATCCGTGGGCAACATTGAGAAGTAGTTCCTCATGAAGAATATTATCCAAGCTAATCCCCAAGCTGAGTGAACTAAAATTATTCCGGTAAACTTGTTCAGAAGATGAAGTTGTCTGAGCAGGAAGTACAATGGAACTACGGTCATCTGCTGAGGGAGGGCCATGAGAAACACTATTGAGGCGAACAGATAGTTCTTTATTGGGAAACTATACCTTGCAAATGAGTATGCAGCTAAAGCTCCAACCAGAACTGGAGTTATTGTAGAGGGGATAGCTACTATTAGAGAATTCTTTAATCCCTGGCTTATTGGAAACATTGGGTGGTTTAGTGCGTTTATATAATTTTGAAGTGTTATTGTCAGTGGATGAAAGTGCCACCATCCGCTAACTATCTCCTCATAGGGCCTGATCGAGGCCATGAAAACTCCAATGAATGGAATTAGCCATGCTATTCCAATTAGCCATGCGATTCCATTACTTATAAGGTAATCTTTTAGTTTATATCTCTTGATTTTCATGTTGCTCTCCTCCTAATTAGCCAAATTGCGGGGATTAGAGTTAGAAGAGTTAATAATACTGCAACTACAGCTGCATAATTATAATTAAGGGATCTTGCAAAGTAATCCCACATTTGAAGGGCTAGAACGGTAGATGCACCTCCTGGACCCCCTCCAGTTGCTACGTAGACTACATCGAATATCTTAAGATCCCAAAGAAGCGTCATTGCTACAACGACGATTGTAATGGGCTTAAGTTGTGGCCATATTACGTATCTGAAAATTTGAAAACTTGAAGCTCCGTCTATTAGTGCTGCCTCAATATAATCTTTAGGTATTGAAGCTAACCCTGCAGAGTACATTAACATACTAAACCCTGTCCATATCCATATTGAACCTAGTATAACTGCAAAGAGTGCAGTTTCTGGATATGCTGTCCAGGTTATTGATAGTTTTTCTATTCCGAGGATTTTAAATATAGCAGGAATTACTCCCGCTCCCTCTTCAAACAGAAATCTAATTATCAAACCACCGACGACCATTGGAATGACCATTCCAAGGAATACTATCGATTTTATTATAGAGCTCCCAATTACCTCTTTTTTCCTGAGCACAATGGCTATTCCTAGTCCAAGAAAAACTGTTGTTGGCAGATGAATCGCTATTAAGACTGCATTGTGAATTAAAGCTCCCCAAGGTGGGGACTTTGTAGGAAACCTATCAAGGTTTACTATGTCTTTACTAAAGAGGACTTCCTTATAATTCTCAAGACCTACAAATTTGTCATCCAAGAAGAAGCTCAAATACACAGTTTTAAAGACAGGATAAATAACGAAGGGTATCATAAGGATCAAAGCCGGCAAAAGAAAATAAAAGAAGGTAAGCCTTCTATTCATGATTCCCCACCGCTATTTTTTAGGGAACTTTTCATCCAATGTCTTTAGAACTTCGTCTAATCTGTCTGGCTGAACCCATAGAAGCTTTAATTGGTCCCAGAATACTTTCTGCCACTCTCCTCCAACACTATCGTCTAGATCGGGGGCAGATTCTACTTTACTTACTATCTTTGCGACGTCTCTCATTGGTTCCCAGTAATCCTCTATGCTAACTTTCTTCCAGGTTGCTAACTTTCCTGACTTTGTTCCTACGTGTATCCTCTGACCTTCAGTTGCCAAGAATAAGGCAAGCTCCATAGCCTCCTTTGGATGTTTGGTATATTTTGGAACCATGAAATAGTCGGGGGCTATTACCATTGCTTTGACTCCTGGTAGGGATATTAGGCCGAGATCATTTGGATCATCAACCATTCCGGTTATCCACGTTCCCATGAAGTATAAGGCGTACTCTCCTTTCCACCATAAGTCTACGGCAGAAGTCCATTCTATGGGATCACTGAAATATCCCTTCTTTAATAGTGGGACTAATCTCTTTTCGAAAATCTCTCTAACTTGTGGATCCTCCCATTTGACTTCCCCATTTATCAACTTAAGCTGGAGGTCTCTCCCTCCAAATGTTAAAATGAAGTGCTCTGTAACATCGGATAGTGGCCATCCAACACTATCCCCACTAGCTATTGGTGCTTTTATCCCTGGTATCTTCTTTATCTGCTCCAGAAGAGCTACAAATTCATCCCAGGTTTGAGGTGGTTTCAAGCCGTGTTTCTCGAAGAATGATTTTCTGTACCAGAAACCGGGTTTTGCTGCTGCGGTGAAGGGTACTCCATATATCTTCCCATTAACTGTTATTGGATCTAGGATGCCAGGTACATAGTCATCTGGATTTATTTTTCCTGTGAAATCTAGAAGATGGCCCTTCTTCCCCATCTCTGCTATGAACCATCCCCACATAGCGATTACATCTGCAGGTGTGTCTCCCGATTCAAATTGTAAGGGTAGTATTGTTGCAAGATCCTCCGCTCTATATGTCTTATACTCAATTTTTATATTTGGATGTTTTGCCTCGAAGGCTTTTAGAACTTCCATAAATGCCTCCAATTCAGCCCCTGACCATGGTCCTATTACTTTCAGTGTTATGACTTTCTCTGTTTTTGTCGTTGTTATAGTTTCAGTTTCTTTTTGGGTTACAGTTTCCTTGACAGTGGTTGTTTGTCCCCCAATACATCCTCCAACAAAACCTACCAATAGAACTGCAACAAGGAGTAGGGAAATTGCGCTTAACTTCATTGAGGTCACCTAGTTAGTAGTTTGTACTAAAAGTATATATGCTTTGTGGGATATTTTTAAATATGTCATTTTAGTTGATACTTAAAATACATACAAAAAGATCCGAAGGGATGGACTCTCTTAAGATTTAACAAGCTGTAGGAGAAGTACTTCGAGGATCAACCTCAGATTATATTCACTTTTTGAAAACCTTGCCTTTTGAGGCAGGGAAGATGTCAGTTGAAAATGAAATGAAAGGGAAGAGAGATATAATCAATAGGTCTTATATCCATACTTTTCGCTAACGACTTTTATTGCCTCCTCAAATATGTCTAGGCCTATTTTTGCTTCCTCTTCACTTATAATCAATGGTGGAATCAGCCTTATTGCACTCTTTCCGCATCCAAGGAGTGCTAGTCCTCTCTTTAGTGCCTCAACTACTATTTCATTTCTCTCCTTAGTTGCGTATTCTTTGGTCTTTCTGTCCTTGACGAATTCAACTCCCCACGCAAGTCCGAGTCCTCTTACATCTCCTATTATCTCGTACTTCTCCTTCATCTCCTCGAGTCTCTCTCTGAATAGTGGCTCAAGCTTTTGAGCGTTTTCAATTAAGCCGTTTTCAAGCTCTTCTATAACTGCAAGGGCTGCTGCAGCCGCAACGGCGTTTCCTCCAAAAGTGTTGCTGTGCACTCCGCTCACTTGGAAGTCCAAGTCTTTTCTGAATATCGTTGCTCCTATGGGAATGCCTCCACCAAGAGCTTTGGCAACGGTAACTATGTCTGGCACTATACCAAAGTGCTCGATTGCCCACATCCTTCCAGTTCTTCCCATACCCATCTGGACCTCGTCGTCTATGAGAAGGATTCCATACTTGTCTGCAAGCTTCTTGAGTTCTTTGAAGAAGTTCTTTGGAGGTACCACATATCCTCCTTCTCCTTGGATTGGTTCAAAGAATATTCCTGCAACTTCTTCTGCGGGAATGTAGTGCTCAAAGAGGTACTCTTCAATGTACTCAATGACCCGGTTGATAAGTTCGTCTGGGTTCTCATAACCGTCTATGTGCCAGGGGTTTCTGTATGGATTTGGATAAGGAACGTGTTCCACTCCTGGCATTGTTGGGAACATCCTACTTCTCTGTACTGGCTTGCTTGCCGTAAGGCTCATAGTTCCATGCGTTCTTCCGTGGAAAGCACCGATGAATGCGATGAACATTTTCCTGTTAGTTGACCACTTTGCTATCTTTAAGGCAGCTTCATTGGCCTCGGTTCCACTATTGCTGAGAAAAACTTTCCTTTCGACATCTCCTGGTGCAATTTCTGCAAGCTTTTTCGCGAGTTCAACCTGGTATGGATTGTAGTAGTCTGTTCCAGCAGCATGTAGGACAAGGTCTAGTTGCTTCTTAATAGCCTCAATTACTTTTGGATTCCTAAGGCCTACGTTCATTACTCCAATTCCAGAGGAGAAGTCCAAGATAACGTTCCCATCAACGTCAATCCAGTAAACTCCTTCTGCCTTCTCAATAACGAGGAAGTATTCATTAGGATCGTTGGTAGTTGTTGCCATGTACTTGTGGTGCTCCTCTATAACCTTCTTAGCCTTTGGTCCCGGTATTTCCTTAACGTTTGGCCTAAGCTCCATGTACTCTCACCCGGAGAAAGTTGGGGGACATACTTTTAACTTTAAGCTCGAAATTGAGCATCTTTGTTCGAAAAATTTTCAGAGAAAAGAAGAGTTCACTCAATACTCTTTCCGTTCCAGCTTTCTATAAACTCCTTAGCTGAGTTTGCAGCAATGGCACCCTGTCCAACTGCCACGGCTATCTGTTTGAATACATTGGTTATATCCCCGGCTGCAAATATTCCAGGGACTTTAGTCCTCATATACATATCAACTTTTATGTAACCATATTCATCTGTAATCCCAAGATGCTTTACGAAGTCTGTCTTTGGCTCGTACCCAATGAATATAAACACACCATCAACTTTCTTTTCAAATGTTTCTCCTGTTTTCACATTTCTAAGAACAACACTCTCGACCTTATTTGTCCCTTTTATCTCGGTGACTACTGTGTTAAGTATAGTAGGTATTCCGGCTTGTTTGAGCCTATCTTGGAGTATCTTGTCTGCCCTAAATTTGTCTCTTCTGTGTACAAGCGTTACCTTTACTCCAATACTGTGTAGGTATAGGGCTTCTTGAAGTGCAGTGTTGCCTCCTCCGACTACAATAACCTCTTTTCCAACGAAGAGCGGGCCGTCACATGTTGCACAGTAGCTAACTCCCCTTCCTGTAAATTCTTTCTCACCTGGGACGTTAAGCTTTCTAGGCTCTGCACCGACAGCAATTATTATTGTTTTTGCTTTGTACTCCTTGCCATTTGCCGTTTTAACGCTAAAGTGGCATGGGCCTTCATAGTATGCGCATTCAGTTGGGTCAATCCTCACAACCTCATCAAAAACAACATCTACTCCATATTTCTTGACCTGCTCATACATCCTGTTAGACAACTCGGCTCCGCTTATTCCCTCTGGGAAGCCTGGATAGTTCTCTATTAGGTCTGTTATCGCCATGTTTCCTCCTAGATCCTTGGTTACTATTATAGTGTCAAGTCCAAATCTCGCCGCGTAAATTGCAGCCGTATAACCGGCTGGACCTGCTCCGATGATTATAACATCCCAAACCTTGCTTTCGTCAACTGTACTTTTTGTTAATCCCCCCAGGCTAAACATCTCACCTCACCTCCTTTTGCTGGAACAAAATAGCTGGTGAATATTTAAAAGCATTTTGGGACAGTCATGTGTAACATAGCTAAACTTAAGCTCGTAAACCAAAAGTTAAGGACTTTTATTTTCAATTCATCGCTTTAAAAAACCCTTTTAAGATTTTGCGGGCAACTTCTCTTGGAAGAGAACGAATTAAGCGTGTAAAATACTGTTTCAAACCAAGAGTTGAGGGGGTTTGGTAATGTCATTCATTACAGCGTTTGTGTGGGCATATTTCCTATGGCTCGTCTTAACGGCGGGAAGCAAGGGGATGCTATGGAGCGTGCAGGAGCTCGTGGCTGGTCTAGTGTTCTCATTGATAGTAGCGTATGCAACGAGGGACATAATTGGGGAAAAAGCATCAAGGTTCCTGAATCCAGGAAAATGGGTACTCTTTGTTGCTTACTTCCCGGTATTGTTTTGGGGAATGGTTAAAGCTAACCTCGATGTTGCTTATAGGGTTATAACAGGAAAGATAAGACCGGGAATAGTTAGAGTTCCAGTTGATCTTGAGAACGATGCACAGTATACAATTTTGTCCAATTCAATTACCTTAACCCCAGGAACGCTTACAGTTGAAGCATGTCCAGATGAAAAAGCTCTCTACGTTCACTGGATAAACATTCCTGAGGGGCAAGAATGGCCACAGACTTCTGAGCCAGTTTCTGGACCATTTGAAAAGTGGGCGAGGAGGTTGGGAAAATGATGTTCTTCTATGCCACTCTCTTAATAGGAATCGCGGGATTGATAACCCTGCTCAGGCTGATCCTGGGCCCTTCTGTTCCAGACAGGGTTGTTGCATTGGACACTATGAATACCCTCGTGGTTGCAGCGATGGTTCTTTTGGGAGCAGCTTATGAAAGGGCAATTTACATTGACATTGCAATAGTGTACGCTCTTTTAAGCTATGTTGGAACGCTGATTATTGCAAAATACCTCCAGGGGGGATTATCATGAGTACTGCGGATTACTTGATAATGGCATTCCTTGCAATAAGCGTGACTTTCAACTTTCTTGGGAGTATAGCCCTTCACAGGTTCCCGGATGTTTATACCAGGCTACATGGAGCAACTAAATGTACAACCTTTGGGACGATCTTCGCAGTGTTTGCAGTGATAGTGCATTCACTCGTTAGACTTAGGGAAACTGGAAATCCCAAATACCTTCAAATGGCAATTCATAGCTTTGTTGCACTGTTTGCACTTCTCATGACTAACCCGGTGGGAGCTCATGCAATTGCAAAAGCTGCTCACATTAGTGGCTATATGCCAAAGAGAGCTGTTGTTGATGCTTATCTAAAGAGGAGGGAGGAAAATGAATGTTGATATGATCATCCAGTTTTTGGTCCTACTTGGCATTATAGTGTCTTCAGTTCTAATGATAACTCTTAGAGATCTCTTAGCAGCGGCTGTTGCAGCTGCAGCTATGAGTCTGCTCTTGAGTCTGGAGTTCTATATGCTCCATGCTCCTGACGTGGCAATAGCGGAGGCAGCTGTTGGTGCTGGTGTTGTCACGGCTGTCGTAATTTATGCTATTGCAAAAACCGAAAGGTGGGAGCGTGAAGCCCCATGAAGAGAGCCTTAGGATTCCTGTCATTACTGGTTATATTTGCTGGGCTAATGCTAGCTCTTACTCCTAAATATGGAATAAAATTTGGATTTGGGGGAGATGACTGGTTGAAATACAGGTATACAGACAACTACTACATTCAGCATGGTGTTGAGGAAGTAGGTGGGAACAATATAGTGACCGATATAGTGTTTGACTATAGAGGCTATGATACCCTGGGGGAAGCGACTGTTCTATTTACTGCAATAGCTGGAGCAATTGCCCTTCTAAGGCCGTGGAGGAGGGAGAAAAATGAGGGATGATATGGGAGTTATTGTGAGAACAAATGCAAGGGCTCTCATTCCATTCATAGGAATATTTGGAGCTTATGTAGTTATGCACGGTCATCTTACCCCTGGCGGTGGATTCCAGGGTGGTGCGACAATTGCTGGGGCAGGGATATTGTTTCTAGTAGCCTTTGGAATCAAGGCTGCAAAGGAGAAAATAAACAAGAACTTATATTCTGCATTGGAAGGCGTTGGAGGTTTAGTGTTTTTGGGGGCTGCAATGCTTGGCTTAAGCGTTGCATTCTTCTATAATACACTCTGGCATAATGGTCCGCTTTTCAATGGAAAACCAGGAACACTGCTCTCCGCAGGATTTCTACCAATAATGAATCTTGGAGTTGGTCTTAAAGTGTTCACTGGTCTAGTCTCTGCAGTATTTGCTCTCTCATTATTTAGGAGGTGGAACAAATGATAGCATTTCAGTATCTAACGGCTATAATAATGGTGGCCCTAGGAATTTATGCCCTCCTGTACAAGAGAAACCTAATCAAGCTAATACTTGCCTTAGATTTGATAGACTCCGGAATTCACCTTCTCCTAATAAGTGAAGGTTATAGGATGGAGAACGGTCTCCCTCCCACAGCGCCAATCTATACTGGCTATGAAGGAGGAGCGATGGTGGCACCAATTCCCCAGGCTCTCGTTCTGACGAGCATAGTAATTGGAGTGTGTGTGCTTTCGCTTGCGGTTGCCCTCACGGTTAATGCATACAAGCATTATGGAACGCTTGATGTAACAAAGCTCAGGAGGTTGAGAGGATGACGTGGTTGCCGTTCCTCATAATCATCCCCTTATTTGGAGCATTCTCAATGCCAATAGTGAGCTTAATAGGAGGGAAAGCTAAAGAGGCGTGGGCCACAATAGTAAGCTTTGCAACGTTGATAGTGGGAATTGATGTCTTTAGGGAGGTCTGGAATGGCGGTACTATAGTCTACACTCTTGGAGCGAAGAACCCATTTGGAAAAGCGACGTTCCCAATTAGGATAGTGTGGGAAGTGGACAAGTTTGGGGCAATAATGGTTCTAATAGTAACTTTCGTTAGCTTCCTTGCAATAATTTACTCGATTGAATACATGAAGCATGATACTGGACTTGAAAAGTTTTACACACTAATTCTAATACTCGAGCTGGGAATGCTTGGTATTGCGATAACTGGAGATATCTTCAACTTCTACGTATTCCTTGAGATAATGAGCATAGCCAGCTACGCTCTAGTAGCTTTCAGAAATGATACATGGGAGGGAATTGAGGCAGGTATAAAATATATGTTTGTAGGCTCTTTAGCCAGTAGCTTTATCCTACTTGGGATAACGCTGCTTTACGGTCAGTACGGAACACTCACAATGGGGTATCTTGCAGTAAAGATGTCGGAGAACCCAACCATCGTTGCAAAGATTGCACTGGCTCTTTTCCTCGGTGGCCTGCTCTTCAAGAGCGGTGCATCTCCAGTGCACATGTGGCTTGCAGACGCGCACCCAGCAGCTCCAAGTTCCATCTCGGCAATGCTTTCGGGTCTCGTGATAAAGATAGGTGGAATATACGCGATGGCCAGAGTAGTGTTCAGTATCTTCTCCCCAGCGGTGAACTTGACCACAGTTGGGTGGATAATCATCTTGTTCGCCTGCATAACACTGATAGTTGGAAACGCAATGGCGGTTGTACAAGAGGACATGAAAAGACTTTTGGCATATTCTTCAGTTGGCCAGATAGGATACATTCTCCTTGGTCTTGGAATTGGTATGGTTGCTTACGGAACAAAAATTGGCGAAGTTGCCTTGGCTGGAGCTATATATCATACAGTTAATCATGCCATAATGAAGGCCCTTCTCTTCCTTGTCGCTGGTGCAGTTATTCACGAGCTAGGAACTAGAAATCTCAACGAACTTAGTGGACTCGCGAAAACTATGCCTAAAACTTCCTTTGCATTCTTAGTTGGAGCTGCGGCGATAGTTGGAATGCCCCCACTTAATGGATTCGCAAGCAAGTGGCTAATATATGAGAGCTCAGCACTTTTCAATCCAATAATAGGTGCAATAGCAATAATAGGAACAGCTTTTTGTACTGCAGCATACGTTAGGGTTCTCTTCACATTCTTTGGCAGGCCCAGTGAAAAAGTAATGAATGCGAAAGATCCAGGGATTGCAATGTTACTTCCAATGTTCATCTTGGTGTTGGCGATAGTAGTGATGGGATTCTTCCCATGGCAAATAAGTGACAAGTTCATGGTTCCAGCTGCAAGGGCGTTATGGGATGTTATGGGGTACATAGCTTCCCTCATGGGAGGTGGTTGAAGTGTTTGGTTATTGGGATGCTCTTTACTTCGTTTTAGTATTCATACTTGGTCTTATCTTAGCTTACTTACTCGAGAGATGGGCTAAGAGTGTAGGTATGGGAACGAGAGAGGTTGGCGATGGAACTAAGATATTTATTAGTGGTGAAGATCCCGACAAAGTTATTCCTGGATTTGAGCACTTGGAAGGGTTTCATACCGGAAAGAACACCATGTGGGGATTAATAAATGGAGTCAGAAAATTCTTTGTAACTCTAAAAGCAGACCACACTGGCCTTCTAACTGACTACGTTAGCTACCTTCTAATGACGACTGCATTTATACTAGTTATCATCATACTCAGGGGGTGAATAAATGACGATTAAGATTCCTGCAGATCAAAAAGAAGCAAACGAGAGGAAAAAGCTTGAAAAGAGGATAGCTCAACTATGTCGCTTCATCGGAAGGTCACCATGGGTGTTCCATGTAAATAGCGGTAGCTGTAATGGATGTGACATAGAGATAATAGCTGCTCTAACCCCTAGGTACGATGCTGAAAGGTTTGGAGTAAAGCTTGTAGGAAGTCCAAGACATGCTGACATACTACTTGTAACAGGTCCTGTGACAAATCAGAGCCTTGAAAGGGTTAAACTTGTCTATGAACAAACGCCAGATCCAAAGATTGTGATTGCAGTAGGAGCATGTCCTACTGGAGGAAGCGTTTTCTATGAAAGTCCCTTCACCAACGCCCCGCTAGATAACGTTATTCCTGTCGATGTCTTTGTTCCAGGCTGTCCACCAAGGCCAGAGGCTATTCTCTATGGTGTTGTTTTGGCATTGGAGAAGCTCGCTAAGATGATAAAAGGTGAGATTCCACCTGAGGAGGGAGAAGAATGAGCAAGGAAGAGTACTTTGTTGAACTTGTAAAAAAGACGTTTCCAAATGCTGATGTTGAAATAAAGGAGAATAAATGGGGAAGAAAGAGAGTCTGGGTTAAAATACCTAGAGAAAGCTTCAGAGCTTTCATGAAGTTCCTAAAAGAGTTTGATGAAGATACTCATTACTCCATAGCGATAGAAGAAGACATTGGAGATAGTATAGACTTCACAATTCACTTCCTCTTAAAATTTGAAGATGCTCCGGGGATTTCATTGCTAGTTAAGACGACAGTCCCAAAGGATGATCCAGTTCTTCCAGACATCAGCGACATCTTCCCAATTTCCCTTCAGTTTGAAAGGGAAGCAATGGAAATGATCGGCATAGATTTCGAAAATGCTCCAGATAAGAGAAGGTTGTTCCTTCCAGACGACTTTCCAGAAGGGATATATCCGCTCAGGCTTGACGAGAAAGGTATTCCAGAAGAGATGGTTAAGAATGCTGGCCATCCCTATCTCCTGAGGAGGGGAGGAAAATGACAAAAAAAGTGGAATATTGGGTTAAAGTTCCATTCGGTCCAATTCATCCAGGATTAGAGGAACCTGAGAAGTTCATTCTCACATTGGATGGAGAGAGAATAGTAAGCGTTGATGTCAAGCTTGGGTATAACTTGCGTGGAATTCAGTGGATAGCAATGAGAAGGAATTATGTTCAAGTAATGTACCTTGCAGAGAGAATATGTGGAATCTGCTCCTTCTCCCATAATCACACGTATGTTAGAGCTGTTGAGGAGATGGCAGGCATTGAGGTTCCAGAGAGAGCTGAATATATTAGGGTGATCATTGGGGAGCTAGAAAGAATTCATTCACACCTTCTGAACCTTGGTGTGGTTGGCCATGATATAGGTTATGATACGGTTTTGCATTTAACATGGCTGGCCAGGGAGAGAGTCATGGATGTCTTGGAGGCCATAACAGGAAATAGGGTTAATTACTCTATGATGACTATTGGTGGTGTAAGAAGGGATATAGAAGAGAGGCACAAGAGGCTTCTTTTAGACATGATAAAATACTACAGGGAAGTTCTGCCACAGATAGAGGATGTATTCTTACACGATTCAACAATAGAAGCTAGGCTTAGGAATTCAGCCATCATATCTAAGAAGGTTGCGAGGGATCTTGGAGCTGTCGGTCCAACGGCTAGGGGTTCAGGAGTTAAAGATGATGCTAGATGGAGTGAGCAGCTTGGAGTTTATCCAGAGCTAGGCATAAAGCCCGTGATGCCCGAGGATGTTACTGGAGAAAAGGCTAGAGGGGACGTGTACGATAGAATGGCCGTAAGAATTGGAGAGCTCTGGCAGAGCTTGGAGTTAATTGAACATGCCCTAGACCAAATGCCAGAAGGAAAAATAAAGACATTTCCGAAGGATAATGTTCTAGTTGCCAAACTCAAAATTCTTGGAGATGGAGAGGGAGTTGGAAGATATGAAGCCCCAAGAGGAGAACTGGTTCACTATGTGAAGGGCAAGAAAGGAAGGGATGGACCAGTTAGGTGGAAGATGAGAGAACCAACGTTTCCAAACCTCTTTGCAGTAGCAAAAGGCCTTGAGGGCAACCAACTGGCTGATGTTGTCGTTGCTATAGCCTCAATAGATCCCTGTTTAAGCTGTACGGATAGAGTTGCTGTGATAAAAGAGGGAGAGAGGATAGTTCTAACTGAGAAAGACCTTCTCAGGCTGTCAATAAAGAAGACCAGGGAAATTAACCCGGAGGTTAAAGGCGATCCAACGCCTGCTGGAGTTGGATGCTCAAGGGGGGTGTTACTATGAACACTGTTTATGCGTTACTGGGAGTGATAGGACTTTATGTTTATGTCTCTATAATCTCCTTACTCTTCAGCGGTATAGATAGAAAACTAGTTGCCAGGATGCAGAGAAGGGTAGGGCCTCCAATACTTCAGCCCTTCTATGACTTCTTAAAGCTCATTAGTAAGGAAACTATAATTCCCAATACAGCAAACTTCATGTTCAAAGCGGCACCAGTTTTGATGCTGGCAACCACAATAGCCCTTTTAGCTTACACACCTATGGGATTTGCTCCATTGTTTGCAACAAAGGGCGACATTATAGTATTTATATACCTCCTAACATTGGCGGACTTCTTCTTGGTTATCGGTGTTATGAGCTCTGGAAGTCCTTATGGGAGAATAGGAGCATCAAGAGAAGTTGCAATGCTTGTATCTAGAGAACCGGCCATGATGCTTGGGGTATTTGCAATCATGTGGGGTATCTCAAAGCTTGGTGTCCAGAAGCCTTTCAGCTTGTCGAGTCTCTACGAGCATAATATCTGGGAGCTGGGACCAATGGCATGGGTAGCAGGGGCAATACTTGTGTACGTGTTCATGGCTTGGTTGGCCAGTGAGATAGAGACAGGATTCTTCAACATACCAGAGGCTGAGGAGGAAATAGCTGAAGGAACACTCGTAGAGTATAGTGGGAGATATTTGGCAATAATAAAGCTTGCAGAATCAATAAAGGAATTCATAGCTGCTTCATTAGTTGTCGCTGTATTATTCCCGTGGCAAGTCCCAATTCCAGGTGTTGTAGGGTATATCGTTAATCTACTCCTCCATACTGCCAAGGTGTTCATAGTATTGCTCATTGCTAAGACTGTTTTTAGGGCAGTAACTGGAAGGCTAAAGATTAGCCAAGCAATAAACATTCTCTGGACGAGAGTTTTTGCTGCTAGTGTTATTGGATCTCTGATCTTGGCGATGGGGGTGATAATATGATTCGCCTTCCTCTCCTATCCACAGTGATTAAAAACATGTTCAAAAAGCCAGCAACAAATTTATTCCCAAAAACTGAACCAGTTCCTGTTCCAGAAGGCTTTAGAGGAAAAATAGTGTATAATGTCGATAAGTGCGTTGGGTGTAGGATGTGTGTTACGGTTTGTCCTGCTGGAGTCTTTGTTTATCTTCCAGAGATAAGGAAGGTGGCTCTCTGGACGGGAAGGTGCGTGTTCTGTAAGCAGTGTGTTGATGTATGCCCAACAGGCGCACTTCAAATGAGCGATGAATTTCTACTCGCAAGTTACGATAAATATGATGACAAGTTTATCTATCTAACCCCTGAGGAGGCTGAGGAGATAAAGAGAAAGCAGGAAGAGCTCAAAAAGGCAAAAGCAAAGAAGAGTCAGTGAACCGGTCTTCATCATCTTTTTTCAGGTCAGGGAGTTTTCATCATCTTCCTTCATTTCCTTACATTTTTGTTTTGGTGTAAAGGTTATCTCCGGTATCCTTTTAATTGCACCCTTTCTTTAAAATATTGATGTTCAACATAATAGTTAGAGCAAGAAAAGATGCAAAGGCTATCCAATACATAAATGAAAGGAACTATGGAGGTTACCTCAAGGTATCTACTCTGGGTGGGGGGAGGAGACTAGAGGAGGTAAGAGACAGCTTAGAGGAAGCGTTGGAGAGTTCTTACATTCCAATACTTCTCTTCGGGGAAAAAGAAAAGGAGCTTGCCAAGGACATAATGGCTGAAATTAAGGAACCATTCTTCATTAGGATACTTAGAACAAAGAAAGTGCGGAACATGAGAGTTGACGAGCTGTACTCTCACATAGAGGAGATAAAGGCAAGATTTAGGTTGGGAGTATCTTGGGATAATGATCATTATATTCTAACTCCTGAAAACCAATTGGGAGTTGAAATAAATCCTGACTATGACATATACCTGGCATTTGGAGAAGGGTTCAGACGCAACATGAAGGCATTACTGGATGTTGATCCGGGAGATGTTGCATTAGTTTTGAGGAAAACTATGAATGTTGAAGAGTATTATTCAGGACCCAATAAAATAGCAGAGATAGCGAAGATACTTGGTAGGCCGACAGATGTTAGATGGAAGATTCCTGCGCTTGAAAATGTATCTCTCAAAAAAACGGTAAAGGCAAATGAAGGATATATCAAAGCCTTTGAAAAGGCAAGCATTGAATTCTTAGAAAAGTTTAAGGACAAGAATGTTGTGGTTCCCTGGAGCGGGGGTAAAGACTCTACGGCCGCCTTGATACTTGCTAGTAAAGTCTTTGACGATGTCACTGCTGTTTATGTAAAAATGGAGTATGAGATGCCCCTTACTGATGAGTACGTGGAAAAGGTAGCTAAGAAGCTTAGGGTCAATGTAGTTAAAGTAGATGTTCCGATGCCCATAGAAAAGCATGGAATGCCCACCCATGCTAATAGATGGTGTACAAGAATGAAAGTTGAGGCTCTTTATAATGCCGTTAAGGAAATTGAAAATCCAGTTCTCGTAGTTGGGGATAGAGATGCTGAAAGTGCTAAGAGAAGGTTAAAGCCTCCTGTAATTGAAAGACACACTCCATTTGGAAAATTGCTCGAGGTTATGCCAATAAAGTTCTGGAGTGGTGCAATGGTTCAGCTCTATATACTTATGAATGGCCTGGAGTTACATCCTCTCTACTATCAAGGCTTCTACAGGTTAGGCTGTACAGTGTGTCCCAGCTTGGCCCAATGGGAAATAGACCTTCTTGATAGACTTGGCTACCTTCCAGAAATAATGAAAAATAAGAGGGCTAGCGACGTCTAAAGGCAAGGGGTATTATGGCTAAGAGAAGCAAAGCTACTGGTCCACACACGCTTTGGGTTTTCTCCCCCTTCTCTGCTGAAGTTGTGGTTGTTGTTGAGGGTTGTTGAGTAGGAGTCGAGGTTGTTGTCTTAATTGGAGATGATATTGTGGTTGTCGTTGTAGTATTGTAGGACTTCCATCCAAGGAATACAAGGGCTGTCTCCTTTGCATATTGATAGAAGACCATCGCAGTTATTATATCCTGGACGTCTCCCTTGGCTTCGTAACTCTCTGCGAACTCATAGTATGCCATTGATAGTAGTGGAACTGTTCCTCCCTCCTGGGCTAGCCCTATTGCAGTCTTAGCCTCTTCTTTCATCATCTTGAGCTTGTCCTCAAGGACAGTAACATTGTCAATGCCTATTGTGTCCAGAATAACTTCTCCTCTTATTCTAGCTTCCATCGCTGAGAACAAGGCGGCAGAGTATTTGCCATCTTCGTAATACTGCTCTCCCTTATTAAGGGTATCAACAAGATCCTGCAGGTTCTGTTGGCCAAACATTGAAGTTATGTATGTCACGATAAGCCTAGCATTGTCAAGCTGGTTCCTTGCAGCCTTTTTAATTGCTTCTCGAGAGATTACTTGGCCTCTTGCATATCTTTCACCTAGCTTTGCCCAGAGTTCGGCTGTTTTGGCCCTCTCATAGGCGTATGCTGCATTGCTTACTGCATCCCAGTAGTCTTGCTTGTAGTAAGCTGCCTGTGCTTTCTTGAGATATTCCTTTGCGTCTTCTATCCTAGTTTCACTAGCCGCAACTGCTTGAAGCATTGTAACTCCTTTTATTGTAAGATTTGAGACATAGGACTCGACGTTGTTTATTTCCCTCTTAACTTCTAGAAATATCTCCTCTATGTCTTTTCCCTCATACACGTCGATGTACCAGTCTACGTGCCTTATTATTATCCTGGCTTGAAAGTCGAGGCTCATTGCGGTATAATATTTACCACTATCCAAAGCAGATTTCGCATTTTGGAGTGTCTTATATGCATCATCAAGGGCCGATTTTAGGTAGCTGTATGTGGAATAACTAACATCGCTGTTCTTGAGCTTGTTCTCGATCTTCTCATAGTACGACATTGTTGAGTCGTAGTCATCTTTTGCATCCTTCTCAAGAAATGTTGTCGTTATTATGACGTGACCTTTAGGTTTAGGCCTTTCTATTCTATGTCCCGTAAAATAGTAAACCGCGTCGTATATGTCCTTAACTTCTATGACTTTTAGCCCCCACCTTTCCTCAGCGTACTTTGCCACATCAACTTTTCTTTCGGTGGTTGTTATCTGGGTTATTGGACCTATCTGTCTCTTTTGGGTTTCCGTAACAATTTGAATTCTTTGACCCTCTGGAATCAGGAATATCTTTGCTCCTGCTTGGTGAGCTGCTGAAGCCTTCTCAAGAATACCCCCTACTGGTCCTATGCTTCCGTCCGGATTTATCATTCCAGTCATCATGACATCGCTCCTTACCTTCCACCCCATTAGTGCTGCTATTATTCCGACAGTCATTGTTCCTCCTGCTGAAGGTCCGCCAATAATTGGAGAGTCTGCTCTTACTTGAATGAACACATCATATTTATCCATGTTAATTCCTAAAACCCTACCAGCGACCTCTGCTGCTAGTCTCGCTGATGCCTGCATGTCAACCTCTGTTAATGGCCATGTTTCGACATATACGTGCCCACTTCCTGGAGCCACAGTAATTACGAATTCAGTGGGAACTCCAACCATTTCTCCAGTTGATGTCATTGAAACTGCAGGGGCTTTTAATATTACTGTTCTGCCTTCACATGGACACTGTGCGAGAATTGGTTGTAGCATGAGACCAAGAATCGCAAAAATAAGAATTATAGCAGTTTTTCTCATTTTCAGCCACCAAAAATAAAAGGGACAGAAGATTATATACGGGTTTCGCTTATAACTTTACCTTTGGGAGCAGGTTTTCTGCTAACTCCCCTGCTATTGGGAATTTAAACATCTCTCCCTGGTATGCCTTTATTATCCCAATGATCCAAGCTATTAGAGCAGTTATCTTTATTATCACGACGAAAAACCATCCAAAGAAGGGTATCCAAGAAAATAATGCCCAAAGTATAAATAATCCAAGAAATGTCACAGTAGACTGCATTGCGTGAAATCTAACAAACTCACTGTCCTTTTCGAGAGCGAGTAGAATTACTCCACTTATAAATCCTGCTATATAAGACAAAGCAGCTTCAACATTTTCTTCCAATCCCAAAGATGTTCTCTTCTTTTCCATATGTATCCACCTTATATGAGAAATTCGAGGAACTTAAAAACAATTCTAAATAAAGCTTTCTTTGGTGGATGAAAATGCTTCATCATGTGAAGCTTATCTACGCAACGAAGAGTAGAAAGCTGGTTGGCAAAAAGATAGTACTTGCAATTCCGGGGAGTATAGCAGCTGTAGAGTGTGTTAAGCTTGCTAGGGAGTTAATTAGGCACGGTGCTGAGGTTCATGCGGTGATGAGCGAGAGCGCGACGAAAATAATTCACCCATACGCAATGGAATTCGCGACAGGAAATCCTGTAGTAACTGAAATCACGGGATTCATAGAGCATGTTGAGCTTGCCGGAGAGCATGAGAACAAGGCAGACTTAATACTTATATGTCCTGCTACTGCCAACACGATAAGTAAAATTGCATGTGGTATAGATGACACGCCAGTAACAACAGTGGTTACTACTGCCTTTTCTCATATTCCAATAATGATAGCCCCCGCCATGCATGAGAGCATGTATAGGCATCCGATAGTTAGAGAGAACATTGAGAAGCTAAAGAGGCTTGGTGTAGAATTTATAGGTCCGAGAATTGAAGAAGGAAAGGCAAAAGTTGCGACAATTGATGAGATTGTCTATAATGTCATTAGAAAGCTTCATCCAAAAAGTCTAAAAGGAAAAAAAGTCCTTGTAACCGCTGGAGCTACCAGGGAGTACATAGATCCTATTCGCTTTATAACTAATGCGAGTAGCGGCAAAATGGGGGTAGCTCTTGCGGAGGAGGCAGACTTCAGAGGGGCAGAGGTTACCTTAATAAAAACGAAAGGTAGCGTCAAGAGCTTTGTCGAGAACCAAATAATCGTGGAGACCGTTGAAGAGATGCTTAAGGTAATAGAAAGAGAGCTTAGTGAGAAGAAGTATGATGTCGTGATTATGGCAGCGGCTGTAAGTGACTTCAGGCCAAAGATAGTCTCTAGTGAAAAGATAAAGAGTGATAGAACAGTAACTCTTGAACTTGTCCCAAATCCAAAGATCATAGACAGGATAAAGGAATTGCAGCCAGATGTACTCCTTGTTGGATTTAAGGCAGAAACTTCTGCTGACAGAGTAGTTGAAGAGGCCAAAAAGCAAATTGAAAGGGCAGGTGTTGATTTGGTAGTGGGGAACACATTGGAAGCCTTTGGTAGTGATGAGAATGAAGTTATTCTTGTAACTAGAGATGGCGTGAAGAAATTACCAAGGATGAAAAAGAGCGAAGTGGCCGAAAAAATATGGGATGAGATAGAGAAGTTACTGTTTTGAATCTTTTTTCTCTTCCTTCTTTGGAGCGGGCTTTGTTGGAGGCTTTGGAGGTCTTATGCCATACCCTACTATCTTAAACTTGAATGTCTCTCCGTTTCTCAGATAATAAGTTACCTCTCTAGTTTCTTCATTAACCTCAATCTTCTCTACGGGGAATCTCCAGTCCCTGTACTGATCTTGAATCTCTTTAAACTTGTCTGGGTGTATTGGTACCCAGTCATAGAGTTGTAGCTCTTCCTCGTCTCCTGTTGTTGTGAGTATGTAACTTTCAATAAACCCGAGTGCTCCAGTCGGACATACATCGACACAGAACTGGCAGAATGTACATCTACCATAATCTATCTTTGGATGAGGTCTCTTTTCCATCTTTCCATCAACTTCTATCCACGTCATTTCAATAGCTCTCGCTGGACATATTTGGCCACAGAAGTTGCAGCCTACACATTTTTTCCAGTCGAGTGTGTGAAATCCTCTGTACTTGGGTGCTGGTTCTATCTTCTCCTCGGGTATTTTTATCGTTACGGGCTTTTTGAAGAGATATTTAAGGCCAAGCCAGGGTTTTACAAAGGATGGACTCTTTTTAACCTTCTCTTCCCCCACAACCTTAGCCGGCATTACCATCACCTGTCTATGTCGGGTGGGCAGTTATCGAGACTCATCAATATCACGGGAACATCGGCTATTCTAGCTCCAACCAACAACTGCTCAAGAACCCTAATACCATGAGCTATGCTCGGCCCTCTCACGTGAACCCTATAGGGTTTATTTCCACCGTCACTCACAACATAGGCACCAAAGTCTCCTTTCGTTGATTCTACATGAGCAAATGCATCTCCTGCAGGAACTTTAAATCTGGGTAAGTTCTTGAGTCTTGGGTCTTCCACCTTATATGGTCCGCTTGGTGGCCCCATTTCGAGGAGTTGTTCTAGTATGTAAAGGTCTTGTTCGATCTCATATCTCCTCACAAGAGCTCTGGCTAGGGCATCTCCCTCTTTCATCGTTGGAACTTCAAAGTCCAGCTCTGAATAAAGGAGATAGGGGTCATCTTTCCTAACATCATATGCGACCCCAGTTGCCCTGAGGTTTGGCCCGGTAACACCTTCCCTGAGTGCGAATTTCTTGTCCATGACTCCAATTCCTTCCATTCTCCTATATGTTATGTAGTTCTCGAAGACTAGGTTGTCAAAGTCGGGTAGCTTTGATTTAACGTACTCCACGGTATCTCTAAGTTGTCTGAGCCATTTGTCACCTGGGATATCTCTTCTTACTCCACCTGGGATTGTGTAGATGTGGTATACTCTTGCTCCCGTTAGCTCTTCAAAGAGCCTCATAAATCTCTCTCTATAGGCAGCTGCCCATTGTCCTGCCGTGTAAACACCTAACTTAAAGCTTAGTCCCATAATCCAGAAGAGGTATGCAGAGACTCTAGCCATCTCAAGCACTACTGTCCTTATCCATTGCGCTCTTTCTGGGACTTCCCATCCTATGATTTCATCGACTGCCATTGAATAAATTGCTTCAGGAACGTCAGATTCGGGAACACATATTCTTAGGAGTAGTGCTATATTTGTGTACCAAGGTCTAAACTCTGCAAGTTTCTCGAACCCTCTGTGGAGAAAACCTGGATTTGCAATAGCCTTAACAACTCTGTTTCCGTCCATTTTTAGGATTATACTGAAGTTTTCAGTTGCCATGTGTTGTGGACCAAAGAATAATTCGTATGTATCCTTATCTATGGGGAACAATTCCATACCATTCTCTCTCGCTTCTCTAATTAGCTCTTCTTGGGTGACCATAACCCAACACCTCAAATTACATACCTGTCCTTATTTTCGTCAAATCTGTCTAAGATCTTGTATTTCTTCTTTACATAGCCTAACATGTCGAAATCTTTCCTATGGGGATATAGCCCTTGTTCTGGGTCATCTAGTATCCAGGGCATTTCCATCTTCTCGTTGCCTTCAAAGTACACTCCAAAGAAGTCATGAACGTCCCTTTCATACGTTTCAGCGGCTGGGTATAGGTCTCTTACTGTTGGCATTTTTGCTTTATCTAAATCTCTTGGTATTCTGGTCTTGACCATTGCATGGGTGCCAAGTTCAATGTTCATTAAATGATATACCAGCTCAATCTCTCCTTCCTTGGGCCAGTCGACGGCCGTTATTTGCAGCATTAATGGAAAGTTATGCTCCTTCATTATCATGAGGAATTCTCTGATCCTTTCGGCTGGAACTTTAAACTCAAGCCTTCTCTCTCTTCTTACCTTACCCTCTGCATATGGTGCCTTTTCGAGTATTGACTTTACTAAGTTCTCTCCAACTTCCCATGTCATTCTTTAACCTCCTTTTTCTTGTCCATTAACCATGGAATCCACTTTCTTGCCTCTTTTTCTCTCCATCCCTCGCCAAGAAGTTCTTCCTGATTCTTTCTATACCATTCGTAATTCTCCTTGTATCTCTTCCAGCCATCGGCTTCTCCGTTTTCGATCATCTCCATTAGCTTGTGTATTCCGTCGAGAACTGCTTCCGGTCTGGGCATGCACCCTGCTATGAACACATCAACTGGGATGTATTTATCGAGGTGCTTTATGGCATTGTAAGAGTCCCAGTAAATTCCACCGTTGAGAGGGCATGAACCGTGAGCTAAAACCCATTTGGGATCAGGAGCCATTTCGTAAGTTATGATTATTCTCTTGAGAGTCTTTGGAGTAACGTATCCGGTTATTAGGAAGAGATCGTACTGTCTCGGGCTTGGATCTGGTATTATACCGAATCTCTCTATGTCGTATCTTGAAGTCATGAGAGGTGGCATCTCTATACCACCGCACCCAGTACAAAATGATACAATCCAAAGGCTCTTCTTTCTCGCCCAATTGAACAGTGGCTCAAACAACCTCCAATCTACCATACCCACCACCTCACAGGCTCGCTAATATTGCTCCTAAAGCGGCTATTATTGTCGGCCACTTCCAGTAGAACTTTGCTGCTTGGTCAATTGTGAACCTCGGGAATATCGTGCTGACAAATATTGCAATTAGAAGAACTGCTAGTTGCTTAACCAATAGGACTGCAAGGGTTGCAAGGGTGTTGAGTATTGGACTTGAAAACGTCGTTATCACTGCTCCTCCCAGGAATATGTTCGAGAAGAATAAGGTCTCTGCAAATAGACCCATTGCATGCTGTATTTGGAGTATTCCCATATGTTTTCCACCAAACTCGACCATTGGACCTAATGATATTTCTCCAGGTGCTATCATGATGTCGAATGGTTCTTTTCCGAACATCGCTTGGAGGACTATGTCATAAGCTATTGCAGCCAGGAGTAATGGTAGGTGGAATATGCTCCATCCGCTCGTCTGCTGAGCCATAACTATTTCGTAAGTGCTAAATGTTCCATAGAATTCAGCGAGTGCCACAATGGCAAATCCTAATGGTACTTGAATTGCAAGGAGAGTTAACAGAGCTCTCTGGGCACCTATCCCTGCATATGGGTTTCCTGAGCTCATTGCAGCAAACATTATTCCGAGCATTGGAATTTCAAGCAAGAACGTAATCAGGATCAAATCTCCATATGCCCTCATTATGCTTATACTTCCAAGTGGAATGAACATCAAGGCTAAAATTGTAGCTCCGAGGGCGAATATTATTCCGAAGTCGTAAATTATGCCGTGTGTTATGTTTTCCTTTTTGCTAAGGAACTTTATAGTGTCTATTATGGGCTGATATATTGGTGGGCCTATTCTTCTGTGAATCCTTGCCGTAACTTTCCTAATGATTCCCATGAACATGAAGCCCACAAAGGTGGCATACAAAATTATGAGGAGGGCTTTAAGGAAAGTCCCAAACATCCTTCACACCCCCATTGCAGCTAATATTATTAAGATTATTGCCAGATACCAAGCATAAGCTTGAACATTACCATTATAGATGTAATTTCTCGCAGTTTCTGCAAAGTCCTCCATGCTCTTCCAGATATCGTGGTACAGTTTGTCAAAGCTTATCCTTAACCAGAATGCCATGGCCTCTTTAAGTGGAAGGAAGAAGTTCCTTCTTATAGTTAGATTGTACTCCATCGTTACAGGGTTACCTGACTGGTATGTGTCTGTGACTGGTACCTTTCTTACACTAGCACCAAGGAAGTATACTATAGCGGCTATTAGAAGACCTATCGTCATCCAAATAGTTAATAGCAATCCGTTGTACCTTCCGAAGCCAAGATCTAACTCCCAAATGTTCCCCCCAATAATTTGCTGACCGAACAGCTTGTTCAGCTCTTGGGCTACGAGACCAGGTGCAACTCCAAAGATAACGTTTAGTGTTCCTAGAATTCCCATAGCTATTGCAAGTGGAAGTGGGGCATCCTTCGTGTTCTCTATATCACTTGGCCTTTGGCCGAACCATACCGCATAGGTGAATCTTATCAAATACACGAATCCAATTGCACTTCCAAAGAAAACCATGCCTCCGAGAATGGGCAGATTTTCATGGATAACTGCTTCGAAGATAAGCCATTTGCTTGCGAATCCAACTAGTGGAGGAATTCCGGCCAGGCTTAATATTGCTATGAATGCCATTGCAAATGTAAATGGCATCTTTTCTGCTAGCCCTCCAAAATCTTTGAACTCTGTTTTTCCTGTCCTATAGATAATGGTAGCAACTATAAGGAAGAACAACCCTTTAAAGAGTGCATGGCTTATTGCGTGGTAGATAGCGGCCTCTATGCTTAGAGCTGTTCCAACGCCAATTCCTACTAGGATGTATCCAATCTGGCTTATACTGGAATATGCAAAGAGTTTCCTTATATCCTCTTGTAACGCCGCAAGGATACCTCCTACGATTATCGTTAGACCTCCTAGGAAGGCTATTATGTATCCAAACGCTGGAGCGCTTCTGAAGTGCCCAAACTCAACTATCAGCTTTCCATACATGAGGACGTACAAGAGAATGAAACCATAGACTCCTGCCTTACTTAGGACTCCGCTGAACATTGCGGTATAACTTTGATTGGTCTCACTATATGCATCTGGGGCCCAGACGTGGAGTGGAAACATTCCTGCCTTAACTCCAAAAGCCAGCAAGAAGAGCCCATAAATCAACATTGTTTCGGTTTTCGTGAATATTCCAGAACCTCCAAGCATCTTACTCATTGCATCCTTTGAGAATGCTGTGGATATATCTGCAAATGTTATGCTCCCAGTCTTTGCATAGATAATTCCTATCGCAACGAGCATTGCATATGCTCCAATAATGCTAAGCACAAAGTACTTTAGTGAGGCACCTCTGTTAAACTTGAAGACCATCATGAAGCTGGCAAAGGTCATGACTTCCCAGAATACAAAGAACGTTATGAGGTCATTGGCAGTAAACACTCCGAGGACTCCAGTGAGGCTCATCAAAGCAAAGAGCCATTCATAGCTATCTTTTGCCGTAGATGCCATACCCAGGATTGCCGTGAAACCAACAACAGCTGCTATCATGGAGAATACCCAGCTAAGACGTGAAAGCATAAAGCCAACTTCGAATCCTGCTACATTGAGTGTGAATGTTAAATTATTCTGAGAGAGTGAAGGGTAAGCTTTGATTAGTAGTATCAAAGGAATTAAAGAGCCGATAATTCCTACAGCTTCTTTAACTCCTTTAACCCTTAGTAACCAGGCGAGGAATCCTGCAATTAATGGTGAAAATACTATAAGCAGGAGCTCATTCATGGTCCCACCCCCATTAGAGGAACGTTCTTAATATAGGTAGCGACATTAAACAAATCATTCCCAGCCTTCGTCACGATATTCCACAATGGTGTTGGGTCAATTCCAATAGCAACGACGATGATTGCCAGCACTATGAGTATTCCGGCTATAACACCTTCTTTGGCTCTCTCACCAGTTCCCATGAACCAGATTCTATGCACTAATCTGAAGTAATAAACGGCTTCAACAACGCTTGCAAATAGCACCAGGATGGCAGGCCACAAGAATCCGGCGTTTAGAGTTGCTAGTATTATCCTTAATTTGCTCCAAAATACGTTGAATAGTGGAACTCCTACTGTTGCAATAGCTCCTATTGTGATTGCAAGGGCTGTCAGGGGCATTCTTCTTCCCAGCCCCTCAAAGTTCTCCAGCTTTGTTCCTCCAAGCGTTATTCCAACGTATCCGACTCCAAGGAAGAGGAGAGCTTTGACTATTGCATGATTAACCATGTGGAATACTCCTGCGTCAACACCTGCCTGCGTTCCTAGAGAGAATGCAAGTGCTACAAGTCCTATCTGTCCAATGCTTGAATAGGCTATCATTCTTTTCACATCTTTCTGTCTGAGAGCTGATAGCTCCGCGAAGATTACCGTTAAGGTTGCCATTATCAGAAGCAACCTGAGGACAGAAGACCATCCACTTGCCTTTTGTAGCAGATAAAGTAGCCTTGCTAGGGCATAAATTCCAGCCTTCACGACAAATGCTGAAAACATAACGGTGACTGGATGAGGAGCTGCTTGGTACGCATCAGGAGCCCATGCATTTAATGGGAATAGCTCGGCCTCTACGGCCAGGCCAAACACTATCAATGCTAGACCTACCTGAGCAACTACTGGATTTATACTTTTAGCGAATTCTGCAAGCTGGGCCATGTTCAGCGTTCCAGTTGCACCATAAAGGAGTGCTACACCTATTAGGAAAAAGCTGGATCCAATTCCTCCCAAAACTATATACTTCATCGAAGCTTCAGCTGCCTCTCCTGTCTTATTATATGCTGTTAGTGCATATGCCGTTATTGCTGTGATCTCCATGAATACGAAAAGGTTAAAGATATCACCGGTAGCAATCATTCCTGTTGCTCCGAGCATCAATAGGAGGAATAGCATTGCGTATTTGTCTATTGGTTCAATATTAACAGCTTTAAAGCTAAATATTGCCATCAGGAAACTTACTATTGCGATTATTAGAACGAATAAGGCAGCGAAGTGTCCTATGTAGAGGTTTATTCCAACTGGAGGCTTCCATCCACCGGCATAGACCAAAATGGGCTTTCCTGTTGAGTAAACTTCGTTAAACACCCATGCAGCTATGCCTGTTTGAACTAATGTTATCAGGACTAAATACGGTTTAATCAAGTTCTTACTTATTTGCTTTAGTACTGGAACGAAGAATGCACTGATGAGAGGGAGAGCTATTAAGAGAGCCGCAACTTGGCTCATCCTCTCAACCTCCTTATTTCTTCTATATTAAGTGTCCCATACTTCTCATACAAGATTATAGCAACGCTAAGAGCCATTGCAGTAGTTGCAACACCTATAACTATTGCCGTCAGGACAAGAGCCTGTGGAATTGGATCTACAGCCTTACTTGCGGTTATTCCTTCGCTAAGAATTGGTGCAGATCTGCCAGAAACATATCCAATACTAATCAATAGCAGATTTACTCCTGTCTCCATTATGCTTAGTCCTATCAGGATCTTAAGAAGGTTCTTCTTTACTAGTACTGCGTACAGGCCAATTAGAACAAGGGCTATTGCTCCAAAGTAATACGCTGATATCATTCTTTCACCTCCTCTTTGAGCATGTTATCTATGATTCCACTGAGCTCGGTTCCTACCTTTATTCCGATTATCGTGTATATTATCGGGATGAATCCTCCGCTGAACAATCTGCCTATGTTACTTGTCCCGAGATGCCATGTCTGCCATATCCAGTCGAATAAGAAATACCCTCCTATTGCTAGGCCAAGTAAACCTACGAGAACATACCCCATTCCCGCAAAGCCTTCCGTGACTTCAAATTCCTTGTGTGGTATTTCATATATTGTAAATGCCATGTACATCAGCAAGAACGCCGTTGCTATAGTTGCCCCGCCTGGAAATCCTCCACCTGGGGTGAGGTGACCGTGAATGAATATGTACATCCCAAATAGCATTATGAATGGGAACAGAAGCTTTGAGCCAGTAGTTAGAACAACAGATCCCTCAGTCTTTGCAGTCCTTTTTCTCTTCTTCCTCCAAAGGAGAGCTCCAACTCCAGTTGAGGCTATGAAGAGTACGGTAACTTCACCAAGGGTATCAAACCCTCTATAATTAACGACAACGGCAGTGACAGCATTAACGGCTCCTGTTTGATCCTTTACATGCTCTAGGTAATACTTCCCCACTAACATTTTGTCTTGTCCAAATGGGACATTTGCAAGACCTTGGGCAAGCCAATATCCAATGATAAGGATTGCAATAATTGCGAGGATTCTCTTTAGCATACTCACCACCTCACCCACCAGCCAGGCTTCTCCTCTTCTTCAGTTTCATACCTATAGGATCTCTTAATTGCAAAGATGAACACTGCTCCGCTGAGAGCTGCCCCTATAGCGGCTTCTGTCATAGCCACGTCTGGAGCTTGAAGGAAGAAGAACAGTATTGATGCAAACAAGCTCACTGCGGCCATTCCAACTGCGGCCGCAAGTAAGTCTCTCCACTCCACTGACAGTATTGCTGAAATTATCATGAGGGCTACTATTATGTATTCAATACAAGCTATACAGTTCATTCCTCACCACCTTCCTGGGACTTCTTTTCAAGATGCTCTTTGTACTTATCAACAACGCTTCCTTCCCAGAGAGGTATTCCTGACTTGTAAGCTCCCCTAATGAGTGCATGGGCGCTTATTGGATTAGTAAGTAGGAGAAATACCGCTATTATTAGGGTCTTGGTCAGCCAGGCTATACTCAATCCCTCTCCAATTGCCCAAATACCTGTTCCGATGATAACTCCAAGTGACCCGAGGGTTGCACTTTTGGTTGCTGTTTGCATTCTGTTATAGACATCAGGCATTCTAATGAGACCTAATGTTGAGAGAAAGTAGAATACCGTTCCAAATAATACCAAGAACTCTCCAATTCCTGCTAAGGCACTCATAGGCCTCCCTCCAAGTATCTCGCAAATGCTATGACTCCCGCAAAGGATAGTATTGCGTATACAAGTGCAACATCCAAGAATATTGCCCTCTTATAGTATAGGGCAAAGAGAACCATTAGTCCTACTGTGATTGTTGTCATAATATCTACAGCAACAAGCCTATCGACGGTTGTTGGTCCCCTGAAAACTCTGTACATACTAAGTAAGGTTGCTATCGCTATGATTAGGAGATAAATGTTAATTCCTATCATTCGAAAATCACCTTCAGGAACTTTTCAAAAGGTCTCGTTATGTTCTCAGATGCTCCTTCTACGGAGGCATCCTTAACATCTATCCAGTGAATGAAGTACCTGTCTCCATCCACATCTAGCGTTATTGTTCCTGGGGTAAGAGTTATGGAATTTGCTAGGGCCAGTTTTCCAACTTCATTTTTAAGTTCTGTCTTGCATTCTACTATTCCCGGATTTATTGGTCTCTTGGGGTGTAGAACTCTGTAAGCGACATCTAAATTTGCCATTAGCATAGCCCATAGAAAGTATGGGATGTAGGCTATGAAGTATGCAACTCTTCTTGGATGGAGATTAGCAAGGCCCCTAGTGGTGAAGATGTCGTGGGTAAGCAGTGCCACTATGAACGAGAATACGAGACCAATTGTTAGTTCCTGAGGATCAACGCTTGCCGTTAAGAAAAGCCATATAATGAAGAGGACTATGAACGTATAAAGGAACTTGCTAATTCGGCTGGCCTCAGCCATTTTGGACCCTCCAAAACTAGTTTCGTATGAAATTTTTTTCCACTAAATACACCATTGGTTTAGAACAAACTTTTATAAATGTTTGCCCCGAACCTCAAAGTTTACAACCAAAAGTTGAAGACATTAATGACCAAAACTTGGAAGAGTGTTCGATAATAGAATTTTGCACACCTATGAATGTGTATCTTCATATTTACGCAAAACTTTTTATACTTATAACAAGAAAAATCGGCAGGTGGTGTTATGGCTGAAAACGTGGGAGAGGTACCTAGTGGTGAAAAAGAATTCGAAACTCTAACCAAAAAAATGCGGGAAATTATAGAATTTCCCGAAATTTCTGAAGAAGAGTTTGAAAAAATGCTAAGAACTGCGAGTAGAGGATATGGCTCTCCCCTTCCTCATAGAACGTATTCACTATGCCCCGAAAGTAGAAGAGTAGTTCCTGCCGTAGTATGGGAAAAAGATGGTATGGTATGGATAACGAAGAAGTGTCCAGAGGGCATGATAACTGACCTGTATTATGAAGATGTTGATCTATATTACAGATTTTCAAGATGGAAGTTTGAAGAGAAAAAGCTCTTCTCAGTAAATGTTGAAAACACAGGTATCAATTGTCCCTTCGATTGTGGCCTTTGTGCTAGGCATAGGTCACATACAAGCCTTTTGAACATAGTCCTTACCAATAGGTGCAATCTTAACTGTTGGTACTGTTTCTTCTATGCAAGGGAAGGAGAGCCAATATACGAGCCCACCCTAGAGCAAATTAGAATGATGCTGAGGAATGCAAAGAAGGAGCATCCAATAGGGGCAAATGCAGTTCAATTCACAGGAGGGGAGCCAACGCTCAGGGATGATCTAATAGAGATAATAAAAATCGCTAAAGAAGAAGGGTATGATCATGTACAGCTAAATACCGATGGAATAAGACTCGCATTCGAGCCGGAACTTGTAAAGAAGATAAGGGAGGCTGGAGTTAATACTCTCTACTTAAGTTATGATGGCATGACTCCCCAGACAAACTGGAAGAACCATTGGGAAATTCCTCTGATCTTCGAAAACGTCAGGAAAGCGGGAGGTCCGGGAATTGTTCTTGTTCCAACGCTTATAAGAAACGTTAACGATCATGAAGCTGGAGCCATAATAAACTTTGGTCTCAATCACCTCGATATAGTCAGGGGAGTAAACTTCCAGCCGATCTCCTTAGTTGGAAGAGTTCCAAAAAAGGAGAGGCAGAGGTTCAGGATAACTATTGCAGGGGCAATAAAGAAAATCGAGGAGCAAACCAACGGTGCCATAGCAAAGGAAGACTGGTATCCAATTCCGATAGCCGGACACATTGCTAGGTTCTTTGAAGTGTTTACAGGAAGTAAATACTACATGACAAGTCATTTCGCGTGTGGGGCGGCTACTTATGTATTCTTAGATAAAGAAGAAAAGAAAGTAATCCCAATTCCAAGATTCCTCGACGTTGAGGGGTTCGTTGAGTTTTTACTCGAGAAAGCAGACGAAATAGAAAAAGCAAGATTTAAAGGACTTGCAAAGTTAAAGGCCATAGGAGAAACAGTATTCTTGAAGTTTAAGCAATTCTATGATGAGAAAAATGCTCCAAAGGGCTTGGATGTACTTGGTTTGATAAAAAATGCCTTTATGTATGGTAACTACGACGCCCTTGGTAAGTTCCATACGAGAACACTCTTCCTTGGAATGATGCACTTCATGGATGAGTATAACTACGACGTCGAGAGAGTTGAGAGGTGTGTTATCCATTATGCAATGCCCGATGGTAGAATAGTGCCCTTCTGTACCTTTAACGTTATCCCAGAAATATACAGGGATAAGGTGCAGAGGCAGTTCAGCTATTCCTGGGAAGAATGGAAGAAGCTACATCCAGACTGGGACTACATGAAGGACAAGTATGTGAGAACCAAGGAGTTCGTTGAAAAAATGAAGAGAAGCGAGCTTTACAGGAAGACCTACATCGAGATAGAAAACTACTTTGCAAGGTGATTGGAATGAAAGAGGGCAAGTTTGAGATAGCTCTAACCCCAGAGGAAGCAATGGTCATTCAGTATGAACTCTCAAAGGAAGATTCAATATACAGGGTGTTCATAAATCCCTATGCGAAAATTGCAAAAGTAATTTTCGATGATTCAAAAATATCTGCAGAGCAAATTGCCGAAAAGTTGAAAGGCAGGAAAATTGAAGAGAGGGACATAACTTTGGAGGAACTTATCGAGAAAAGCATGAGTTGGAACAATGTAGTTAGAGCTTAACATTTTTAGCTCTTTAATTTTCATTACATTTTGTATGGAGTTCTTCGAAGTCCTAAGAAAAAGGAGAAGCATTAGAAATTTTAAACGTGAAAAGATTCCAAAGGAAGTAGTTGGACTTATTTTGAAGGCGGCATTCTTATCACCGAGTTCTCACAATAGGAGACCATGGGAGTTTATAGTTATAGATGATAAGAGGATACTTAAACAGTTGTCAAAAGCTAAACCTGGGGTCGAACCTTTAGCTGGAGCTTCTTTAGCAATAGCAATAATCGCAGATGAAAGAAAGAGTGATGTCTGGCTCGAAGATGCTTCCATAGTGGCGGAACATATTCATCTTGCTACGTTTGCTCTAGGCCTAGGAAGCGTGTGGATACAAATTATGAAAAGAAAGACCTTTGAGGGAGAAGATTCCGAAGAGTATGTCAGAAAAATCTTAGGTATCCCCTCTCATCTAAGGGTTCCATTTATAATTGCAATTGGATTTCCAGGTGAGAAAAAGCCTCCCCATGGAGAAGAGGTGTTTGAATGGTGGAAAGTTCATCACAACTTCTATGGGAGGCGATGGAATGGAAATATTAAAAGTTGATGAGCCAGAGAAGCTTGAGTCTGAACTTATGAGATTTGTGTTTAGAATATATCAGAGCACTAACGGAAAGTATCCGGCTCTTGAATGGGTCGATAGAAAGCCAAGTGTAGATGATTTTGAAGGATTTAGTCGGGTGTATAGGCCCTTCCTTAAATTTAGGCTTGGAGAGGAGTTTGACGAACTGTACATAGTAAAGGATAAGGAAAATATTGTTGGGACAGTAGCGCTTGTTTACAATCTGAAGGGAAAGAACATATGGTGGATACCAGATGACCTTAAGGAGAGCGAAGCTGTTGGGCTTATAGAATTCTTTATGGTAGATGAAAAGTACAGAGGCAAAGGAATTGGTGGAAAGTTATTGACAATTGCTATAGAGAGGTTGAGAAAGATTGGAAAAGTTCCACATGTGGTGACTTTTCCAAATCTTAAAGCTTACGAGTACTACTTGAAGAGGGGGTTCAAAGAGATAATGAGGTTTGGAGAGTTTGCTATTTTAAAACTTGAGTAGTTTAAGGATTTCCCTGGCTTCTCTATACTTTTCAATTTCTTCTCTCTTAGGAACACTCCATGCACCCCTCTTAAGGGTTGAGAGCCCGGCGATAAGGTTTGAGAATTTTCCAATCTTTTCAAGAGTTGCCCATGTTAGGTACTCCCTAAAAGCTAATACTCCAACTAGTAGAGCCGCTGTGAATGCATCCCCTGCTCCAGTAGTGTCTACTGGCTTTACTGGATATCCTGGAACTTTGACTTCATCTTCTCTACTTTTCAAAATACACCCTTCTTTTCCAAGTGTTATTGCTGTTATCAACTTTCCCTCTGCCTCAATTCCCATTTCCCTCAAAATTTTTTCTTCTTCATCACTCATTTTCAGTATATCAACGAGTTCAATAACTGCCCTTAATGTGTCTGCGAGTTTTTCTTCTTGGCCCTTCCACAGATCAGGCCTTAAATTCACGTCAAAGCTTATCAGTGAATACCCTTGGATCCTTTCCATAACTTCTATGGTGGTTTCCCTGCTAGGCCTTCTTGCAAGCAAGACTGAGCCAAAGTGAACTATATGAGAAGCGTTCAGTATCTCCCAGTTGATGTCTTTTGGAGTTAAGTTAAAGTATGCGACGCCATCGTATAGAATGAAGGATGGTTTTGCCCCTTTAAGCTGAACGAAGACTACTCCTGTATGCTTCTCCTTATCAACGACAACACCTTCTGTATTGACTCCTTCTGCTCTTAATTTTTCTAAAAGGAAATCCCCAAAAGGGTCATTTCCAACTTTGCTGATTAGTGCTGAGTTTACCCCTAATCTCCTCACACCCACAGCAACATTAGCCGGAGCGCCTCCTGGATGTTTTTCAAAAGTTTTGACTCTTTTTAGCTCGCCCTCTTCAGTTGCTATAAAGTCTATGAGCACCTCTCCAAATGCCGTTATCATCTTTGTTTCCCTCAAAATAATTATTTACCCTAAGCTCAAATAAAGGTAGAGGTGCTAAAGCTATGGAGACGCAGGATAAAATTATTGGGATGTTAACAAGGATAGGATTTACAAAGTATGAAGTTCTTGTTTACTGGACACTTCTTATAAGTGGTCCCAGCACGGCCAGGGAAATCTCTGAGAGAAGTGGTGTCCCATATAATAGAATATATGACACAATAGCATCCCTAAAATCTAGGAAATTTGTGAGTGAAATCGAAGGTAATCCGAAAGTCTACGTTGCTTATCCTCCATCAATAGCATTCCTAAACCTAAAAAAAGAGATTGACAAAATAAAAGAGGAACTCGAAAAGGAACTAACAAGGGCAAAAATAGAGAAAGTTGAAAGGCATGGAATTTGGAGGACAAATGATATTGAAATCGCATTTGAAATGATACGATCATCAATTTCAAACTCGGAATACGAAGTTATCCTTATTCTCCCTGCAAAGTTTCTGGAAGAGTTTAAAAAATCTCTTGAGGGTGCGTTGAAGAGAGGAGTAACTCTCTCTATATACACAGAGAATCCTGAGGTAGTTGGGGATATGAAAATTGAAGGAAACGTCTTTGTGCGTAAGTTCAGAAAGCTTAATCACTTGATTGGGATGTTTGATGGAAACGAAGTTATAAATATTCAGAACATAGGGTTCAATGAAAAAAATCCTCCTGCATTTAAAGCTACTTTTCCGGAAATAATATTTGCCCAATATAGCTTTATTCGGGAGGCTTTTAGGGATTCTCCATTAGTTCTAGAGGTCATAAAGAATGAAAAAGAAATAAGGTTCTTTGCAAATTTCCATGCAGTTGACTTAATAAGAAGGTATATTTCAAGCAGAGAGATTATCGCAAGCATAATTGGTAAGAACTTAAAAACAGGCGAAACTAAAGAGCTTCATGGTAGAGTCGTTGGATATACTCTCGCAGTTGAGGAGGGGATAGATAACTTTGATTTAGAGACAGAAAATGGGGTTTTTAAGATAGGAGGGATGTTTGCTGTTCTAGAAGATTATGAAAGTACAAAATTGAAGCTTACCCTAATATAGGAGGTGGGAAAATGATTGGGGTCGTAACATTTACGGATCCACGGCCTACCGCGCTTTCCAAAGAAAGAGAGGAAGCAATTAAACAAAAGCATAATTATTTAATTGATGAATTAAAGAATGAATTTGAAGTTGTTGACATAAATGCTGAGTTGGGAAAGTATGGAGAGGAGATATTTGGAATACACTCTGTTGATGAGGCGATAAGGGCTGGGAGGCTTGTGAAAAAAATAGGCCTCAGTGGTGTTGTCATCGGCTTGTGGCACTGGACAGAGAGCAACCTCGTTACCTACTTCTTAAGGAAAGCAAACGTTCCTGTGCTCTTATATACAGATGGAGACCCTGCATGGGCTGGTGCAACTTGTGTTACTTCTGTAGGAGCTTCACTTTGGGAATCAGCAGTCAATAACTATGCAATTAGGCATTCAAGGGTCATAGGGGATGTTGAGCTGGTGAAGGCATGGGTTAGAGCAGCCGAAGCAGTTAAAAGGATTTCTGAGGGATCTCTACTATTGCTGGGAGGAACTTATACCCTCGGAATGGAGCATCTCATGGATGATCTTCCAATGCTTAAGAGATTTGTTGGAGACTTCATAATGCTTGATCAGTATGTGATCATTAAAGAAGGGGAGGCGACCTCAGAGGAGGAAGTGGATAGATTTTATTCCTGGCTTCTTGAAAAAGCCGAAGTAAAGTTTGATGATACCATGCTTACAAAGGAGTCACTTAGGAAGCAAATAAGATTGTACCTTGGGGCTAAGAGAGTGTGGGAGAGATACAAAGACAAAGTGATTGGCTTATCTATAAAGTGCCAACCAGAGCTTAGTGAAATTTATGGTGTTACTGCCTGTTTAATTCCTGCATTCTTCCCGTTTAATATGGATGCATTCGGGAAAAAGCCCGTAGTTCCAGCTACATGTGAAGGGGACATAAAAGGGACTATCTCTTCTTCCCTTCTCTACTACCTAAGCGGAAAACCTCCATTGTTCGGGGATATAAAATATGTTGATGATGATGTGGTTATAATAGCAAACTGTGGAGCATCGTCCCTTTATTATGCTGCGCTTAGTGATGATCCGGAGGAGAACTTAAGAAGAGTCACTATCCAGGGCCAGTGCCAAGGAAAGAGTGGAGGGGCCTTAACTTACAGAACACCTCCTGCAGAGTTCACGGTTGCTAGGCTCATAAGAAGAAACGGGGAGTATTACCTCCTGTATTTCTTGGCTGAGGGCGTAGAAATAACTGAAGAACTTGAGAAAAAGCTCAAGTGGGGAAAGCAGTGGCCTCATACGGCAATCAAAAACCCATTAGATGCACAGGATTTCATCCAAGTCATGGGAGCAAATCACCTATCACTCGTTCCAGGAGACTTTACGGAGGAAATTAAGTTTGTGGCAAAAATTTGGGGAATACAACCAGTAGATTTAACGGATCCCTTAGATGTTAGGGAATTCTTGAAGTGAAAATTTCCCCATTCTTTACCTCAACCTTTATCTTTTTCCCTCCAATATAAACTGGATAAACCTTAAAATCCGGAAGTAGTGTTTTCTCTTCTTCGATCTCATTGGGACTAATTCCGAGAGAGGCCGTGATAAAAGCGAATATTGACGTAGCACTCCATGCCTGTGGGTTGTTAGCTCTTTTGATTTCAAAAGGAAGTTCGGAATCTAGACCTGCATAAAGTTCAGGTATTGAGTTAAGCTCCCTAAGAGCCGAGAGAACTCTCAAGCTAAGTTCTTCTGCCTCTTCATGAAATCCACTTTTTTGAAGGCCAAGGGCTATTATGGCGTTATCATGAGGCCATATGCTACCATTGTGATAGCTAAACGGATCGTATGCATTTTCATACTCTGCTAGCGTCCTGATTCCCCATCTAGTCATGATGTTTTCTGAAAATAAAGAGTCTACTATAATGTTAGGATAGTCCGCTATTCCACTAACCAGTAGGTGCCCTTGGTTAGATGCAAGCACGCTGGAGTTTTTAGCAAGTTTATAAAATTTCTTCTTCCTAGCAATGAAATCCTTATTGAACCTTTTTTTGAGCTTTTTCCCCTCATTTATGAGTTTCTTTGTGTCAACGTCCACTATATCCTCAAAAATGTACGAGTTGACCAGAGCTGCATACGCATATCCTTGCACCTCAACGAGGGCTATTGGAGGTTTCACTGGTATCCCATTTTCGTCCGGAATCCCATTTGCAGAATCTTTCCATCCCTGATTCATAGGTCTGAAGGGATTTGAATACTCATAATATATGTACCCTTCTCTAAGCTTTCCCAGAACCCACTCAAAGGCCATTTCTATATTTTTTCCAATCCCTTTTATTGTCTCTTCATCATTAGTCCACTTTAGATATTCCTCCGCGAGTATTAGAAAGAGAGGTGTTGCATCAATTGACCCATAATAGGGGGAGAACGGTAACTTTCCTGATAGTGAAAGCTCTCCAACCCTATATTCATGGGGTATTTTCCCAGGTTCTTCGAGAGTATGGCTGTTAAAGTTTTTACCTTGAAGACTAGCGAGAACCTTGAGAGTCCCTTTGGCATATTCTGGGGTATAAGGGAGGAGAAACAGAGAGGATATTATAGAGTCTCTACCAAAAACACAGAAAAAGTCAGGGATTCCAGCGAATAAAATTGGATTAGAGTTTATAAGAACACTTAGGGCCCTTATATCTTGCAAGGCCTTTTCTAAAAGACCCCACAATCCCTTTGCGAAAATTCTAGGAGAGTGTGGGATGTGATTAAAGATATTTTTGATCTCTCCTTCAACGACTATCTTTTCCCAGGAGTATGGGGATAGCTCCCCCTTTCCTTTTCTTATACTTATGGAAAATTCCCTTACTATACCGTCAATTCCTCTATACTTAAATGTACCTCTTGAGGCTTCAGGAATTCTATCAATACTGGGGTGAATTCCTCTGACCTCGAAGATATCTCTAAATTTTGGTTTCACATAGAGGTTTGCCTCGTATTGAACTTTGCTTTTTGTTGGGTTAGCAACTACTATTGTTTCCCTATATAAATTTCCTCTAAGTGCCTTTTTTCTCTTCACGAGAACATTTCCTAGAATTCTCACTTTAATGGAAAAGTATTCTGTATCGTGCATAAATATTCTAGCTGAATCATTCTCAACGATTGCAAATGACGAACCTCCGAACAATTTCATAATAACCTCTCGGCTACAAACCTTTATATCCTTACCCCATTTTTCTTCATGGGGGATCAGTATGAAAGCTGAGGAGTTCATGAGAGAAAAGGGAATCAGTATTGGCGACTACGTCAGGATAATTAAGGAGGAAGAAGGAGAGGAAGTTGAGTATAGGGGAATCGTAATGCCCCCCTATGAGCTCTCTGAAGGAGATACTATCGTTATAAAGCTGGATAATGGGTATAACATTGGTATAGCTCTGAAAAAGATAAAGATAATTGAGGTTCTTGAAAAAGCCAAGGCCAAACCTGAGGTTCACTTTAAAGCAGAGCTTGAACCTAAAGAGGGACTTCCAAACGTAACAATTTTGGGCACTGGAGGAACAATTGCGAGTAGGATAGATTATGAAACAGGAGCAGTCTATCCAGCGTTTACTGCAGAGGAGCTCGCTAAAGCTGTTCCAGAAATATTTGAAATAGCCAACGTTAAGCCAAAGCTTTTGTTTAATATCTTTAGTGAGGACATGAAGCCCAAGCACTGGGTTAAAATAGCTCACGAGGTTGCAAACTCCTTAAATTCTGGGGACTATGGAGTTGTAGTTGCACATGGAACAGATACTATGGGCTACACGGCAGCCGCTTTGAGTTTCATGCTCCGAGATCTAACAAAGCCCGTAATTCTAGTAGGTGCCCAAAGGAGTAGCGATAGGCCTAGTAGTGATGCAGCTATGAATTTGATATGTGCTGTTAAAATGGCGACAAGTGAAGTTGCTGAAGTGATGGTAGTCATGCATGGGGAAACAGGAGATACGTACTGTCTTGCACATAGGGGTACGAAGGTTAGGAAAATGCATACAAGTAGGAGAGATGCCTTTAGGAGTATAAATGACATTCCCATAGCTAAGATATGGAGCAATGGTAGAGTTGAGTTTCTTAGGCAAGATTATAGAAGGAGAGGGGATGGGGAAGTTTGGGTTGACGATAAGCTTGAAGAAAAGGTAGCTCTCGTGAAAATATACCCTGGGATTAGCTCGGAGATAATAGACTTCTTCGTCGACAAGGGATACAAAGGGATAGTTATAGAGGGAACTGGACTTGGACACACCCCTAATGACATGATTCCGGCTATAAAGAGGGCCGTTGAGGAAGGTGTTGCGGTGTGCATGACGAGTCAATGTTTATATGGAAGGGTTAACATGAACGTCTATGCCACGGGAAGAAGGCTTCTTAAAGCTGGTGTTATACCCTGTGAAGACATGTTACCTGAAACTGCTTATGTGAAGCTGATGTGGGTTCTTGGACATACTCAAGATCTCAAAGAAGTCAGAGAAATGATGCTAAAGAACTATGCCGGTGAGATAACTCCTTACACTAAGCCAAATACTTATCTAATTTGAAATCCTAATGTACCTTTCTGTCCTTTTTACATTCTTAATTGCAATGGTGTTCAAGTATTTCTCCCTGAACTTGTTTGTATATTTGACCAATTGTCTAAAGTTTTGATAACATTTGACGATAACATTTGATTTATTGTTGTAAAATACCAAAACATTTATAAGGTTTTTTGTCATATTTATCTAAGAATTTCCTGAGATAGGGTGTTGTTCCAGAATGACATTCGGTAAAATCGAGGTGAGGGAGATGAGAATTAGAGCAGTTTACGTGGATGGAGTATTCAAGCCACTTGATACAGCAGAGTTGGAGGAGGGAGTTGAGGTGGAGGTAGTAGTTAGGGATGAAATTAAGGAGCAGAAACTAGAGGGCTGGGACGAAGACTACTACGAGTATCTTACCTGGGCAGAGTGAGGGTTTGGTTTTTATCCAACGCAATCCATTTTAACCCTCTACTTTTCTTATTGTTTTGGGATGTAAGATGGAAAATATAAACTATGAGGAAATCGGGTTGAAAGTTGGGCTTGAAATTCACCGTCAGTTGGACACTAAAAAGTTGTTTTCTCCTGTTCCAAGTGAGCTCAGCGACAAGGTAGACTTCACGTTTCAGAGAAGGCTGAGACCAACTATGAGTGAGCTTGGAGAAGTAGATCCAGCTGCACTTGAGGAGTTTAAGAAGGGGAGAGTTTACATATATGAAGGGAATAATGAACTCAGTGACCTCGTTTATATGGACGAGGAGCCTCCAAGAGGCCCTGATAGGGAAGCACTTGAAGTTGCGTTGCAGATCGCGTATTTGTTGAACGCGAAGCCAGTGGATGAAGTTTATTATATGAGGAAAATAGTCATCGACGGATCTAACGTTTCAGGCTTTCAGAGAACTGCCATAATAGCAACGGATGGGAAGGTAGAAACTCCCTGGGGAACCGTTGGAATACCAACTATATGCCTTGAGGAAGACGCCGCGAGGATCATTGAGAAAAAAGAGAAAGAAGTAGTGTATAGGATAGATAGGCTTGGAATCCCCTTAGTAGAGATAAGCACTACCCCTGACATCCACCATCCGGAACAGGCCAAAGTCGTTGCTAAGTTTATAGGTGATGCTTTGAGAGCAACAAGGAAAGTGAAAAGGGGTCTTGGAACAATAAGGCAAGATTTAAATGTTTCAATCAAGGGAGGAGCCAGAATAGAGATAAAGGGTGTTCAAGAGCTTGACATGATTCCACTTATAATTGAGAGAGAAGTCCAAAGGCAGTTGAACCTTCTCAAAATCCGGGACGAGTTGAAGAGGAGGGGTGTTAAGCCCGAGGACATAAAAGAAGAATTCTACGATGTGACTGACATATTCCAGAACACGAAATCAAAAATAATAGCCAGAACAATAAAGAAGGGAGGTAAAGTTCTAGCGATAAAGTTGCCAAAGTTTAGAGGACTAATAGGAAGAGAGATTCAGCCAGGGAGAAGGCTAGGGACTGAGTTTGCAGACAGAGCAAGAAAGTACGTTCCAGGGATATTCCACATCGATGAATTACCTAATTATGGAATTACACAGGAAGAAGTTGACAAAGTTGTTGAAAGGCTGAA
Organism: Pyrococcus sp. ST04; assembly: GCF_000263735.1. Classification (NCBI taxonomy): domain Archaea; kingdom Methanobacteriati; phylum Methanobacteriota; class Thermococci; order Thermococcales; family Thermococcaceae; genus Pyrococcus; species Pyrococcus sp. ST04. The sequence goes on along the minus strand of NC_017946.1, from coordinate 1,288,505 downwards.
ACTTGGAGAAGAGGATGCATTCGTTCTAGTTGCTGCTGAGGAGACTACTGCAAAGAATGCACTCAGAGAAGTTATAATAAGGGCAAGGGAGGCAATAATGGGGGTACCTGAGGAAACAAGGAGAGCGCTACCAGACGGTAACACTCAATACATGAGACCCCTTCCAGGGAAGGCTAGAATGTATCCAGAGACTGATATCCCACCATTAAGGATACCAGATGAACTTAAGAGAAAAATAAAGGAAAACTTACCCGAGCTTCCTCAAGCAAAGGTTGAAAAGTATGTCAAAGAGTTCAAAATAGACAGGAGCATGGCTCAAACTATAGTGGATGATGAGAGGGATGAGCTGTTTGAAGAGCTAATAGAAATGGGGGCTAAACCTTCTCTTGCAGCCTCGATACTCGTGGTTGTTCTTAAGGGTTTAAGGAAGGAAGTACCAATTGAGAACATTACTGACGAGCACATAAAAGGGGCCTTCAAGTTGTTCCTTGAGGGCAAGATAGCGAAGGAGGCTTTTGAGGAAATATTCAAGGAGCTTGCTCTTCATCCCGAAAAGACTGCAGAGCAAGTTGCTCAGGAAAAAGGTCTCACCCTGCTTAGTAAGGAAGAAGTGGAAAAAATAGTTGAGGAAGTTATCCAGCAGAATATAGATGTCATCAAGGCCAAGGGAATGGGAGCAATGGGTTTGATAATGGGTAGGGCAATGGCTAAGCTGAGAGGAAAAGCAGACGGAAAGCTCGTAAGTCAGATAGTAAGAAAAAAGATTCAGGAAGTCCAGAGTCAATCCTAATAAATATGCTTAGAGAATATGCATATAGGATGATGAGGTTCGCTAGACCTGAGCTGTGATGAGCCCTAGGGTATCTGACCTTTTCCTTTTTCAAACTTTGCCTTTGGGGAGAAGTTAAATCTTTTTATCTCTTCTTTGTTAGTTTTATTGGAGATGATGAAGCCTACCCCTCTGATGTGATGATGAGTGGGTGAGCTAGCTGAAACTTAATGCAATTGTGCATTCTTTGTTACCATTAATAATTTTTGATTTCCAATTCTAGAATATTTTGAAAAAATTTTGTCGAAATATTATTAGGCAAATGCCGAATATTTAACTGTTCGTGTTTAACAATTTATATAACTTCTTCGGTCGATATCTGGCTTCGATATACATTTGTGCGGAGGTGTGCATAGATGGGCATCCTTAAAAAATATTTAGAGTTCCCAGTTCTGCAGAAGATTCTCATCGGTCTAATACTCGGTGCAGTGTTTGGACTAATTGCAGGCCACTATGGGTACGCAGACGCTGTAAAAACATACATCAAGCCCTTCGGTGACTTGTTCGTAAGACTACTGAAGATGCTTGTTATGCCAATAGTGTTTGCATCACTCGTTGTAGGTGCTGCAAGCATAAGCCCAGCAAGACTTGGAAGAGTTGGAGTTAAGATCGTTGTTTATTACCTCCTAACCTCAGCCTTTGCAGTAACGTTAGGAATAATAATGGCCAGAGTGTTTAACCCAGGTGCAGGGATTCAGCTAGCTGTTGGGGGTCATGAATTCCAGCCAAAGCAGGCCCCACCTCTTGTTCAGACCTTACTCAACATAATCCCAACAAATCCCTTTGGTGCTCTAGCGAACGGGAAGGTGTTGCCAACGATATTCTTTGCAATAATCCTAGGAATCGCCTTGACTTATCTCATGAATAGCAAGGATGAGAAAGTTAAGAAGAGCGCTGAAACACTTCTCAACGCAATTAACGGTCTTGCAGAGGCCATGTACAAGATAGTTGCAGGAGTTATGCAGTACGCCCCCATAGGTGTCTTTGCCTTGATATCCTACGTGATGGCAAGCCAAGGAGTCAAGGTCGTGGGAGATTTAGCCAAGGTAACGGTTGCAGTTTATGTTGGCCTAGCCCTTCAGATACTCCTCGTGTATTTCGTGTTGCTTAAGGTATTCGGCATAGATCCAATAAAGTTCATCAGTAAGGCCAAGGATGCAATGCTCACAGCTTTCGTCACTAGGAGCTCAAGTGGAACCCTGCCGGTAACCATGAGGGTAGCAAAGGAGATGGGGATTTCGGAAGGTATTTATTCCTTCACACTTCCACTTGGTGCAACGATAAACATGGATGGAACGGCTCTTTATCAAGGTGTTTGTACGTTCTTCATAGCGAATGCCCTTGGTATGGGCTTAACGGTTAGTCAGCAGCTAACGATAGTTCTAACAGCAGTGCTCGCATCCATTGGAACTGCTGGAGTTCCTGGAGCCGGTGCGATAATGTTGGCCATGGTTCTTGAAAGTGTTGGTCTACCCCTGACTGATCCAAACGTTGCAGCAGCTTATGCGATGATACTTGGAATTGATGCAATTCTTGATATGGGAAGAACGATGGTCAACGTTACTGGAGATCTCACTGGAACCGCAATTGTTGCAAAGACAGAAGGAGAGCTCAAAGAAGGAGTTATCGCTTGATGTACTCTCCCCTTTCTTTATCATATTTTAGTGCAGGAGCAATTCTCTCTATAATATGGGGCTTTTTTAGAATGCTCTCGAGCCTTTTTTCGTGGGCAATAAAACCCCTTCTAAACCATCTCGGATATGGATTTAAGTTTTCTTTGCAGAGCAGATGTTCCCTTTTGCACCTCTCCCACAAATCATCTTTTCTAGCACTTCCTTTTTCAAGAATTTCTACATATAAGTCCCATAAGGTTGGTCTCCTGGAGTACTCCACTTCCAAAAAGCCCATGCCACAACAATCAAGTGTTAGTGGATGATGGAGATCGAACATTCCTTCTTTGCATGTTGAGAATGCCATTCCAAGTTTCTTGGCAGTATTTGATATTTCCCTTGCTATCTCATATTTGTACTCCAGAGGGAGTTGCAATATTGGGGCTTTTTCACTTGGAGTTCCTGGAAGATATGACTCCCATTTTAAGGAGTATGCCTTTTCCTCTGGAAATATCCTCTTGAATACGTTCAGAAGCTGTCGTTCTATTCTGAGGAACTCGAGAATAACCATTTTGGCCCCTGCCCATGCTAGACTTTCTAAAAATTCATGTATGCTTGGAATTGCTCCCGGAATAAATGGTTGAAGTCTCACAATTGTTGGGATTCCCATTTCTGATAACTTCCTTATTAGCTCAACTCTCTCCTCTGGTGAAGGTGCAAATGGTTCTAAAACCTTTGCGTTTCTTACTGCTGAAATTGAAATTTGAAAAATTAACAAGCCCTCATCTGCAAGTTTTTCAATGACATCAATATGTTTTTGTCCAGGAATAAGTTTTGTGTTAATAATAACGGGAATCTTTTCCTTGAAGGCTACCTTAAGTGCTTTAAGCGTGACTTTTGCCTTGCCTTGAAATGGATCACTGAGTGTGGAGAACCTTATTGGTGGTATAAGCAGATTCTCCCTTTTTATGGAACCAAGTGCCTTAACTACCTTTATGACATCCCATATTGGCTTGGCCTCTCCGTGAGGACCTCTATACCACCTTGCATAGCAATATATACAACCAACTGAGCAAGTTGAAAAGGGCTCCCCCCTAACTATGCTATGGCAAAGTGCACTCACGTGACTACTGGGGCCTATAATTGCTCTCTCAAGCCTTTTCATCCTACTCTGACCTCCTCCCCGCCCTGAAGGGCGAGGGTTCCAACGAATTAACCCCTCACCATTGACGGGGAGGTTTGAGGAGCTTCATTAAAGCCCGCTTTGGAAGTGAAAGCCTCAACATCCACAACAACCCGAATGCCATACTCTTCAGAGACTTCTTTGAGCCGTTTGATGACGTGATTGAAACGCCAAACGTGTGAGAGGATGAAGTTTTGTCTCCTACTCTTGTTGAACTAAATTTTGGTAGTTTATTCTCCATGTTGAACCCCCTAATGTAACCTACTCATGATTTTGAAAAGTTTTTATTTTACAATCTCTTTATGGGATGTGAGGTGGCTGAATGTGGGCATATACATCTTCACTCCTGAAGACCTTCTCAGGTATGAAATTGTCTCCGAAGAGTGTCTCAGTGTCATAAAGGATAGTCTTGTGAAAAAAGAGGATATCTTGATTGTTGGGGGAACAAGAACAGGAAAAACAAAGCTTGTTGAAGCCCTGACATTTTTGATACCTGAAGAATGGAAGATAGCTGTTATAACTGCCTATAATGAATTTAAGCCATTTAAAGACAACATCCATGTTATCAATACTGAGTTTGACGGCAGGAGTTTAGAAAGTAGAACTGAAGATGTTATTGACGAGATAAGAAAAATAAACCCCGACTATGTTATAATTGACACAATACATACCGTTGATGTTCCTAGAATTTTAGAGACACTAATAGGTGACTATGGATTCATAGTCACATCGCTCGTCCTTTCAAGGGATTTGTGGGATGAAATTTCCCACTGGTTGAGAATTTCAGACGAGCTTTTAAAGGAATTTGAACTGGTAATAGAACTTTATAGGGATGTAAAAACAGGACATAGAAGGGTTAACGCCATATACAAAATTAGAGGAAACAAGAAGTTAGAGAAGCTATGTTAGTCCCTTCTCTTTCTTTAACTCTTCTATTACTTCTCTTAAGTTGTCGAGCATCTCTTTTATGTCGTCGAATGTTATATAACCCATATGTCCTATTCTGAAGGTTATTTCTTTGACGCTTCCATACCCCTTGGCAAGTTCAAACCCTCTCTTCCTCATTGCTTCGTAAACCTCGTCTCCCTTAATTCCTTTTGGTGTGAGAACTGCCGTAATCGTTGGACTTTCGTAGCCCTCTTCGGCGAGGATTCCAAGTCCCATCTCCTTTACTCCTTCTCTGATCATCTTTGCTCTCTTCTCATACATCTCAAGCCATTTCTCCTTTCCGCCCATCTTCTCAATTATTCTTAAGACAACGTTTAGGCCAAACACCTGAGGCATTGGTGGAGTTGAGGGAGTTGACTCTTTTTCTTTTAGATACTTAATGTACAGGGGAATGTCAAAGTACCAACCTCTTTCTGGCATTTTCTCGGCTATTTCAATGAATCTCTCACTGAAGGCTCCAATTGCTAGTCCTGGAGGAACTCCAAATGCCTTCTGGGAGCTTGAGAAGACTACATCAAGTTCCCATTTGTCAAACTTTATGTCAGCACCACCCATTGCCGAGACAGCATCAACGAAAACGAGCTTGTCATGTTCCTTTGCAACCTTTGCAAGCTCGGGAAGTGGGTTCAAGACACCGGTTGATGTTTCATTATACGTTATCGTGACGGCCTCTACGTCTGGATTCTTCTTAAGTGCATCGTCCAAGTCCTCAGGCTTAACAGCTTTTCCTGGCTCGTATTCCAAGACTATTGCTTTTCTACCATTGGTTTCTACAACCTCCTTGTATCTCTTCCCAAATGCCCCAATGATTGTTACCAGAACCTTTCCACCTTTGCTGACGCCATTTCTTATGCTTGCTTCCATTATTCCAGTTCCAGAACTTGGAACCAGGAGTACTTCTCCCTTTTTGACTTCTAGGAAGTCCCTAAGCCTCTCAACTGTATCAACGTGAACTTTTCTATACTCCTTTGATCTGTGGCTAAACATCTGAACTTTCATTATCTCAAGAACTTCGGGGAAACATGCTACTGGACCGGCTGTAAAAAGCTTGTACTTTGGCTTTACCATCTCATAAACTTCTTTAAAGGCTTCTTCATACTCCATATTTCTCACCATTCCCACTATAGTTTTATAGCTATAAAAATGATTTGCCCCTGGGGATGTATATGTTCCAAGAAATTGTTAAGGATGAAATAAGAATCCTTAATGATAAATTGTCACCTTTTGGTGTTTCTGTCCTTGAATTCTTGAGTAAAGGAACTACTAGCTTTATTTTTCTTGGCGAGTACGAGGGAAAAAAGGTAATTGTTAAGTTCCAAAGACCGGATTCTCCCAGGAAGACATTATGGAGAGAGGCAGAGATATTGAAGTTGCTTAAAGATAGAGGAATTACAGGGGATATCGTTCTTTATACGGTTATAGATAATAGAGAGGTTCTCGTTAGGGAGTACCTTGAGGGAACGCTGTTAAAGGATCTTAAGGAGATTAGGAAATGGCACATAATTAGGATAGCTGGAAAAACATATGCGCTTGATAAACTTGGTATAGATCATGGCCAGATTCAAGGGGGCAAGCACATTTTGATAGGAAGGGATGTTTGGATAATAGATTTTGAAAAAGCTAGCACACAGAGAAGGGTAAAGAATTTAACATCTGCCATTGCCATGCTCTTTCTTGCCGAGAATATTATCTCTAGGAGAGTAGTTACCACTTTCAATATTTCAGAAGATTTTAAGGGTCTCCTCAAGTCTGCATTGAGAGAGTACAAAAAAACTGGAAATCCTTCAAAGGTTTTTGACATTCTAATGTTGCTATAATTATTAAGAATTCATCGCTACGGCTACTGGAGCTATAATACCTAAGAGAAGAAGGCCGAGCCTTGGATCGGCTATGTAGTTAAATAAAATCGTTACCCCCACTATAGCTCCTATAATTAAGAGAGTATCCTTATCAAAAAGTTTAGAATGAGACAGAATATTCTTCTTCCTTTCTATATAGGCAAGTGCAATTGGAATACCAAAAGATGGAAGCACAAGGAATATGTAATCCCTAAAGAGTATTGTTAAGCTAACTCCAAGCGTGAATAACACCCCTACAATTGTTTCTTTTCTCATGGTATAAGGCTTGTTTCTCCCCCTATATATAGTTTGACAATAAAGTTTAAAAAACACATTCATAAGTTTAGGCGGGGGAATAAAAATGGCGAGGTTTCCAGAGGCCGAGGCGAGGATTTTCAAGAAGTACGTCTGTCTTAGGTGTGGTGCCACTAACCCATGGGGAGCAAAGAAATGCAGAAAGTGTGGTTACAAGAGACTCAGGCCAAAAGCTAGAGAGCCTAGAGGAGGAGGCCGCTGATCACTCTCTAAGCATTTCGAGTACGTTCTCTATTGTCTTTATCCCCTCTTCAAACAGCTTTTCCCCCTTCTCTGTAAGTTTATAGTATTTTCTCGAAGGCCTCCCACTCTCACTTTCGTGCCACTCTGAAGTCACATAACCAGCTTCCTCAAGTTTATATAAGACCACATATGAACTAACTGTTGCTGGTTCAAAGCCGAATCTCCGTTTTAACTGCCCCCTGATTTCATACGCATACATTGGTCTTTCTTTTAGCAGTTTCAGAATGTACATCCAGAGCATCTCTTTAGTGAGTTTATCCCTAAGCCTCACAACAATTTCCTCCATATTAAATCCCCCGCATATGCTGATGTATTCTTTCAACATAAAACATATCTTGTTAAAATATTTTTCGGTTGGTTCCCTATGTTTTTTGAAAAAATATGCCAAAAAGTGGGCATACATTTGGATAAAAGACAGCAGTTTTATAAAAATTAAATACTAATTTACAAAAAATGACAATTTCTGAAATTACAAAAATATATAAAATCAACCAAAATTATAAAATTCAAGATAAAGAAGTCTGATCAGAATATCAATGGTGCACGGTACTCTCCCCACACCTCTCTGAGAACATCTGTAACCTCTTGGAGAGTTGCAAGGTGTCTGTGTGCCTCTATTATGTATGGCATTAAGTTCACATCATCCTTCTCTGCAGCGTTCCTAAGCTTGTCTAAAGCTTCTTCGACTTTCTTGTTATCTCTCTCGCTTCTCAGTTTCTTCAGCCTTTCAATTTGTTTCTCTCTGATGCTTGGATCTACCTTAAGTATTTCAACTTCAATTGGTTCATCTGTAACGAATTTGTTAACTCCAACTATTATTCTCTTCCCCTCTTCGATTTCTTTCTGATACTTGTAAGCGGCTTCTGCAATTTCCTTTTGAATGTATCCCCTTTCAATTGCCCTCATCATTCCACCCATCTTCTGAATCTTCTCGATGTACTTCAACGCCTCTTCATAAATGTGGTCAGTGAGCCACTCTATATAGTAGGCGCCTCCAAGTGGATCAACTGTGTCAGCAACTCCGCTTTCATATGCTATTATCTGCTGAGTTCTAAGGGCAATCCTAACGCTCTTTTCGGTAGGCAGACTTAGAGCTTCATCATAACTATTGGTGTGAAGTGATTGAGTTCCACCGAGAACAGCGGCCAATGCCTGAATTGCAACTCTAATAATGTTATTTTCTGGTTGTTGGGCCGTTAAGGTTGATCCTGCTGTCTGAGTGTGGAACCTTAGCATCATGGATCTTGGATTCTTTGCATTAAACCACTCCTTCATTATATAAGCCCAGAGCCTTCTTGCAGCCCTAAACTTTGCGATCTCCTCTAGGAAGTTGTTGTGGGCTGCAAAGAAGAAGCTTAGTCTTGGTGCAAACTTATCCACGTCCATTCCTCTCTCTATTACAGCTTTTACGTATTCAATCCCATCTGCTAACGTAAATGCAACCTCTTGAACGGCATTTGCTCCTGCTTCACGGATGTGGTAACCGCTTATGCTTATTGGGTTCCACTTGGGGACGTTCTCTGCACAGTACATTATTATATCTGTGGTCAACCTCATGGAGGGTTGTGGTGGGAATATGTAGGTTCCCCTGGCGATGTATTCTTTGAGGATGTCATTCTGCACTGTTCCTCTCAAAACCTCTTGAGGTACTCCCTGCTTCTCGGCAACCAGGATATACATTGCTAGAAGGTTTGCGGCGGTAGAGTTTATCGTCATTGAGGTTGATACCTTATCTAGCGGGATTCCGTCGAACAGGATTTCCATGTCCCAGAGGGAATCTATAGCAACACCAACCTTTCCAACCTCTCCCTCCGCGAGAGGATGGTCGCTGTCGTATCCTAGTTGCGTTGGGAGGTCAAAGGCTACACTTAGACCCGTTTGTCCCTGGCTTAAGAGGTACTTGTACCTCTTATTTGATTCTTCTGCAGTAGCATATCCAGCGTATTGTCTCATTGTCCAGAATCTTCCTCTGTACATCGTTGCATAAACTCCTCTCGTGAAGGGATACTCACCTGGGAAGCCGAGCTTTTCCATATAGTCCCAGTCTTCTCCGAGATCAGCTGGGGTGTATATCCTCTTTATTTCAAAGCCGTCATCTGTCATGAACTTTTCCTTTCTTTCTGGGGCTTTTTGTAAGAACTTTGTGACAGTAGTTTCCTCCCATCTCTTTTCTTCCTCTCTAATCTTTTTTAATTTCTCTTTATCGAAAGTCATTCCTGCTCCACCTGTTGTTTATATGGGTATTTTACCTATAAAAAACTTTACAAAACTAAAGGTTTCGGGAAGAAATTTGGACATTTTGTCCAGATTTTCAATGTTTCGTTTGGGAAGAGAGCTTGTGGTGTTTATTTATCACACAACTTTTAAAACATATTTTCTGTTTCCTTTCTCAAAACCCTTGAAAGAACCGAGTTTAAGCCCTAATAAGGCCTTTTTAATATCAACAACTTTCATAGAGGCTAGATGAGTTACTCTCGTTCCCTTCAGAAATTCTGGTAGTAGCTGGCCAGTGGGGCCCGTCAAAACGAAGATCTTGGCGTTCTTTGCTCTATCGAGGAGCATGTCTATTGTCCCATTTACAAGACATGTTGCACTTGCTATTACTGCGTCCATTTCTGGAAGGAGGTTATACTCGAGAGCATCGCTATAGGTGTCTCTATCCCAGAGCTTGGCGTTTCGCTCAAAGACATAAACATCATAACCTCTTTCTCTGAGTTCTTTAGTAAGAGGAGGCATATTGCCAATTAAAGCAACTTTTCCAGAAGTTTCTGGAAGAAGCTCAAGGACATCGACCCACTCAGCATTGCTAAGATCTATGTGGTACTGGGAAACTGCGTTGATAGCAGCAAGACCGAGGGTGCGCTCGATCACGTTTAGACTGTCAGCTTTCTCTATGAATTTCTCCAGGGATGGTTCGCTTATTGAGTTTGTGTATCGTTGAATTTCTTCAGGCAGAGTCATTGCAACTCCAAGTGCTTTTCCCTTCGGTCCTTGGACTAGAACCCATGTATATGGCAGAGCAAAGCCAAAATCAACTAGTTTGAGGTTGTCTACAAGTTCAAGGGCTTTTTCCTTAATTTCTGATAGTAACATGAACCCACCCCTTAGATTCACTTCCAATTTTAATTTTGATAACTTTTCTTCTAAAAGCATACCCTTAGGAGATTAACTTGTCGAGAATTAGGTGTCATTTGTAGTATTGTTGAAGATTAAGAACGTCTGTTCTCTAATATTGTTAATTTCAAAAAAGTTTGAGTGGCCGGCGGCGTCCCCGGCTTCCCGCCCCCTCTCGGAGGGCAGTACAACCGGGATCGCTGGGGGGCTTAACTTCCGGGTTCGAAATGAGACCGGGTGTAGCCCCCCCGCTATGGCCGCCGTGCCGAAATAACCTCCCCAACCCCAACTTAAAAACTTTTCGGTGTTGTATAAGTGAGGCACCCTAAAAGTATTGCCTAAAAATTAGAAAAAAGTGAGGATTTTTTCTTTAGGGATTACCTGATAGCTTTCTTATTGCTTCAATTAAGTCTCTGAACCTTCCAAAATTCAATATCTCATCGTCTACGGGAATTAAGATTTCAAAATTGTCAAGATTTCTTTCTTTTAGAACTGGAGAAATTGGCTCATTAATAGTCAAATCATTTCCATAAGCCCAAGGACTGAAGGCGGGTAGGACTATTAGGTCTTTGGCTTTTAGAAATATGGGGACCTTTAATGTAGCTCCAACTTCGTCTCTAAGCCTTATAGATGGATGCTCATGCCCAATTATTGCTTTGTTGTAATCAAGCTTTAAGTGTCCATGAAATACGTCCCATCCATGAACAGTTATCCTATCCACTATCTCAACTTCAAACCTTTTTATCCATGATATCCCAGTATCGTGATTGCCCCTCACTAAGACTATCTCTTCAAGGTAGGAGGATATGCTTTCAAAGAATGTTGACAGTTCTATGAATTCTCGTCTTTCAGGAGTGAAGGAGTGCTTTAGATCTCCATTTATTACGAGGGTTTTGGCATTTGTTGTTTTTATAAGATCTACAATAGATGCTATCATCTCTCTAAGAAGCTTGGGGATGTATGCTCCTTCTTTTATCATACTCTCTTCAAATCCTATATGAGTGTCAGCAATTATCAGGGCTTTTCCTATTAAAACTCCCTTTGAGGGAAGAAACCTAACTTTCATTGACGCTCCCTCATAAGAAGAACTGGCGGGCCGGGGGGGATTTGAACCCCCGACCTGCGGATTAAGAGTCCGCCGCTCTAACCAGGCTAAGCTACCGGCCCATGACCCGATTTTTGTTGGCTGTAATATATTTTATAAGCTTTTCGGTTTAATTATTATTTTGTGTTGATCTTGTTCTTCCCTATCTTGCTTTTTGTGAATAATTAGTAATTAACAACCTTCATATCTTCGATTTTTCTTAAACCCTGCTTTTCTACAGATTTTGCAATTTTAATTTCAACGTCTTTAAGGGGTTTGAGTATCAGGGCTTCGGCATATTTGAATCCAAGAATTTTCATCACATAAGCTCGATGGTGGCCATCAAGTATGTATAACTTTTCATTATACTCAAGAATTATCAACGGTGCATCGTACCCATGGATAACTTTTTCAAAAACGATCTCGAACTTTCTCCTATTTAGCTCTTTTTGTGTTGGTATTAGAGCTTCTAGGGGCACCATTGTGTGTATAATTTCAAATGGGGTATTGTAGAGGAGTTCATTTTCTCTTTTAATCCTCTCAGCCCTTTTAAATGCCTCTTCTCTTGTTATCAGTTTCACCATATATGGGATATTTGTGAGCAAAAGTTATTAACCATTCTCATTTTGCAATTTTTGTCCATGGAGGTTGTTAACATTATCACAAAAGAGAAGCTTGAAAAATACTTCAGAATAACTGAAGAGGCTCTAAAGAAGCTCGAAATTGTAGTAGATGAGAGAAGTCATCTTTATGTAGTCGCGAAAGACTTTTTAACAATGGCCAGGAGCTACTTCCAGGATGCAAAATACTACTATGAAAAGGGAGATTACGTAACAGCCTTTGCAGCATTAAACTATGCACACGGCTTTATAGATGCTGGAGTGAGGCTTGGTGTGTTTAAGGGAGATGATAACAGACTGTTTGCCTTTGGGTGAGGTGGGAGCCATGGGAGACTACATAGTTGTTTTAGAAGCTCCAATAATTGTTAAGGACGTGAGAAATGTTGAAGAGGCTATAGAGATGGCTGCCAATAAAGTTATGAGCGCCCTTGAGAGAGAAAAGCTTGATTTTGTGAAGGTTGAGATTGGTTACTCAAAGTGTCCTGTATGTGGAGCTCAGTTTGAGAGTGCATTTGTTGTTGGGGACGTTGGACTCGTGGGCATATACTTGACCCTTAAGGTCTTTAATGCTCAGAGTCTTGAGCATGCTGAAAGGATAGCCAAGGCTGTTGTAGGTAAGGCCCTAAAAAAAGTTCCTCTGAAGTTATTTGAAATCCATGAGCTCCATAATGGAGGAGAGGAGGGGGGAATTGTAGCTGAGGAGAGTGATGCTACAGAGGAATCCGCCTAGCAACGTCCTTAATATAATCTTCTGGAAGCGCGACTAATGGGTAGTATACAGGAACACTGAAAAGCCTTTTATCTTCCATTATTTCATTTTCAAATTCCTCATTGAGCTCCTTTCTGCTCCCTTTTACTATCCCTTTGGCTCCAAACTCTCTAATAATCTTTTTTACTGAGGTAATGGTGTCCACAACTATCAGTCTTCCTTTCCCTCCATAGTTGTACATCTCAAGAATATTCCATAGTTTTCTTGCATTTTCGACAGATTCTTCGCTTTCTCTTATATGAACTGGTATTATCTCTACACCTCTTTTCATCATGAGAAACATTGCTAGCGCTGAATTTTTTCCGCTTAATAATCCAATCATCTTTCCTTGGGTTCCTATTGGAAGCCCTCCCCATCCCTTTATCTTTTCAGTAAATATGTATGCTTTCCCTTCCATAATTTCTATGCCAACCTCTATATCGTAATTATGGAGATCTACCACACTTTCTTCATTCTCTAGTATAAACTCCCCGACCTTAGCTTGTAGCTCTATACTGTTCAAGGGAAACTCCTTTGTGATTCTTCTTGCGGTTACCCTGAATCTTGGCTTGTCTATATTTAGTTGCCTCTTTTTCCTCCTAAATAGGGTTAGTGCAGTCTTGTTTATTTTGTCGAGTGATGCATCAACCTCTAAGGCTGGCGAGAGTGACACTATTCCAAAAACCCTTAATAACACTTTTGAGGCTTCCTCGGCATTGTTCGTTCTAACTATAACTCTTCCATGTTTTGCAAACACGCTCTTATATTCTATTTCTTCGGTAGTTAGGGCTTCCCTAATGTTGTTGATTAGTATCCTCTCGAACCAAGTCCTGGTTTGTCTTGACTTTGTTCCAATCTCACCGTACCTCACTATAACTGTGTTCATGGGTTTTGGATGATTTTTGGGGTATAAAAACGCATTGGCCCAAACATTTAAAAGGTTCAATGTTTTAATAACTATTGGTGAAGAAAAGATGCTGGAGGGTTACTATATTATTGAGAACCCAGGAGTTGTTCCGTCTGAGAGAAGGTTTAAGATGAGGGATCTCAAGGCATGGGGATATGATCTCCATTTAGGAACAATAGAAGGAGAAAGAGCATACTTCGTTTCTGGCATAGGAGAGAGGGAGGAAGGTGAAACATATACAGTCGGAGGAAAGGAGTATCACATTGAAGAAACTCAGACAGAGATACCAGAGAATGCAAGGCTACTTGCGAGGATAGTTATTGAAAAAGGACAGCCTTACTTAGAGTTTTGGCTAGAGGAAGAAGATACAAAGTTTCCACTTGCTAAAGAGGATCCAAGAATAATACTTAAGAGATTTTGGGAGAAGGAAAAGCTCACCCAACTATTGAAATCCGTAAGAGCTGTTGGTTTGACAACGGACTTTTACAAGGACAATGTTTTTGTGAAGTCAATTCCCCTACCCTACGAAGAATATCCTCCAAAGGTTAGGAGAGTTCTTAGGGAAGTTAGAGATATTCACAGAGATTTAATGGGGTTTGGAAGATTTGTGTTCCAGTATTTTGGTGAGGAAGACAAAGTGCACAATTACAGACTTTACTGGACATTGCCAACACTTCATCTCTTCGATGTAGAAGTTGCCAATGAAGTCGACAAGGTTTTAGGGATGCTTGATTAAATTTATGGAACAAGGTTTAAATTTTCTTTTTATTATTCTTGAAACTAAGGTGGGGGAACGTGGTAATATTTTCATTTGGTAAAAAAGGGAGGGATAAAATAAAAAAGCTCATGGAAGACAACAAGATGGACGAGGTTGTTGAGAAGGCTATAAAAGATAAAAAGACAGTCCAATACTTAATAGAACTTCTTTCGGATGAAAATCCTGGAACAGTCGGGGATTCACTGTTTGTTCTAATGACTGTCCTTAGGGAGAGCCCTACTTCGATAAACATTACACCAGAATTAGTTGAGAAAGTACTCTCCCTCTTATTTTCAAAAAACCCCTACGTAAGAGAAGGGGCAATGGGCCTTTCAATGGAAATAGCAAGTAAAGAAGGTGAAAAATTTAAGAATGAATTCAAGAGAGTTGTGGAAAGAATGATCAGTGAGGGGGATAAGAATCTAGTTGCATTCGCTTTACTAATAATAAAGGAGCTTAGACTTTCAGAATTTAAGGATAAAATCTCAGAGTTTGTTGAGGTTGAAGATAAGGTAATACTACCTTTCAAGGGAAGAAAATGGGTCAAAATTGGAGATATAGCCAAGGAAGTTTTAGAGATACTCTGAGAATACTAAGTCCTCTTTTTTTCCTCCTGCTTTTTCAAACATCTTTAGGCTCCATTGAATTTTTCCAACATCTTCTGGCCTGTGGGCGTCTGTAGCTAGTGAAAGTTTAACCCCTCTCTTGATGCACTCTTTTATGAATTCAAGATCTGGAACCTTGTACCTTGAGCTTATTTCAAAAGCCTTCCCGTGTTCCTCGGCAAGCTTTATTATTTCCAGGACATCCTCCCACGTGGGATATCCAATCCAGGGAAATGTATTACCAAAGTGTCCTATTATGTCAACGTTGTCATCCATTATTCCGGCTTTAACATACTCCAAGTACTTGTGCACCTCCCCCTCTCTGAACCATTCATGAACGCTTGCTATAACATAGTCAAGCTTCTTCGCGAACTCATCTGTTATGTCCGTACCAAACTCCGTTATATTGGCTTCAATCCCAGCTAGGACTGTTATTTCACTTTCCTTTTTGGCCTCTTCTATCTCCCTTATATATTTAGAAAACGTGGATGGAGTAAAAAAATGAATATGATCGCTTATTCCAACTATCTTGAGGCCTCTTTTCTCTGCCCAGGAGACGTTATCCTGAACCAAACCCAGCCCATCTGAGTATCTTGTGTGGGTGTGTAAATCCATCATGCTCGGTGCATATAGGTAAAAGTTTAAAACTGCTACGGTCAAGCGGAGTTTGGATAAATAAGAGGGGTGGTGAGAAATGGGTAAGATAAGGCAAGGTTTCATTAAGAGGGTTGCGAGGGAACTGGTTAACAAGTATCCGAATGAGTTCACCACGGATTTTGAGCACAACAAGAAGAAGGTTCAGGAGCTAACGAACGTTACCAGCAAGAGGATAAGGAACAGGATTGCTGGATACGTTACAAAGCTTATGAGGATGAAGGAAGAAGGAAAGATACTTTAAAGTGTTTTTAGATACTCCGCATATGCGTTAGCGTCCATTAACTCTTTCAACTCTTCTTCTAAGTTCTTTGGCTTCAGTTTTGCTATCCAAGCTTCGTAGGGATCTTCGTTTATTTTTTCTGGACTATCGCTAAGTTCTTCATTAACTTCAATAACCTCACCACTGACTGGGGCATAAACTTCACTAACTGCCTTAACACTCTCTACTTCACAGAGGACGTCTCCCTTGTTGACTTCTTTCCCTATTTCTGGGAGTTCTACGTAAGCTAAGTCTCCTAACTCCTTCTGAGCGTAGTCACTAATTCCGACAAGTACTGTTCCATCTTCAAGAACCTTTACCCATTCATGATCTTTTGTGTAGTACAATCCTTCTTTTACTTTGTACTCCCCAACCTCAATCATGTGAACCACCATTTTAGGATTACAAAATATCCTTTTTAAAGCCTTGCATAAAAAGGGAGGGGAATAGGCAATGAAAGTGGTGTGGGTAAAGGAGATAGATGCTTCAAAAATTGTCGTTTCTCCAAGGCCGGTTTGGAAGTGCAGAACATGTCCTATGTATGGAAAACGTCCTAGTTGTCCTCCTCATGTTCCAAGTTGGGTTGAAACTAAGGAGCTAGTGAAACACTATAAAAAGGCCCTTCTAATAAAATTTGAAATCAACATGGAGAAATTTGAGGAAGAGAAAAGGAAGGTGCTTTTATGGTTGCTTGAGAAGGAGAAGGAGCTGTTCAATCAGGGGAATATTTATGCAATTGCATTATTCCCCGGAAATTGCAACTTATGTGATGTTTGCACATTTGAGGAGAGCGGAATGTGTAAGATGCCTGAAAAAGTTCGACCAAGCATAGATGCAATTGGTATTGAACTATCAAATCTAGTAACAATAAACTTCCGTGAATCTGTTTTGTATGGATTAATTTTGGTTGACTAATGTTTAGAATTTTAGTCGTAAATATTTATAAGGAGATGCATGTAATGATGCTAGGTGATTTGCATGACACTGAGCAATGCCAAGTTGTATGGTGGTATTGGGGCAATTCTAAACTTGGTTGGTCCATTAGTCCCCAATGTAGGATTTGTTTTATCCATAGTTGGCCTTGTACTAGTATTTTTGGCAATAAAGATAATCAGCGATGAAACTGGTGACAGGGATATTTTCAACAACTTCCTTAAGGCTTTCATAACAGCGATAATTGGGGTCGTACTCTTCATAGGAATACTGATCGGTAGTGTCGGAATTGCAGTACTAAAAGGATCGGAACTTCTTCATCCAGCAAAAATGATGTCAATCATAGGCTCTATCCTGATAGGCTTCCTTATATTCTGGATACTGTTCGTTGTTTCAACATATTTCAGGAAGAAGAGTTACGAGCTGGTCGCCCAGTACACTAGTGTCGACATGTTCAAGACTGCAGGTCTGTTGTACTTCATAGGAGGAATATTGTTAATAATAGGGATAGGGCTCATCGTTATTCTAGTGGCGGCTATACTGGAGATAGTTGCATTCTTCTCTCTACCGGAGGAAGTTTCAAAGGTTGAGAGCACTCCTGTATCTTCTTAGTTCCTCCTCAATTTTCTTTTTTGCAACTTCATGAGCCAAGGGTCTTAGAACTTCAACAATTTTCTTTTTCAGTTCTTCAACCCCCTCTCCCTTTGCGGCCGATATCTTGAAAACTTCCAGCCCCTTTCTCTTAACGAATTCCTCAATCTTTTCTACCTGCTCCTTTTTTGCAATGTCTATCTTGTTAAGAACAACTATGAATGGAAACTCATTGAATTCAGAATATATCTCTTCGAATAAGTGCATCTGTTCCTCTATTGGAAATCCACAATATTCACTGGGATCAAAAATGTAAACTATAAGCTTTCCAAGATGCTTCAATGCCAATATGGCCTGCTTCTCTATCTCATTTCTTTCACTAAGAGGTCTGTCCAGTAGGCCAGGGGTATCTATCACTTGGTACTTGAAGTAGCCATCTTCAAAAATACCAACGTTAATTCCCCTGGTTGTAAACGGATAACTGGCAATCTCTGGCTTTGCCGTGGTTAAGGCCTTTAGGAGGGTTGATTTACCAACATTTGGATGGCCAGCAATGACAACGGTTGGGATCTCCAAATCTACTACCGGCAAATCCTTAAGGACTTCCCTGGCTTTGTTAAGGTATCTGAGCCTGTCATCTATGTCCCTTAGGACACTTGCAACCCTCCCGTAAAACTGTCTTCTTAACTGAGCCATCTCATCTGGATCCTTGGAGTGTCTAATCCTCTCCACATATCTCTCCTCTAGCTCTCTCACCATTCTTATAGCCCAATCAATTCCAGCCATTGCTTTATGAAATGTATCCCTGTCAACCAGAACATCCACAAGCTCTTGGTAGAATTTGGGAAGGGTTGATAACCCAGGAGTTCTTTCGAGCACTTTTTTTAAGTTGTCCCTTATAACATTGCTAACAGTTCTTATTCTGAGCTCTTCTCTCTGTCTTGCTTTCTTAACTTTATCTCCTCTAGGTTTAAAGGCTGATGCTGCTCTCTCAGCTCTTCTAAACGCCTTGTCTATTAATTCATCAGCGGTAAGTACTGTGGGCATTCTTTCAAAAGGATTCTTCATTACAACCACCCCCTCTCGCGTTAAATTAACCACCACTCCTTTCTCTTCATTAGGAATATTCCGATGGCGATAGTAAGGAAGTATGCGAATCTCCACTGGTCGTTCTCAAGCTTTGCTTTATAAATTCTATCTAAAATTATCGCACTTTTTGTGATCTTGTAGATCCTGATTTCTCTTACTTCCCATATTCTTCCAATTTTCTCGACAAACGTTTCGAACTTTGTTGGGTTAGACCCCCAATCAACTATCCAAAGGGTTCCATTGTACATTATGGCCGCAGCTGCATGGCCTCCTGATTCATCCCCCTTGAATACCGTGTGAACGATGTAAACGGGTGTTATATTGTTATATAAGAAAATTTGGGCGATTAACAGAGCAAAATCACTACATACCCCTATTTTTCTTCCAATAGTTTCTTCTGGTGTTTGTATATATGTAACGACGCTTTTTAGCCTACCATAATCATATGGAATACGAGAAATCAATTTTTCTACTTCCATTGCTGCCTCCCAAGGATTCGTGGTATTTAGCTTTATTCTTACGTTTCCATATCTGTAGATCAGTACACATACCATAGAAGCTCTAAAATCGTAGAGCCATGCAGTTCTGTACCTGCATAAGTTCTCATTAAAAGTTACAACTTCATGCTTGTTAATAATAACATGATCATTTTGGAAATTCCAGAGAAATGAAGATAGTGCAGGCATCAATAGAAAGACAATAAAGAATAGGCCGAGAATATTAAAGTCTATGAACCTAAACCTCCTAAACTTATACTGGAATTTCAAAAAATGTTTTTGCTCAGGGTTAACAATTGTCTCCAATTTTTCTCCATATTTCCATAATGTAAGGAGGATTGAGTTCTTTTTTCTCTTTCCTATTTTCATCCTACTAACTTCATCGAGAAGCCTAAGGTATTCTAAGAAAGCGTCCTTTGGAGTTAAATTCTGCAGCTCTCTAATTTTTTTGGCTATTTTAGGTTCCAACACCTCAAGTTCTCTAGAACATTCTTCTAGAATTTTCCTATGTTTTCCATTTTCCACAATTCACTACCTAAAATATTTCATGGCAAAGGATTTAACTAATTTATGCATAATATTTCATGGTGGGAATATGATTAGGGCTTCTAAAAGGGCTCTCTCTGTTGAGTATGCGATTAGAGACGTTGTTTTACCTGCCAGAGAACTTGAAAAGAAAGGAATTAAAGTAATAAGACTTAACATAGGTGATCCAGTAAAATTTGACTTCCAACCACCCGAACACATGAAGGAGGCATACTGTAGGGCAATAAAAGAGGGTCATAACTACTATGGAGATAGTGAGGGCCTCTTGGAGCTTAGAGAGGCTATAGTAGAAAGAGAAAAGAAGAAAAATGGAGTTGATATAACCCCAGATGACGTGAGAGTAACTGCGGCAGTTACAGAAGCTTTACAGCTGTTGTTTGGGGCTCTTTTGGATCCTGGGGACGAAGTGTTAATCCCTGGGCCTAGCTATCCTCCATATACTGGCCTAGTTAAGTTCCTAGGAGGAGTTCCTATAGAGTATAGAACCGTTGAAGAAAACGGATGGCAGCCAGACATAGATGATCTCAGAAAGAAAATTACTGAGAAGACAAAAGCTATAGCTGTTATAAATCCAAATAACCCAACCGGGGCTCTTTATGAAAAGAAAACCTTAAAGGAGATTCTTGATGTTGCAGGAGAGTATGATTTGCCAGTAATAAGCGATGAAATATATGACTTAATGACCTATGAAGGAAAACACGTTTCTCCTGGATCCATAACAAAAGATGTTCCCGTTATAGTTATGAACGGCCTTTCCAAAGTGTACTTTGCTACTGGGTGGAGATTGGGATACATGTACTTTGTAGATCCAGAAAACAAGCTGGCTGAAGTTAAAGAAGCCATTGACAAACTGGCCAGAATAAGACTTTGTCCAAACACACCGGCACAGTTTGCTGCAATAGCAGGGTTGAAAGGGCCAATGGATTACCTAGAAGAGTACATGAAGAAGCTTAAGGAAAGAAGGGACTTCATTTACAAGAGACTTAATGAGATTCCCGGGATTAGTACAACTAAACCTCAGGGAGCATTCTACATATTCCCCAAGATTGAAGAAGGGCCTTGGAAGAGTGATAAAGAGTTTGTTCTCGATGTTCTTCACAATGCTCATGTGCTCTTTGTCCATGGTTCAGGATTTGGAGAATACGGTAAAGGCCACTTTAGAGCGGTATTCTTACCTCCAATCGAAGTTCTTGAAGAAGCTATGGATAGATTTGAGAAGTTCATGAAGGAGAAGCTATCTTCATGATTTTCTCTTTTCTATACCTCCTTTGCTCTTCTCATGGCTTACTTAATAAAGAATAGGATGGAGCCGGGACCGGGATTTGAACCCGGGTAGAGGGGATCTGCAGTCCCCCGCCTGGCCTCTAGGCTATCCCGGCATTGCAGTAATAGAATGGCGCCGCGGCGGGGATTTGAACCCCGGCGGGACCACGCCCACCGGCTTAGCAGGCCGGCGCCCTACCAGGCTAGGCTACCGCGGCACTCCCGATAGGGTTTGAGTTCATGGAGGATATTTAAAGTTTTTGTCGAGGGAAAACTGTGGAGCCGGGACCGGGATTTGAACCCGGGACCTGGGGATTACGAGTCCCCCGCCCCACCAGGCTAGGCTATCCCGGCTCGTGTCCATTTTGGGCTAAATCTGAAATAACCTTATAAATTTTATTCCCAACTCCGACACCTTTAAAAGCCAACTAGAAATTGTTGAAACAAGGGTGAGATGTTATGGTCACTAAAAGGCTACCAGGAAAAATTAGGCGAGCTCTTAGGGCGAGATATTATGATATTGAGCCTAGGGCGTGGATTGGAAAGAGAGGGCTTGAAGATAGTGTAATCAAGGAGATCGAAACTCAGCTAGCCAGAACAGGTGTGCTAAAAGTTGAAATAAGAAAGGGCGCGCTTATAGCGACCAAGATGACAAGAAAGGAAATTGCGGAGAAAGTGGCGGAGCTGACTGATAGCGAGTTGCTTGAGGTTAGGGGCAAAAGGTTTATATTATTCAAGCCGAGAGAGGGTTGGGAAAGGTATTTAAAGAGGCTCCAAATGAAGGAGCAATCAAAGAAAAAAGTTAAGGAAGAACCAATTCGCAAGATCAAGCTCGATGTCCTCGAGTTCAGAAAGAAATTCAAAAGAGGGAGGAGGGGTTGAAAGATGGCAACAGTTTATGATGTTCCTGGTGATCTTTTAGTTGAGAGGGTTGCTCAGAGGCTTAAGGAAATCCCTGAGATAAAGCCTCCAGAATGGGCACCGTTCGTCAAGACCGGCAGGCACAAGGAGAGGCTTCCAGAACAGGAGGACTGGTGGTACTACAGGGTGGCTTCAATATTGAGGAGAGTTTACATTGATGGCCCGGTTGGTATTGAGAGGCTTAGGACGTACTATGGTGGAAGGAAAAATAGGGGTCACGCTCCAGAGAAATTCTATAAGGCTGGAGGTAGCATAATAAGGAAGGCTCTCCAGCAACTAGAGGCTGCAGGATTCGTTGAAAAGGTTCCAGGAAAGGGTAGGGTAGTAACTCCAAAAGGTAGAAGCTTTCTAGACAAGATCGCAACTGAACTTAAGAAGGAGCTCGAAGAAGTCATTCCTGAGCTCAAGAAATATTAACAACATTTTTATACTCTCATTTTAACAAATTTTAGGGATGAGCTATGGTTAGGATAAGGGCATCAAAGCTGAGGGATGTTGAGCTAATCACTGACACTGGGATAAGACTTGGATGGCTTTATGATATCCTATTTGATGAGGATGGTAGTCAGGGTGAAAAGGGAGAGATATTAGCGATTCTCGTCGATCCAGATGAGGATCTTGATTTAAGCTCTTTCACAGTTACTGACGATGGTTTATTAGTTATCCCGATGAGAGCCATCAAAAGCATAGGAGAAGTAATAGTTGTAGATTCGGCTGAACTTGCTAGAATTGCTAGATAATCCTGGCGATGATAGAAAAGCTATTTCCCGAAGAAAGTAAGGTGTACGAGGTCCTTTTAATAACAAGGTCAAACATGACTCCAGTGGGTATTACAAGGATTGGGAAATTTTTATATTTTAAAATTTTCCAAGGTAAAAGCTTTGATGACCTCAAAAAGGATAACTCTGTTGTAATTCAAATAATCGATGACCCAGAGATTCTAGTTGCTCTTGCTTTTAATTTTCCCATATCCCTAAAGCTTGAAAAGTGTGAGAAATTGGAGCTGAATAGAGTTGCAGGATATCCTTGGGTAGAGGGACATGCTGACTGTAAAGTTATAAGTGTGAAAGATTCCCTAGGAGAAAGTCTAGCTAGAAAATGTAAAGTTTCCCCTATCTATGTTGGAATCACACAAAAAACCCCTAGGCCAATAAGTAGGGCAGATAACTATCTTATTGAGTTGGGGGTTATTGGGAGTAGAGCCCTATATGCACTAAAAAAGAACCTCCCTATTGGTACTAGGCTCTTTAAAGAAGTTGAGAAATTGTATTGGGAATATAGGAGGCTTGGAGGTAAATCAAAAATAGCAGAAGAAATTTATAATCTATGCAAGAACTATTTGTAATATGGCTTCTTCTCCTGGCTCTAATTCCTCAATCTCCCAGATTATTCTGCTATCTTCGATTCTGACTTTTCCCTTATTTGTCCAAGCCTCTTTTGCACTTGCAAGAATTTCGTAGCTGAAATTTTTCAGGGGGATTAGTCTGGGAGCTTTGACTTTAATGAAGTAATACTTCTCTATTCTATCCTCTGTGATTATTGGTCTAAAGAACGCGAGATATGAACTTCCTCCTAATGTGACAAAGAACAGGCCGAGAATAATTACTATCCATCTGTCTATTATGGTCTTACCCTTGATTTCTTGAGTTACTGTTATTGTATGCACTATCTTCTTAGTTTCTGTTTTCGTTAACTCTGTAGTTTTTGGTATTGTCATCGTCTTTTTTTGTGGTAGCACATTTATTTCGATTGACGAAGGCAGATATTTCAAACTTTCCACAGATATCTGTATCTTTCCACTTCCGATTCTTGATACATTAAATGCACAGATTCCCTCAGAGTTTGTTACATTGTAGAACACTCCCCTTATACTGGAAACCTTCACCGTGATATTTCCTATCGGATAACCTAAAGAGTCAACGACTTTAACAATTAAACTATTGTTTTCTGTGTATGCAACTATTATCGGCTTCTCAACCCTAACTATACTCTCACTTATTACACCGTCAAGATATACTCGAATCATATATAGACCAGGGGCTTTTACACTATATTCAACAAGTCCATTGTAGTCGGTAAAGAAAGTCGAATTTCCAATAACAACCTTTATTCCACTTACGGGTTCCTTCGTGTCTTTTCTGTAAACCTTAACTAATATCTCTCCGTTTTCAAAATAAGCTGTATAGGTGAGGGGCCTTCTATAGACTTCAAACATAAAAACCTTGGCTTCTTTTCTTCCATAAAAATCGGTTTTAATCTCTACTCTGTACTCGCCTAGAGGAAGATTTCCTAACGCTATTTTCTTCTTCCATTCTCCCCAGGGTTGTATCATAACCTTATCGGAAAACTTTCTAATAGTTTCTTCTCCCTTCCTAACTACTATCTCAACATTTCCATATAACAGTACATTCGAAGTTGAGAGGATTTTTGCTGTCAAAGTTACATTTTTGCCATAAAGAAATTTCTTATCTCCCAAGATATCCACGGTATAATTTATCACTGACTTAACTTTAATAGAGAACTCTCCAATACTAAGCTGGTTACCGACTCTTGCTCCAATTCTAACCGTATATACTCCGGCTTCAGCTTTTAGGATGTATATAGTAATGGGAAGTGTTACGGTGCCGTTAGGGGGTATTTCTTTTATAAAGCCTTGAGTGAATATTACGCCCTTTATATCGTCAAGTGCAAAAACCGTTACATTACTTGCAGAAGCGTTTCCAAGGTTAGTTATCGTGACATTAATGGTAACGGTTTGATTGGGGAGAGCTTCTATTTTATCTGGAGACACTTTTACAATTAGCACAGGCTGCGCAGAGATGGAAGGTATTGTTGAGCAAATCATAATCCCAATCCAGAACATTAGAGCCACAACATGATGTTTTTTCATCTTTCATCCCCCAACTTTCTTTGAATTCCCAAAAATACTTCTAGAGGATCTCCATCATTAATGCTAAACCTAATCGTCTCAATTTTCTCCACATTCATAAACTTCCACCCATTTCCGATGAATTTTACCGCTAATACTGGAATTCCTCCAAATTTTCTAGAAAACGAAACGAGTCTTTCTATGTCCTCTTTCTTTATGTATATCTTATCCTTTTTTGTAGACTTAACCTCTATACAGAGGAATTTTTTCCCATTCCCTGCTACAAGATCTACCTTCTTACTTCCTGCTGATCTAACTACTGCAAATCCATGTTTTTCGAGCATCTTAATTAATTCCCTTTCGCTATTTGCACCTTTCCTGTACATACACAAATAATTACCATATACTTTTAAGTGAGTTTTTATTGGGTAACTTGGTATGCACATCTTAATCAGAAAGGCCATCAAAGAAAAATTTGGCAGACTGAATCAAATTCAAATTGAAGCGTTTAGAAGGATCTATGGAGAGAAAAAAAGTACCTTAATAATAGCCCCGACAGGTAGTGGTAAAACTGAGGCCGCAATTCTCCCTGTAATAAATTCTATTCTTGAGGAGAACTTACCTCCGATATCTGCCCTTTATATAGCTCCTCTCAAGGCTCTTAATAGGGATCTCTTAGAGAGACTTATGTGGTGGGGGAAAAGGACAGGGGTTATGGTCGATGTTAGGCATGGAGATACACCACAGTCAAAAAGGGCAAGGCAAGTAAGGAATCCTCCCCATATTTTGATAGTAACGCCAGAAACTTTGCCAATAATATTGACAATGAAATCTCTCCGACCATTCCTTAGAAACGTGAAATTTGTGATAATAGATGAAATTGCGGAACTCGTTGACAATAAAAGGGGAGTTCAGCTGATTCTAAACCTAGAAAGGCTCAGGCTAATTTCTGATTTCATAAGGATTGGATTATCGGCTACCGTGGGTAATGAGGAAGAAATTAGAGAATGGTTAAAGGCTGATGTTATTGTAAGGCCAAGGCTAAAGAAGAAGTACAAGTTTAAAGTCCTATATCCGAGAATATCTGAGGAAGATGAAAAGCTCGCTGAGAGATTAAAGATTCCTTCAGATGTCGCTGCTAGGTTAAGAACGTTGTGGAATATAGTTGAGAACTACAGAAGGGCACTAATTTTTGTAAACACTAGGCAGTTCGCTGAAGTTTTGGCACATAGACTTAAAGCATGGGGAAAACCTGTTGAAGTTCATCACGGTAGTCTTTCAAGGGATGCTAGAATAGAAGCGGAGAAGAAACTTAAGAATGGAGAAGTAAAGGCTTTGGTCTGTACATCTTCAATGGAGTTAGGCATTGACATTGGGGACGTTGACGTTGTTGTTCAATATATGAGCCCAAGACAAGTCAATAGGTTGATTCAGAGGGCAGGAAGAAGTAAACATAGGCTTAGTGAGACTAGCGAGGCTTATATAATTACAACAAGTCCGGAAGACTACCTTGAAAGCCTTGTCATTGCGAAGAGGGCACTTGAAGGAAAACTCGAACCCGTAAGACCTTATATGAATGCTAGGGATGTTTTGGCCCACTTTGTGGTTGGATTATTAATAGAGTATAAGGAAATTAGCATTAGTGAACCATATAGAATTGCAAAATCAACATATCCTTACAAGAATCTCTCTTGGGAGGATTACCTAGAAGTTCTGAGACTTCTTGAGGAGGCAGGGATAATAAAAATCGTGGAAGGAAAACTAAAGCTTGGTAGGAGATCGTATAAATACTATTTTGATAACCTATCAATGATACCGGACGAGATCAGCTACAAGGTATTAGACGTTGTATCTGGAAAAATTATTGGTCGACTAGACGAAAACTTCGTGATAGAGCTTGAAGAAGGTGTTGAATTTATAATGCATGGGCGGAGTTGGATTGTGCTAGAAATCGATAGGGACGGGGAGATAGTTAAGGTCAGAGAGTCTGGGAATATCGAAGGTGCCATACCTAGCTGGGAGGGGGAACTAATACCCGTCCCCTATGAGGTTGCTAGAGATACGGGCGTTCTCAAAAGGGAACTCTTATATGATATTTCTAGGGGAGTCAAACTAATAGAGGGAGTTGAGTTTGAAGATGAAGATATTAGAAGGGTTGTAGAAGAGCTCAAGGGAAGTTTGCTCTCCACAGATAGGGATATTGTTATTGAGGTGGTGGGAAAGATAGCAATAATTCATGCAAGCTTTGGGAATAAAGTTAATGAAACTCTAGCGAGGATTCTCTGGGTTCTTCTTTCCTCAAAATATGGGAACATATTTTCAATGAAAGCGTATGCTCATGCAATAGTTATAAAAGCACCTTTCAAATTAAATCCACAAGAAATCGCAGATTTTATCTCCGTTATTCCCCCAGAAGGAATTCCTGAGCTTGTGATAAAAGGGGCTAAGTTTAGCTCAATATATAGATGGAAGATGATCAATGTTGCTAAAAGGATTGGGGCACTCTCGAAGCGAGCAAAGGTTAAAAGCATAGAAAAGTTGTTTGAAGGGACTATTATTGAAAAAGAAACTCTAAATGAGATATTTCAAGAAAAAGTTGACATTCCAACGAGTATACAAATTATCAGAAGCATAAGAGAGGGATTCTTAAGGATAAAAACTACAATTAATGAAAAGCCAAGCATTTTAGCTCTCCCATACATGAACTTCCTTGGGGAATTTTTGATTTCTGGCCCGTTCACAGAAGAGGATCTAAGAGAAATGTTCTATCAGAAGTTGCTTGAAAAAGATATTGTCATGGTTTGTACCAATTGTGGATGGCATTGGAGAACAAAAGTTGGGAGAGTGATTGGGAGAGGGAATGTAACATGTCCAAAGTGTGGATCACTCATGTTAGCTCCTCTTCATCCCAAAGATGCTGAGGAATTCTTAAAGGTTCTTAAAAAAGTTAAGAATAAAATGAGACTTAGTGCAGAGGAGGAAAGGGTTTACCTTAGAGGACTAAAGGCTTCAGACTTGTATAGAACTTATGGAGAAAATGCAGTTTTGGCATTGGCAACTTATGGTGTTGGTGTTAAAACAGCGAGTAGGGTTCTTGCAAGCATTCCAAGATCACAACTTATTTCCGAATTAATGGAGCTTGAGAAGAAATATATAAGGACAAGGAAGTTTTGGGATTAACCAAAAGAGCTTTATACTTATCAAAAATTCTAAACTTAAGAATCATCAAATAATGGGGGTTGGGAGAGGATGAGAAAAGCGGGTGTACTAATTCTACTTATCCTAATTGGCTCTTCAATGTTGTTTATACCAAAAGTGAAGGGAGAAGAAACAATGTATTCAAGTCTGACAACGATTGGGTTAAAATTAGGTTGGGGGATAAAGTTCTCAGAGAAATACCTTGTGAAATTTGAAGACGTTGACGTTGACTGGACAAAGGTAAAGATAAGGGTATATGAGAATAATAATCCAATGAAAACGTTCATATTAGCAGAAGACGAAACTGGATACTATCCATCTCAAGATAATATCCTTCTGGCAATTAAAATTAGCGGGATATGGAAGGATAAAGGCGTAGTTTATGTGAAGCTCTCAACTCCTATGAAACTACTCGAAGATAACATGGTCTTAAATGAAGGTGACTCCTACACTCTTCCAAAACTCTTTCCAAAGTTCTCCATAAAACTTCTTGACGTTCCCTCCGATACTCAAGCAAAGTTTAGGATAACATATCCGGATGGAGAGACTGTCGATAAACTCCTAGAAAAAGACTCCCCAATAAAAGTACCATATAGATTGAATTCCGACTTTGTTCAGTCTCCTTTCTTAGTGATAACCCTCGTTAGTGCAAAAAAAGATGATGAGGCAGTAGTTGATATATACGTTCCAAAATTTGTATTTTCAAATCCTCAAGTAATTAAGCCCCCAGAAGAAACCGAGGAAGAAGAGCAGTTAACACCTACTGAAGCAACTCAGCTTGTGTATAGCGATATACTTTACGTGGGGGAGAACTTAACTATAGAGTACAATAATACAAAATACAATATTTTGCTAAAAAGCGTTGGATATTACTCTAGGTTTGCCGTACTAGACAGCAAAGGAAAAACCTTAGAAGAATTCTCCGTTAGAGAAGGAAACATTTATCTTTGCACGAAAGCACCTCTCAGGATTGAAATTCCTCCAAATTCCGTTGACATGACTTACAACAGGACTTATGTAAAGGTGTACGCTCCTTTGGGGGCCATAGCAAAGCCAATAATAAGATCTGCAAAAGTCACAGCCGAACTCAAGGTTAGCACAAAGGATCTCTTGCTTGGTGGTGACGAGCTTATAGTTTTCATTAAAGTAAAGAATGAAGGAAGAGGAAATGCATTTCAAGTTAGAGTAGTTGCCCCCGTTCCAAATAACTTCGAGCTCAGGAGTGGAATCGGAGCATGGACATTAAATACCTTAGAGGCATTTTCCGAGATGCCAGTTTTAGTGTACACCTTAAAGCCAAAGGCAGTTGGGACATATACGTTGGGTCCCGTTATCGTTGAGTACTATGACGAAGCTGGAAGAAAGATAACGGTGAAATCAAATGTTATAGAGAAAATAAATGTCTATGCAGTTCCCAGAATAAGCCTAAATGTTGAAGGATTTTCAAATTCCTCCTGGAGCAACTACGTGATTGCAAAAGAAAACTCGACAGTAAAATTGAGGTTTACAATAAAGGCTTACGGAAATAACAATGAATACGAGTTCATAAAGAATGCTTCGCTCCTTGTATCTCTTGGAGATTTCTTAGATGGAAAAGATGTAATTGAGATAGGGACACTAAAGGCTGGTGAAGAGAAGGTTGTGGACTCCCAATATCTTGTTCTTAAACAGGGAGTCTACCCCCTAAAAGTCGTTCTAAAGTTCCAAGATCCCTTAGGAGGATGGCACACGATAGAGTATCCTAATACTGTCCTGATAAACAGTGTTCCACCGAGGATAATAGTTAAAGAAAATACTAAAGTTATCGAGAAATATCCATCCCCGGAGGAATTACCAGAGTTCATAAAGGAAGTTTTGGCTTCCCAGGAGAATGCAACGTATTTAGCAGAGGAAATAGCAAACATAACTAAGGAATACTTGAAAGAAAGTAACAAAGAAAGTCCAAAAGGAGTCAGTTTGGTAGATGTCTTGACGTTCATAGTAATAGCTCTTGTAATAGTATCCGGATGGACTGGATATAGCATGGTCAAATATAAAAATGAACTAGAAAAACTCAAAGCTAGGAGAAAACAGCCAAGACCAGGAGGTCTTCCAAAGAAAGAGGAAGAGGAGATTTCTGAAATTAAAGTATTAACGGAGTAGTTTCTTCCCTATCATAAATTTTATTTAACACCCAGCCTAAATTCTGTGGGAGGGAAATTACATGAGGATGAAGATTGCAGTAGCCCTGATATTCATTAATATTTTATTGCTTCCGATGTCAGCATTAGAAATACTTGACTATTCCGTGGATATTTCGAAGGACTTTCCCGATGATAATAAAACAGAAAATCTTAGCTTGATAGTATTTGCACTTAGCCTAGCCCTTAATAAGAGCGAGAATTTGTCTGTAGATGAAGCCTGGAAGAGAGTCGAGGAGCTACTATCTTGGCAAAATCCAGATGGTGGGTGGGGATACTTTTATGGGAGTGTGAGTTCAGTTCCAGATACCGGATATGCACTAATAGCTCTTGCAGAAGCTAAAAAAGCATTTTCTTTTGATAAAAATAAGGAGAGGAAAATAGTAGAGGCTATAAATAGAGGAATTAGTTTTCTTACGGAGTCTTTTACTGGAGACGGATGGGGATATTTAAAAGGTATGAAGCCCGATTATAGAAGTACCCTATTAGCTTCTGCAGCTCTGGTATTCTTAGAAACTAAGCTTGATCTAGTTGAGAAAGCATATTCAATAATAAGGGATAAAATGCCTTCCGATCCTTATCATCTCTATCTCTGGATAATTGTAACTAGAAAAGTCACAGGTGAAACACCCTCGGATGCCCTTGAAAAATTAGCAACCCTAAACACCGCCCTAGGGGCATATGCTATTCTTTCTCTTAAAGGTTTAAATTTTGAAGCGGCAAAGTTATTAACAAAGGTCGAGGAGGAGAAAGAGGATTGGCCTGATAAATACTACCCCTTATATGCAACGATGGCATTTTCTTTAGTTTCAGAGAACTTAGTGAGCCCTCAAGAAGATGTCTTAGGCAAGGCCTGTAGTATTCTCCAGAGTCTTCAAAATGAAGATGGTGGATGGGGAATATATAGAGGATCTCCTTCAAGTGTTTCAACAACATACTTCGTTTTAAAGGCTGTAAAGATATGCAACCCCAGTAGCGATGCCGCTCAGAGAGGACTCGAATTTATGAGAAAGGTTCTCTTTAGAGAAGAACAACTTATTCTCAGGGATAGATATATGAGAGAAGAATATCTATTTGCTCTTCTATCCCTTTTAGAGTATAATGCTCTCTCACTAGAAGAAAAACAACATGCTAAAGAATTAATTCTTAGTACATATTGGGGAGATAGTTTTGGGAGACAACCATTAATAGTGGCTCTTGCAGTTGAAGCATTATGGAGATTGGGTGTATCTAAGTATGATCCAATTATACATGAAAACGTTGAGTGGTTATTATCTATGAAAAATGATGGGGGATGGGGTTACGTCTTTAGAACCCCAATAACTTACTGGTATTTTGCCCCAGAGTACCCAGAGACTACCATAATCTTTAGTTCTCTCTTAAACGTGGCTCGTCTGGATGATCTCCACGATACAATAGAATATATCCTAAATAACCCACCCTCGCAAGAGTGGGAGAAACTTTATCTTTACGTCTTATTGTCAAAACTCGGCTTTAAGCCAACATGGGAAATTCCAAAGGTGGAAGACTTTTACGAGAGCCCACTGCTTGACGCAACCTTTATTATGTACTACACACTCTTCCCTGAAGTTCCAAAAGTGAATATATACACGGTACTAACAAGCATAAAAGGAAAGAAAGTTAAGATACTAACAACGAGTCCAAGCATAGCTGGTGTCGTTTCAGATGGGTTAAAGGAAATATTCCACACCAATACTAGCATAAGGACTACAGTTCTGATTAAGATCCCAGAGTATGGCAATTATATCTTAATCTATCCCTTGGGAAGGGTCGATGTGTCTAAATACAACGCTGATGTCAAAATTGGAATTATGAAGGGAGTACTTGCTGTAAATGGTATTCCATTATATGGCGATGGGGTTCTCCTTATAGTTCCTGGCAGAAACAGGGATGGAGAGTTGCTTTTCGTTCTATACAAAGGTAGAAATACTGAAGACATAGCAAACCTCCTCTTCAACACACCAATACTCAAGTACCTGCATGGAAAAGCTATCGTGGCATCTTGGGTTGATGAAAACAGAGATGACGAGGTTCAGGAAAATGAGATATCTGTGATCTTCATTTGATTTATTTTTACGGGGGTGAACCTGGAGTGAGGGCAATAATAATAGGAATAGGCCAGTGCGGGACAAAGATAGCAGACATATTTTCTTTAGTTGATTTTGAGGCATTGGCCATAAACACTTCAAGAGGAGATCTTGAATATCTGAAGCATATCCCTCCAGAAAGGAGGATCCTGATAGGCGAGAGCATAGTTGGGGGTAAAGGGGTAAATGCAAATCCCGTTCTCGGGAGAGAGGCAATGAAAAGAGATCTTCCGATGGTAATGAAAAAAATAAACTCCCTAGTTGGGTACGAGGACGTTGATATATTTTTCTT
The DNA here is from genome assembly GCF_000263735.1 of Pyrococcus sp. ST04. NCBI lineage: Archaea > Methanobacteriati > Methanobacteriota > Thermococci > Thermococcales > Thermococcaceae > Pyrococcus > Pyrococcus sp. ST04. The sequence goes on along the minus strand of NC_017946.1, from coordinate 1,256,301 downwards.
GACTTTCGGGTTTGGAGGTGGGACTGGAGCCGGCGGCACTCCAGTCTTGGCAGAAGCACTCAAAGAGGAGTACCCTGATTCCCTTGTTGTTGCAGTAGGAGCACTGCCACTAAAGGAGGAGGGAATAAGGCCAACTATAAATGCCGCAATAACTATAGACAAGCTCTCAAAGATAGTTGACTCAATAATAGCAATAGACAACAATAAGCTCAAGGAGAGTGGTGAAGATATAAGCCAGGCCTATGAAAAGATAAACTATGCAATTGTTGAAAGAATAGCCTCTTTGTTGGCTTTGATCGACGTTCCTGGAGAACAAACGTTGGATGCAAGTGATTTGAAGTTTGTTCTTAGGGCAATGGGCAGTTTTGCTACAATTGGATATGCAAAAGCAGATGCTTCAAAGATCAAAAGCCTGTCAAGGCTGATAATAAGATCGTTCGAGACAGAGGGACTCTACCTTGATGTTAACATAGAGTCGGCACTTTACGGTCTTGTAGCTATCCATGGGCCTCCTGAAGCCTTAAAGGCTAAAGACATATTTGAGGCATTAAATGAGCTCACGGAAAGGATAAAGGGAAAGCAGATATTTAGGGGATTCTACCCAGATCCTAGGGAGAGGGAAGTTGAGGTTGTTACACTGTTAAGTGGGATATACGAAAGTAAGAGTATAGAAGAGATAATCTTGACCGCAAAGAAATATGCCAGAGATTTTATGAAAGCTAAAGAGGAAAGTGAGATAAAGAAAAAAGAATTACTAAGTGGTCTTCCAGACTTTGACGATATATACCCTGGTGAGGTTGATGATTAAGGTTAAAGATTCTGTTGAAGTCGCTCTTGAACTGGATGAAAAGAAGGTTTACTCCCACATTGCCCACGAGAGTGCTGAAGATATCATAAGAATAATTTCTGCAATAGATGCCGAGAGAGCAAAGCTGAGAGGCATTGAAGTTTATTATAAGGATGATTGGGATCTTCTAATTAGGGAGAGGATAAGAAAAGGAAAAAGGCACACGGTCTTCGATTTTTACAACCCATTTCTCATGGATATTTGGGAGGAAAAAGTTAAGGAGGCAAAAAGAAGCATGAGGATAATATATTATTCAATAATAGCCCTTTCGGGTTTTGCACTTCTTATGATAATCCTCTCCTTCATTACGGGATACCCAACATTCGTCATTGCACTTGGAGTTCTTCCCCTAGCGATTTACATCTTCGACCGCCAGAAGAGTGAAGTGGATATGAAGTATTATGAACTTGTTCAGTTCTTTGTGTATGAGCTGAAAGCCCTTTTGGAAAGATTTGATCTAGATAAGGAAAAATATAAGTTCAATTTATACAATTCAGATTACAAAGGAGTTCTGTTTGACCACAGAGGAAGGGCTAGGGTTGAGTAACTGTTTAGACATATTTGAGGGTCATTATGAAAAATTTAGTGGGTAATGATTAAATAATGGTTTTGTTAAATCTCTAACCAGGGGGGATTATGCGGAAGGGTCAAATTTCCCTAGAGTTCATGTTCCTATTTATGATATTTGTCCTTATGTTAGTGTACTCTTTGAAGTTAACGAGTTTTTCTAGTTCTCCTTCTCAAGATGTTCTCGCTGCTCAAATTGGTGTTGAGGCGAAAGGCCTTGCAAGCTCTATATCGAATGCAATAAGCCAGGTCTATGCTCAAGGTCCGGGGGCGAAGGTTACCACGTATTATAGGTTAACATACCTTAGAGATCCTAACTACATAGAGAAAGCTTTTTTCATAAATAATCCCATTATATGCATATCCTACAGAAACGGAACTTATGTAATGCTTTTAAATGGAACTGAGCCTATAAGCGTCAACTTCGAAGGTGTTAATAAGAATGCTTTCTTTGCAATGTCCCTATATAGGAGGGACTTCCTTACAAACACAACGGTATTTCCTGACCAAATTTTGAATGTGAACTTTGGAGGAACCTTTGTAAATCTTGCTTGTGTTAAATTATCACCGGCGAACCTCCCCAAAATGTTGAAAATAGTAGTTGAATGGAATCCCGAGATTGAAAATATTTGGCAGTACAATTCAACGTCTCAAGAAATTGTGATAAACATTAATCCAGGTGGTTAGAGTGAGGAGTCAGTTAAGCATTGATTTTCTTTTTGCTATAGCACTAATAAGTGTGCTTTCTGTTGGGATAATTAGTATTGGATTACAGGAAAATGAAATGGCAAACACTTTCTCAATGGCAACAAAAATAAAGGTTCTATCTATAACAGTCAGGGATAGCGTTACGAAGGCTTATAGTATGGGTCCAGGATACTCAATTAGACTTAATTTGCCCTTCTCTGTATCTCCCAGTGACTCTATTAAGGTAACGATAAATGGAACAAGTGATTTAGTTCAGATATATTCCACCATTGGTGGAGCAATGTACTATACGCAACAAAAACTTCCCGTCAATGTCATTTCAACTAGTTCTGTGATACTGACGAATGAATCTCCTGAATTTTGGATAATTGTATTCTATAACGCTAGTGAGGGAGGACTAGATGTCAAAGTCTCAAAGAGCCCAAACTTCAGTTGAAGGCCTGTTATTAGTGGGGATAATAGTCTTATCCGCTATTAGTGTATCAATCGTTTATTTAAAAAGCTCAGGTGATATCTCAGTTCTGGTTGAACTCAAAGATTTTGCTGGATATGCTTCTTCCTATATAACCAATGGCGTTGTGGTAAACAAGAGCGAACTCGCTCCATTGAATGAGATTATAACAAGTTATACTGGGTACTATGGGGTTAGATTTTCTTTTATTGGCCTGAAAGTTACTAAGGAAAACTCAAGCGAAATAGTTATCTACCTGGGGTTCTCCCATAATTTGAATAACTTGACTGCTGAAGAGAATTCTAGAATAGCGACGCTACTCGGTGAATTCTTGAAAAATTCCCTGAAAAATCTCCGGATAACGAGCTTAAGGGGTGATGGTATATATATTGGAGAGAAAAGAATTGTAATGAATATAACGGTTAATAATGGATGGAGTGTGATAAGATGAAAAAAGGCCAGATATTCTCACTAGATGCCTTTGTTGCTTTAACCATGACAATAATACTCCTCGGAACAATATCCACCACATCTGATTCAATAAGAGAGGCTATATCATCTATTGTTGAGTGGTATGAGAGAGTTAACATTCCAGATAACATGTTAGATGTCTTGTTAAAAACTCCTGGAGAGCCTCCAAATTGGAATGATAATATTACCAATGCTAAGAGCTTTGGACTGAAAGAGGAGGATTCTCCATTTGTATCTTACGAAAAGGCTCTAGTTTTCTTTGATCTAATCAAAAAAGATGATTCCAAAGTTCTTGACTTCCTCAGAAACTTGAGCCTTGGAAAGCCCTTCTGCCTTGAATTTTATCTTGGTATATGGAACTTCACGGTGAACTTCACATGGAACCCAGATGCAGGCGGAATCTCCGGGAATTTTGATGTATATTCTGGAAGCTGTACAGTAACTGGTACCCAGTCCTTAAAATTTGGTAATCCAACTATAATTCAGTGTTCTCCTCTAATAATAAGGGGATCCGCTAGTATAACATCCGATTCTCCTCTTTGTATCCTTGGAGACGTAAATACAGATGGCTCATTAGATATAACGGTTGGTCATTATCCCCCCACACTTGGAGGACCCTATCCTTACCTTGCAATAGATGGAGACTGGACAATTAATGGGTCAGTTACTGTAAGAGTAGGTGGTAGTGTCTACATAGATAGGGCTTTAATAATTAGGGGACAAGGCAGTAGGCAAATAGATATCGCCAGGGACTTGGTAATATTCGGAGACACGATAAATCCTTACCTTATTGACGTCTCAGGTGTTGCAACAGTAAATATTGGTATTCAAAACTATTTACCAGGAAACCTTTACATCAAAGTTGGAAACATTTGGTATGCTTCAAACAGAACTGGAGAATGGTATGAATGGACAGGGAGTGGATGGGAGAGAGTAAATGAGCCTCAGGTTATCTCCTATACCTCGAGCTTTACACTAAACATATATGGTTATCCACTTCCAGATGATTGGACTCCTCCGTCTCCCCCACCATGTTTCATTTTGGGAGAACTGCCTCTTTCAGTTAGTTCTGCCTCCTTGGATTATACGTACCCCCAAGTCTTAGAGAGATCTCAGGCTTGGGCCAGAGCTGTTTATTACAAAGATAATTTGACAACAGTATTAATTCAAATTCCAAAGAATGCTAGTTGGGTTGAATATGCCAGCAGAGCTGTAACTGTCGATATTAAAAAATACAATATGACTATTGAGGTTTCCTCCAACTATACGAGGCTTATTTCAGGTGTTCTTAAATATACTCCTCCTGCTTATGCAAGGTTTGAGATAACTGTTCCAAATGAAACTGGATACGCCCTATTTATAATCTTAGATGGGGAAAAGACTAAATTACTGGGAGTAACTAAGAGTGCAGTTTCTCCAAATGTCCAAGCGTATCTTTGGAAAGTAAATGCTACTGGGAGAGTTATCCTTCAAAAAACTTATGTAGGAAACGAAACTTCCATAATAATTCCCTGGATCGATGTATTTTCAGAAGTCTCAAGTGAAAGAGGAAAACCCGTTGAGATGTGGATTTACGAAACAAATTTCAATGGTCCGGTATATTTAATAGATGAGTACAATATTGGTCTATTACTTGATAAAAGGTATGAGCTGGGCTTGGTAAAGCTTTGGGTGTGGGATGAGAGATGAGAAGGGGGTTTATATTTACATTTGACGCATTGTTAGCGTTCATCTTGGTATCTACTGTTATTGTGGGAGTTGTAACTATGGAAATTAACACACAAGCCCTGTATCAGACATACATGAGGGAGCAAAGCATGAAGAGTGCGGAAGACGTCCTTACTATCCTAAGAACTGTTCCCCTTAATCAGCTGGTTCCTGGAGATGTAATCCAGGAGTGGATTCGGAATGGAACATTGAACATGACCCTTGTGACTCCTGACATGTCCCCCCTAGACATTCTTGCGACGTATTGGGCTGTTCAGCCACTTTATCCTTCGATTGACTATAAGGCCAGAGCGAGGACAATAATAGGATATGTTTTGTCAAGGTTATTGCCTGGCTATGGATATGAGTTCATAGTTGATAACCAATCTTTCGTAAAAGTTCAGGGGATTAAGGAAAGGTTTGATATTTCAACTTCAAGCATGATTCTGAGTGGTTACTCATATAATAGAACCCCTAGGGGATACATAGCGAGGGCTTACTTAACTAAGGCTACTGTTATAAGAGAGGAATTGTATGGATGGTTTAGAGTCCTCGCTGGTCCATATAATTTATATGATGATTACAATATTCTTACTATTACCAGAGAAATTAATCTCCCAGAAGATGCGGAAATAATTAAAGCAGATGGAAAATTTGTAAAGAGATATAGGGAATACCAACTTCTAAAAATAAATGTAGGCTCTCGTTATGAATGTACATTTGGTCCAACTGCTAGAACAATAAACGAGGATTTGACAAATTGTCTAAAGTCAGGTTCAAATAACGTCACTATAATATACTATCTTCCTACCTACCCATATAGGCAAGATGGTATAGGTTCTGCCAGTGGTACAACACTATATATTAAATACAAATCGAATTCTCTTGCAGTTGAGGATCCAGGACTCGTGAAAATTTATAGCGTAACTTCGAAATATACTGGGTTCTTCTACTTGTTAGAGATGTTTGTTCCTGGCAACATAACGGGAATAACAATGAAATTTAAAGTGAATGGTGTTCATAGAGTAAATTTATATTACGGACTTGGAGGTAAGTTAACTCTACTCTTATGGAAACATCCTTCTGTGGATGGAATTGTGGAATTCACAGACAGCGAAATCAGGAATGCTGTAAACAGTAAATTATGTGGCGGTAGGGATTGCTATGCAGAATTTCTTAGTAATATAAGCAAAATGGTTTTTGACTTTGTTGTAGGATTTGATGCGGAGTTTAATCCAGCAAATGGTCGGTGGAAATATGGAGGGGCAAGATGTTATGGTTTTAATTGTACGGCAACTAGCTCTACTTATGGGGGGGTAGGACAGAGAGTGCTATATGGGTACCCCGATTCCTATGTCAAAATTGATTACATACCAAAAACTGCACTGACAATGTATAGTATTCCATTGGCAATATATTTTCCCTATGGAGATCCAAGAGTCAGCTACAATGGAGCAGGACTTCAGGTTAGATATTCCCTACCACCTACAGCTGAGCCATGGTATGCCGATTGGTGGGTTGGATATTCATTTGCTGATTATTCTACAGTTCAACACTTGTATGAGAACAACAGAGAGTTCTATTCTGGTCCATTGGGAAGGTATGCAATAAGGGTCGCTTACACAAGATTATACGACTGGATGATGGTTCCAGGGCAGCAGAATACCTTTGAAATAAGAATGACTGATGGGTCATCATATGTAAGAGATGGTGAAACAAGAGGGATAATAAGATATTTTATTCAGGGATACGCCGGGTATGGTGATATCTTTCCCTATCTCCTCCAAGGATATCCAACATATAAGGGATACAACTTAACTTATTATTACTTTGATGGAAGTAGCGTTGAAAGGAGGAGCATAATAGTTGGTGATCCGCCGTATAAGCAGATCTCAGTTGATGAACTTGATCCAACAAAGTATGCAGTTGATGATGCTGTCCTGAGATTATTTAACAAGCTCAATTATTTAGACGATTTGAATCCTAACGACTGGAGAACTGTACCTTATGATGGGTCTAGATCTAATCCTATCGACATAGACTTGCCTAAGGGAGTTAGTATTCAAACGGCGAGTATGGGTAGTATTCCTGGATTATTCACCCCAATAATGGTAACTCTAAGAATTTGGAGGGAGAGATAATGAGAAGGGGTTTTATAATCAATGCTTCAATTCTCGTGATGTTGATTCCAATTTTATTACTATTAGCAACATATGAGGAAATATCATCCCAGGTAATTCTTAGTCAAAGTGAGAGGGCTTATTCTGAAAGAGTTTATCAAGTTATATCATCGCTTCAATTAGAATTTAAAAGAGCCCTGGAGATATCTGGTAAGAGGGCTCTAATAGCTGCAATTGACTATGTTGCCGTGACTGGTAAGTTCATTTCTCCAACTTATGGAGCGAACAATACAATAAGGGATCTTATTTTAAAAGGAAATTCTCCTCCGTTAGCTGGTTACGATGTAGAAAGAATTATGGGGAATCAAACTATTGAGGCTTGGTTGGGTGAAGTTGAAAAACAATTAAGAAAACAGGGGTTACTTTTTGGGGTCAATAGGGATAGCATTATTAGGAACACTACAATTTTGATTGCTCCCTTAGACTCGTTCAGGATTGTAATAAAGGGAAGAATTAACAGTATAGTAATTAAAGATCTCGCGGGTAAGATAGTTTACAAAGGGAGTATTCCAGAGAAAGGTTACGTTTATTCAATAGTTGACTTAAATGGTCTTGAAGATCCCATGTTCTCAGCGGTTACTGGGGGAAGATATCAAAGGATTGTAAGGGCATGTAAATATGCCTACCCGGAGATCTTTGCAAAACCTGTTAAAGTTATTGAGGGGTCTGGAGTTAGTAGTACTTCTCCAGTAATTGGCAGATATTCAACGGCAGTAACGTCGGATACAATATATATTGGAGAAAAGTATCCGGGTGATGGAGCGTTGGCATATGTCTTAAAGGAAGGTGACTTTTCTGAAACAACAGCTCCAATCATTGTAAACACAACGGTAGGAGGAGAACTCGTAAATCCGGCCGATGTGTTTAAAGAAGGCGATATGGGTGTTCTTGTATTTGGTAGTGCTGTCACTTGGTGTAACTATACTTATCCCTACCGTGTATCTTTTACTGTTCCTGCAAGCTATATTGGAAAGCTCGTTCTTCTTGAATTCAATGCAACGGACTATCCTTTCAGCTCAATTCCTCATTCGGGAGCATCTGGGGCTTTGGTACTTTATACCCCAGATTGTGTTGAGGCTAGTTACTGGATAGAGAGCTGGGATGATCAAAAGGTTCTAATATGGCTGAGACCGACTACAACCACTTATTATATCTATTATTCTAAATCTTCCGATGTTCCATATAAGAGAGGAAGTCTGCTGTCTGTGTTTGGAGCGAACTATACTCAGAATGTTACTTTATCCCCTGGGACTGTATTTCCACTCTTTACCACAGCTCAAAGAGAATTCTTTGTTAGGTACAATCTTTCGGCATCATGGAATAATGATTTCAATGGAGGGGTGGAGATAAGTTTGAATGCCACTGGGATCCCGGATATTAGTATTATTGAAGTGCAGTTAAGTTATCCTAAAACCATTACAGATGTTCAGGTTCCAATATACCTGAACTCCACAATTGCCAGCTTGATTCCCCATGATTCCACGACAAACAAGGCGAAAATTAAGGTGTATGCTGACGGCTCACTTACTAAAGAAGTTCCCTTCTGGATAGAGTATTGGGGCGATGGGGGAGCATTAATATGGGTTAGAACTGACCTCCCTGGAAGCGTTTACATAGCTTACTCTGACTCCTTCCAATACACGAGGGGAGATGGGAATTCAGTGTTTCTGTTCTTTGATGATTTTAATGAAAGCAGAACCGAGCTAGAGCAAAATTGGATAATTAATGGGGTGGTTTCTTTGAATCCTAGTGGAAATGGCACCCTAACTATTTTTGGTGGAGATAAAGTGTATGCCCTGAGAACAAGAAAACCTCTCAATATAAATAATCAATTTGTTGTTGAATTTAGAATGAGGCCAAGTTTTGAATACGAAGGGAAGTGGAATGCAGGAATTGGGCTCCAATATAAGATATTTAAGTTAAACATAACATTATTATTTACTGATGACATCTCAAAAAATTTCTTGGCTCAATATTATGCTTGGGGGTGGGTTTTGATCTCTAGTTCAAGTCCTAGGGGAGACTATGGCTATCATGTATATTCTGTTGAGCTAAGTTACTATTCTTATTTATCTGGAACTTTTGAATTTAAGGATTTAACTGCTCAAAACAGACAAGAAACTGTTAAAGATTGGGTATTTAAGTTCCCCTTATACTATTTGTATATATTTATAGATAGTGGATCTTCATCGAGAGGGGCAATCTTTGATTGGATATTCATAAGGAAGTACATCAATATCGGCGACTTATCTCAAAAAATCACGATACTTGGAACTCCCGTGACCTTCCAGTTCGTCGACAACTGGACTACTGAGAAACTTCTGATCCTCAAGGACTGGAAGGATAAGCTGGCAAGTTATTCCCCAGGGACGTGGTTCATATCCAATCCAAACAGGTATGAGGTCAAGTTCAATGCCGCCAATGGCTTAAACTTAACCTACATTCATGAACCACGGGTTTCTTCTGAGACTTCCCAAGTAACACTCTCCGGAGATGTTACTAGTGATATTTCAGTTTACCTTGTGGTTAATAATACCGTTGGTAACAGAGGATTCTTCTCGTGGGTAATATGGGGGGATTCTTACATAACCTATACTCCTCTTCTCTCTCAAGAAGAAACCAAGCCACCTGAGAACCTTGCGAGGGCTTATGATCTTGAACCTTTCCTGCTCTGTATCAATGAGCAAGAGAGGGTTGGAAACAGGGAGGGGGAGATAGGATACTTTGGCGTGTCCTGGGGAATGTCTTTCTTTGAGAGACTCGAGGGTAGCACGGTTAATCATGAAAAATACGTTAGATTGTCTGAACAAATTCAAAATGAAGTTGGTTTAGCTAAGAATGGCATGTATTATCCAATAGGACTCGTAAGCTTTATGGTACCCACGGATAGTCTAACTTATTACTTTGATGAGAAGCTTAACAACTTGTTCTTAACAGTGCTTCAAAGGGCACCAGAGGAAAATGTCAGTAGTGTTGACTTCTGCTTCTTAGATCACTACTTCCCAGGAAAGCTCCTAGTTGATAATCCAATATGTGATTTACAAACATATAGAGTTTACGGGATATCAGATTCCCCAGATAGGGATAGTGTTTACTTCTTCATAGATGAAAATACGGCATCTACGATGTTCGGAGTAACGGGGGCTAGAGACTTATTACAGAGATAAGCATATAGTCATGGGTGATGCAAAATGGCTATAATAGAACTCTTAGATAAAATAGGGCAGAAGACCGAGGAAATTTTCAGAATTTTAAAGTCATTTTTATTTCCAAAGCCCACTAACAAGCCTCCTATACTAAGACTCAAAAAATATACACTGCATGAAACTTTCAGTCTTCAATTGCAACTTTCTTTTATCTTATACCTAATTGTAGGTGTTATCTTGATAATTCTCAACACTTCTATTCTACTACTAATTGCAATCTCGATTTTTGAGTTTCTTTTCATTAGGTATACTCTGGTTAGAGGGTCTGACTACATAATAAATATTGAAGCTTACAGATATTTCTATCATGGGCTTGTTTTTATTTCGGCAATTGCTCTAGTGGGATATGAGATTCTGAGAAATCTCAATGTTGGCATTCTCTACCTCTATGTGTTTATTATCGCAATAACACTTCTTGTTTTAGGATTTAGAAATTATTTCAAAATGAAATTTGGCAGAGAATACACTTATGGGATAGTAGAAGAAGTTAAAAATAATCTAGTGAAGGTTTTTGTGCACGATGATATTGCGGCAAATGTTAAGCCGGGATATTATTGGATTGAGAAAGGTGAGAATGTCGTTAATGAAGGGGATCTAGTTAAAATAGTGGTAGAAGATAGAATTTTCAGGGGAGCTGTTCCAAAGGCTATTATCGAAGTCCTTCAATCTTCCCAGACTTCAACGGAGCCAAAGGAGGATATGGAGTAGAGGATCAAAAGGTATATTGAAGTGTAAGGTTCTCTTCCATATGTTTTCACAGAGCTATACCCTTCTTTCTTTATTCTCAACTCCTCAACATCTTCTCCTTTTAGAATAACTTCATTTTCGCGAATTTTAATCTCAATTCCTAACCCCCCGCTTATTCTTTCTATAAGTTTTATAAATTCTCTCCATTTATCAATTTTTGTCTTATAGTACACTGTGTATCCCAAAATCTCACCCTAGATAGTAATAACTTAAATTTTAAAAAGTTTGCCTTTGGTGCATTAAATGAATGATGAAGAAACCCGTTGCTGAGAAAAAGATGATGAAAGGACCGACTAGCTGATTAAAATTCCCCACAAATCTCGGCAAAATTCCTTAGAATATCAGCTCCATGCTCGGTGTGTGCAACCTCGGGATGAAACTGAACACCATATATGGGAAGCTTTTCATGTTTCATAGCCTCTATTGGGCAGGTTTCACTTTTTGCCAAGAGCTTGAAGTTTGGAGGTAGCTCTTTTACCTCGTCCATATGGCTCTCCCACACTTTGAGCCTCTTTGGAATTCCCCTGAATATGTCGTTCTCTTCTACTATCTCAATCTCGACAAGACTGTATTCGGCCTTTTCTCCCCTCCCAACTTTTCCTCCAAAGAACTTTGCTATAAGCTGGTGGCCTAGGCATATTCCCAGAATTGGCACGTTAAAATCATCATAATTCTCTAGGATTGCTGAGCAGTTGCCTGTGTTCTCCAAGCTTGGTCCTCCTGAGAATATTATCCCCTTGGGATTCATCTTCTTTATTTCTTCTAGAGGAGTTGTGTTTGGTATTATCTTTGCCTCAACCCCAAGGTATCTGAGCGTCCTCCATATCCTGTGGACGTATTGGCCTCCATTATCCATGATAACTATCATCTCTCGCCCCACCTGAAAGTTGAAGTTTGGAGTAGATAAACTTCACTCAAACTCTATCGTGGCTGGGGGTTTGTTTGTTATATCATAGAGCACCCTTCCGACCTGCGGGATTTCGCTTGTTATCCTGAACGCTATTCTCTGGAGAACTTCCCATGGAACGTTCATTGCATTTGCAGTCATTCCATCAAGGCTTTCAACTATTCTGACGGCTATCGTTTCTTTGTAAGCTCTTATGTCTCCCTGAACTCCAACAGTTTTAACCCCTAAGAGAACTGCAAAGGCCTGCCAGGGTCTTAGACCGGCCTTTTCAACCTCTTCTTCTACAATAGCATTTGCCTCTCTAACTATTGCTATCTTCTCTGGGGTGACCTCTCCTATAACCCTAACGGCCAATCCTGGCCCTGGAAATGGCATCCTGTTGTATATTTTCTCTGGAAGCCCCAGTTCTTTTGCTAGCTGTCTGACTTCATCTTTGTACAAGTCCCTAAGGGGCTCTATCAGTTTCAGGTTTAGCCTCTCTGGGAGGCCGCCGACGTTGTGGTGGCTCTTTATCTTCCCCTTACTCTCGATCCAGTCCGGAGCTATTGTTCCCTGAATAAGATACTCGGCCCCGATTTCCTTAGCCACTTCCTCAAAGACCTCTATAAAGACTCTTCCTATGATCTTCCTCTTCTCTTCCGGATCTGTTACTCCTTTTAAAGCTGAGAAAAATCTATCCTGGGCATCTATGTAATGGAGATTCATTCCAAATTCATCTCTGAACGTTTTTACAACAAACTCAGGCTCACCCTTTCTGAGGAACCCTGTGTTAACAAAGACAGCATGTAGTCTATCTCCTATCGCCTTGTGCGCAAGTACTGCAGCCGTTGAGCTGTCAACTCCCCCAGAAAGGGCTATTATTGCCTTAGCATCTCCAACGGTCTCTCTAATTTCTCTAACCTTCTCCTCTATGAACTTCTCCCAAACCATTCACGTCACCACCTTTTCTAGCTCATCATTTTCGATGGCCATTTTAATCTCTCTCGCTATTCTCCTTCCGGTGCTCATTGGCTCATTATATTTAAGCCATGTGTATGGTGAGCCGTGGATGAATGGGTTTGTTCCAGCAACTATTCTCGCCGATATTTCAAAAACAACGAACTCCATTTCTGGGGTAAACACACCTTCCAGGCAAAACGGCCCCCAAAGACCGCCCATAAGCTCTTCAGCTGCCTTAACGGTTCTTTCTCCAGCCTCCAGAACATCTATTAGAAGGCTCTCCCTTAGGACTATGGGTATGTTTCCGATGACCGTATAGGTTATGTCAATATCAAGATCAAGTTGCTCCCTTGCTGGGATTCTACCTATCGCATCCACGTTGCTCTCATATCTCCTATCTATGCTCATTAGCTCGAGCTCCCCCTTTATCCTAGAGTAGAAGTAGTGAGGATACACGGGTATCCCTATAACGTATTCCTGAATTTGTACGTTTTTGAGGTCTTCTTTGTCCTTTATACCCAAAAATCTTCCTGCCTTTTCCCAGAAGTCTTCGGGGTTTTTAGCTAGAAAATATCCTCTTCCACCCTTCGCTCCATGAGGTTTAACTATGACTGGCCCATCGATATCGTCGGGATCATCGTAAACCCTTGGAAGACGGAGCTTTGCTTTTTCAAGCCACTTTCTCTCGAGATTTCTGTCGCTTTCCCATCTTAAGACTTTTTTATTTCCAAAATAGGGGACTTTCATTTTTTCTACGAGCTCAACTCCGAGATGAGCAACGAAGGATCCCGTTGGTATAACTACCGCATCAAGCCTTAGTAGGTCATTCTCGGGATAAGTGTCCTCGAGGAAGTAGTCTGCTACTGGAAAGTATTTGGTGTAGAGGAGCTTAACCCTGCTCTTTCCAAATGCTACTGTTTCGAACCCTTCATCTTTTGCCCCCTTCAGGATTTGAAGTGCTGAGTGGGAGGCGTAAGTTGCTATTCTAACCACCCCGATCTCACCACGTTTGTGTTAAAATTTCTGAACTTTTAAGGTTTATTTTTACAAATTTATGCCTATAAAGTTTGGCTTTCGAATGGCTTAACTTAAAAAGTCGGTTGTGAAATCTGCCTTGGTGGTTGTAAAATGAGGGGGAAGTTAATACTTGCAATCTTCATCGCAATGCTCGTTTCAGTAGCTGGATGCATTGGTGGAACAGAAACATCGTCACAGGCAGAGAAAGAGAGGACACTGACAGTTTATGCATATGACAGTCTAGAGTACTGGCTTAAGGAAGTAATTCCAGAGTTTGAAAAAGAGTACAACGTTAAAGTGAACCTTGTTCTCATTGGCAGTACCGGTGAGCTCGTCAATAGATTGATCCTTGAGAAGGACAATCCTCAAGCTGACGTTGTTGTGGGAATAGACAATACGTTCATGGCGAAGGCCTTGGATGCGGGGGTTCTCGAAAAATACAAACCTAAGAATGCAGATGTTATCCCGGAGTGGATCATCAATAGCTTTGATCCGGATTTTTACCTAACACCGTTTGACTATGGATATATAGCGTTCAACTACAGGACTGATTTAATAAGTGAGCCCCCAAAGAGCCTTGGTGATTTAATTAAACCTGAGTGGAAGGGTAAGATAATTATTGAGGATCCGAGAACAAGTTCTCCGGGTTTGGCCTTTATGTTGTGGACGATTGCAGTTTACAAAGATAAGTGGCTGGATTACTGGGCAAAGCTTAGAGATAATGTCCAAATAGTTAAGGGTTGGAGCGCCGCATGGGAGGCATTTAGCAAGGGAGAATATCCTGTTGTCCTAAGCTATGCGACCTCACCAGCTGCCACGGTTTATTATGACAACAAAACGAACGTTAAGGCAGTCGAGTTCAAGGAGGGTAACTTTCTTCAGATAGAAGGAGTTGGAATAGTCAAAGGTGCGAAAAACAGGGAACTTGCCGAGAAGTTCATAGAGTTTCTCCTAAGTGAAAAAGCTCAGGAGAAGCTCCCAACTACCCAGTGGATGTATCCTGTTAACAAGAATGTTAAGCTTCCAGAAGTTTACAAATACGCCTTAAAGGTTGAGAAGCCAGTGACCATAGATCCAAAAGAAGTTGAGAAAAACTTAGACAAGTGGCTTAAGCAGTGGACTGAGGTTGTTGTTCAGGGAAAGAGTCCTGAAGAAGTTAAAGGATAATGTACTTGTTCACGGTTATTTTGACTTTCTTTCCTAACTTTTCAATTTCTTCAAGTGGCCTTTCGGCGATTATCTCCCTATCTTCGATAAGGAGTCTTACTCTAATCCTCCCAGGGAGAATTTCATAATCTAAAACTTCTGCCTCTGCTCCCTTATCCCCAATCAAAACGTTTTCTGGCCTAAAGAATATTTTAACCCTTCCATTTCTAGATGTGGAAAAGCATAATTCTCTTAGACAAGCCTTTCCATCTTTGGCTCTCACCTCTATCAGGTTTCCTGTTCCAAGGAATTTTGCGACAAACTCTGTTTTTGGATTAAAGTATAGGGTTACTGGGTCATCTATTTGCTCTATCCTCCCTTCATTCATCACCGCTATCCTATCACTTATCGCCATGGCCTCTTCCTGATCGTGGGTAACGTAGATTGTTGTAATTCCTAACTCTTTTTGTATTCTTCTTATCTCTCCCCTAAGCTTTTCTCTAACCTTTGCATCTAGGTTACTTAGTGGTTCATCAAGTAGCAGAACTTCTGGCTCAATTACTAAAGCTCTGGCAAGGGCAACTCTCTGTTGTTGGCCACCGCTAAGTTGTTCTGGATATCTCTCTTCTAGACCTTTTAGCCCGACTAACTCTAAAATCCATTGCACTCTTCTCTCTATCTCACTTTTTGGAATTTTTCTGAGTTTCAATCCAAAGGCTATATTTTCAAAAACCGTCATGTGAGGAAAGAGAGCATAATCTTGAAACACCATTCCAATGTTTCGCTCATAGGGTTTTTTGTTTGTAACATCTTCTTCCCCAAAATACACTTTTCCTTCATCTGGCTTTTCGAGTCCAGCAACTATTCTGAGAGTTGTTGTTTTTCCACATCCACTGGGGCCCAGAAGAGTCAGCAGTTCTCCATCGTTAACTTTGAGGGATAGATTTAGCTCAAATCCAGGAAAGGACTTCCTAATGTTTTCTAACCTTACATCTACCATACTTCTTCCCCCGTTTTTTCTATCAGGATAAAGGATATCCCCGATATTATCATTAGGATGGTCGCCAATGCCGATGCTGGCCCAAATTGCCTGGAAGATATAAACTTGTATATTGCCAATGTTAAGGTGGTGTATTCAGGCTTTGCCAGCATGTAAGTTGTTGCAAGCTCTGCAATGCTTATGGCAAATGCAAATATTGCCCCAACAATTATTCCCCTCAAAGCTAGAGGAAGTTCGACCTTAAAGAATGCAATGAATTCTTTAGCGCCAAGCGTTAGAGCAGCCTCAAAAAGATTCTCTCTTATTTTAACCAGCGAAGAAGAGACTGCCCTGAGAACGAATGGATATGCCACTATCGAGTGAGCTATTCCAACTAAAATCCAACTTCCATATAATGAACTTTTTCTGAAGAGGAGGAGATAGCCAAGTCCCAAAATTACAGGGGATGAGGCTAGAGGAAGTGTTGCTAAGGCATCCACAAGAGATTTCCCTCTAAACTTCCACTTCGTTAAAGAGTAGCTTAGGGGAATTGCGACCAATAAGGAGATAGTTACCGTTATTATACCAAAGAAAAGTGAATTCACAATTGTTCTAGGAACAGACGTTCCGAACATTGGATTATACCTCGGTGAGAATGCTCTTCTATACCATTCTAGGGAAATCGTTCCATTGAAAGCTAAAGAGTCATAGAGAACGGCAACGAGAGGGCCTAAGATGAATAGTGAGGTCAGCAAAAAGTATAGAAGAGTTCCAATGAGTGCTAAGCCTTTTGGTTTTTCGCACCTTCTAAAGATCTTCTGCTCTTCTCTTTTCGCATAAAGGTCTAGAGTTTTCAGATAGGCATATATGAATATTAAGCTAAGGATCATCTGGAGTAGTGCTAGAGAGGATCCTGTTTTAAAGTCTAAGAGAACCATTATTGAGGTGAATATGTCAACTTCTAGCGTTGTGTATTTGTACCCACCGAGAATTAGTGGAATCGAGAAGCTCATAAAGGAGAACGTGAACGTTAGAAGTGCAGAGGAAAGGATTCCAGGTAAGATTAGAGGTAGGGTTATTTTTCTGAAAAGTATTAAACCCTTAGCCCCTAAAGTCATTGCCGCTTCTTCATAGTGGGGGTTAACTCTTTCTAGCAAGGCTGAAACCATTCTGACGACTACGGGGAAGTTATAGAATGCGTGGGCTAAAATTATCGCCTTCCAAGAATATAAAACATTCATCCATCCTAGTGGCCCAGATTTTCCAAAGAGGACTATAAATCCGAGGGCTACCATGACGCTTGGCATTACAAATGGTATTGTCATTATCGCCTTTAGTATGCTTTTTCCGGGAAATTCGTATCTTGCAAAAATATAGGCTCCAGGGAGCCCTATTGCAAGCGTTAAGAGTGTGGAGAGAGCTGCCTGGATAAATGTGAAGCCTATAACCCTGAGGTGATACTCATTGGTTAATACATCCCTCAAACTCTCAAAGTTCAGTCCGAGTCTTATTACATACATTACTGGCATATAGAAAAACACAAGTAGAAATACTAGTGAAGGGATTATGACGAGCTTTTTCATGTTCGTTCATTCTCTCCCTCATTTATCAAGCTTATTCTTGCTGCCGAGAACTTTAGCTCTGGTGTTCCTGCCTTGTTCAAAGCATCGTTGGTCAAAATATTGGCGTCAAAGTGGAAGGGAACAACTATAACTCCCTCTTTCACATTGGCAATCTTTGCCTTTAGTTTTAGGCTTCCTCTTCTTGTTTCCACCTTTACAATGTCTCCGTCTTTGATTCCATATCTCTCAGCATCTTTTTTGCTTATATAGAGGACTGGTTCACTCATCAGCTTAACTAGGGATGGGCTTCTCATTGTCATCTCTCCCGTATTATAGTGGCTGACGACTCTAACAGTCGTTAATATCAAGGGATACTCTCCATTGGGAACTTCCCAAGGCATTATTTGTTCGACGGCTATCATCCTTGCCTTTCCATCTGGGGTTGAAAATTGGATGGTGTGAAGTCTCTTGTAAGGAATTATTATTCCATCCGACATTTTAAGCTCTTCAGCATCCCTTCCTTCAAGCTCGGGGAACATCTTGAAGTACTCTTCAGTTATCTCTTCAACCTTTGAGTAGTTGAAGCCCTTAAGTCCTAGAGCCTTAGCAAGTTCCGTTAGTATTATCCAGTCTGGCTTTGCTTCACCTGGCGGGTCGCAGATTTTAGAACTCCACTGAATTCTTCTTTCACTGTTCATATAGCTTCCATCTTTTTCACAAAAAGCCGCTGCTGGGAGCACATAGTGGGCATATCTCGCCGTTTTTGTCATGAATATATCCTGAACGACCAAGAGCTCCAGCTTTGTCAGTGCTTTTCTCACCTTTAATACATTTGCTTCGCTCACCGCTGGGTTCTCTCCAACAACGTACAGGGCTTTTACATCTCCCTTGAGTATGGCATCCCAGTATTCAGTTAGGTACAGCCCTCTTTCTGTTGGGAGATCTTCAACTCCCCATAATCTTGCCACTCTCTTCCTAAAGTTTGAGTCTGTTAGTGGAACATAACCTGGTAAAAATTCGCTTAATGCCCCCATGTATGCGGCTCCCTGAACGTTGTTCTGGCCCCTCATCGGATATAGGCCGCCCTTGTCCCCTATGTACCCTAAAAGCAGTGCAATGTCTATAACCGCGAGAACGTTTTCAACTCCAGAGACATGCTGGGTCAGCCCCATTCCCCACATTATTGCTCCACTTCCAGCCTTTGCAAAGACTTCTGCAATTTCTCTGATTAATCTTGCATTAACCCCCGTAACTTTTTCTGCGTACTCTGGAGTGTACTTCTTTACTGCCATCTTAACTTCTGAGAATCCAGTAGTTCTGTTTTTAACGAACTCTTTATTGTAGAGCTCCTCTTCGATTATTACGTTCATTATGGCGTTTGCCAGGGTTATATCTGTTCCTGGCTTTATCATAACTTTATAATCGGCTAATTTCATTGTTATTGTCTCTCTTACATCTATTACTATTATCTTGGCACCATTCTTCTTTGCCCTGATGATGTAGTCCATAACTACCGGATGTGTCTCTGCTGGGTTGTATCCCCATATCATTATCGCCTTGAAGTTTTCGAGGTCGGAGTAGGGGTTTGTTTGGGCTCCTGTTCCCACTGTCATCTTTAAAGCGTGAACGCTTGCTTCGTGGCACAGCCTTGCACAGTTATCTATGTTGTTAGTACCAAGAAGCCGGGCAATCTTTTGAAGGAGATAATTTTCCTCGTTGCTGACTTTTGAGGAGGCTATAAAGGCGATAGCATCTGGTCCATAGTTTTCCTTTATTTCAAGGAGCTTATTGGCTATCTCCTTAATTGCAACATCCCATGAAACTTTCACGAAGTCCTCGCCAACCTTCTTAAGTGGGTGGGTTAACCTGTCTTTTGAGAGCACGAACTCCAATGCATGCAATCCCTTTGGACATAACTTCCCCCTGTTGGGCTCACCTTTGTAAGGTTTGATCATGAGGGTTTTTGGGTCGATAAGCATTTTACACCCGAATCCACAATAGGGGCAGACGACCTTTAGCACAACACCACCTAAATAAACATAAACAAGTTAAAAATATAAAGATTTTTGGCCAAAATTGACCCATTTATGTTAAATAATGTAGAGGAAAAACTACCTCAAACAATCTTTTTAATGAAATACTCATGAATCCTTGTGTCTTCCGTTAGTTCTGGGTGAAACTCTAAGCCAATTATATTCCCTTCTTCGACCCCTACTATCCTATCATTAAGCCATGCTATCGGCTTAACGTTTTCGCTTAGAAGCTCTACTATCCTTGGGGCTCTTATAAAAACTCCAATGAATGGTTTGTCATCAAATGCCAATCTTACGGGAGCCTCAAAGCTGTCCACTTGCCTCCCATAAGCGTTTCTGTTCACCTTAACATCTAAAACCTCCAAAAATTTCTGCTCGGGTGTTGCTCCAATAACGTCTTTGGATAGCATTATTAACCCAGCACATGTTCCCATAACTGGAAGTCCATTTTCTATGAGGCTCTTAAGAGGTTTAAAAAGTCCAGTTTTCTGCATTAGCCTTGAGATCGTGGTGCTTTCCCCTCCTGGAATTATTATTCCATCAGCTTCCTCTAATTGCTCTGGCTTCTTTAGCCAGAATACCTCTCCCTGAATGCTGAGACTTTTTAATGCCCTCTTTGTTGCCTCTATATGCTCACTCACGTCTCCCTGAAGCCCTATGACTCCTATTTTGACCATGGTAACTCCTCCAAAAGTTATTAGGAAGAAAAGTCAAACTCCTCTCTCTTCCATCCTGACTTCAAGTTCCGCTATATCTTGCCCTTTCATGGGCTCTCCAATTTCTCTGCTTATCTCTGCCAGGACATCCGGCTCATCCCAGTGGTTTACGGCTTCAACTATTGCCCTCGCCATTGCTGGCGGATTAGAGCTCTTAAATATTCCAGAACCGACAAAGACTCCATCCATTCCCATCTGCATCATTAGGGCTGCATCTGCAGGTGTCGCAACACCACCAGCTGCAAAGTTAACTACTGGTAGTCTACCAAGCTTCTTTATCTCTAGGAGTATTTTATAGAGGCCCTCAACAATCTCCCTATATGTGAAGCCCTCATATATGGGCTCATTTTCTAGAACTCTCTTTGGAAGGCCGCTTATCTCCTTGACACTAAATGCGAGTCTCAAATAGGGCTCTGCAAACTTTTCTGCAACTCCATAAATTTCTTCATCTGTCATTCTTTGGATTAGCCTTATGTTCTCATTAACTAATCTAACGTGCCTAACTGCCTCTATTATATTTCCTGTTCCTGCCTCACCCTTAGTTCTTATCATCGCCGCCCCTTCCCATATTCTTCTAACGGCCTCTCCAAGGTTCCTGGCACCACAGACGAATGGCACGGTAAACTTCTTCTTGTATATGTGGAAGAATGGATCTGCTGGTGTTAGAACCTCACTCTCATCTATCATGTCAACTCCGAGGGCCTCTAAGATTCTTGCCTCTGCCTCATGTCCTATTCTTACTTTCGCCATTACTGGAATCGTGACTGCATCCATTATCTCCTGAATCTTCTCAACTGGGGCCATTCTGGCAACTCCACCAGCTTTCCTTATGTCGGCAGGAACCTTGTGAAGGGCCATTACTGAAACTGCTCCTGCTTCTTCTGCGATCCTTGCCTGTTCGGCGTTCGTTACATCCATAATAACTCCGCCCTTAACCATCTTTGCGAATCCTCTCTTTAGCCTCTCCGTTCCCTTCTCCATAATCACCTTTAGCTTATCCATGGCCATCACCTCAAGTCTAAACTTTCAATTTATATCAAGCTAAAACTTGCATATAAGGTTTGTTATCTTTAATTATGTAATTAAGCAGTTGAAGAATTAAAGTAGATATGAAGGGAGAAGAAGCATTAAACTTTCAATTTTGATAGGATTTCTTTTGCAGCCTTCCTGCCACTTAGAAACATTCCTCCAAAGATAGGTCCCATTCTTGGGGCTCCACTAACGGCATTTGCCGCCATTCCGGTAACATAAAGACCTGGGAATACTTCTTTGGTGTTCTCAACAGTCAGCTTTTCTCCCTGATCTGCCCACATAGGCCCTTCGCCGGGTATGTTTTTAATCAATCCTCTTTTGAGTAAGTATTGTGTTACTTGGGCTCCATGACCGGTGGAATCAACAACGAATTTAGACTCAACTGTTAGAGGATCAACATGGAGTCCAGTCATGTGAACTGGAGTCCAGTTTATAACTATTCCAGAAACCTTACCGTCCTTAACCACTAAGTCTTCAACCTCTATCATGTTGAATATCTTAACCCCCGCCTTTACTGTTTTGCTGGCTATGGTGCTTGCAACTTCTATTGCATCCGCGACATAGTAACCCTTTTCAAATTCCTCATATCTTATCCCAAACTCATCGAGTATTTCTCTAGCGTCCTCTTGAACCACTATCTTATTAAAGCCCATTGCACCTCCCCAAATTCCGCCTCCGATTGAAAGCTTCTTTTCGAATATTGCCACTTTTGCTCCTCCCTTTGCGAGATAGTATGCAGCAACCATTCCTGAAGGCCCTGCTCCCACTATGGCAACATCAAGTTCGAGGTTAGACAGGAGGTCATGGAAATAGCTCTCTATTATGGCCCTACTAATTGTGACGTCCCTAAGCATGCTCTTCACCATTCCAAAACTAAGTTTTATCAATTAAAAACTTTGTTATAACAAGGTATTATATGTTACTTCTTGGTATACCGAGGGTTGAGAGTATCGCCGAAATTTCATCGGGATTATTTGTTGAGAAGGATACAGCCAGTCCCTTCCTTCTAAATAGAACAATGCATCCCTTTGCCGGTAGCGTAAAATGGAGAACCTTAGCCTTAAGCTGACACGCCATCCAGTGATGACCGACCATGTATCCCTCTACCTCGTCCAATCTCACGGTTTTTCTTATTATAAGCCCCAATCTTCCTCGTATTTTTACTTCCCTGTCTGTTATGACTATCCTTATCCCAGTTAGATCCCAAGTTAATCCAAGTAAGACAATTAATCCTATTGAAAGGCTAATCGAGGCTTGAGGAATGTTCCTAGTGGCGTATATAGCTATAATCATTGGGAGGATGCTGAGTGCAAGAACAGCCGTTAGTGCCTTACTCTTTATTTCTTCTTCATAAAGCATGAATCTCTTTTCAGAGTTCTAATTAAAATAAGTTTTGGTAAGTCCCAACTTACTTAATAATGACATCAACCAATGTTCGACGTCCCGATATTGATGTTAAAAATCTTTCTAAAAATTTTTAAGGAGCCTTGGACACACTTTAGGCGGGTTTTCATGGGTCCAGGTGTTAGGGTTAAAATAGATGAGAAGGTAGAGCCAAAAAAGGCAGTTCTCTTTGGCCTTCAGCACGTTCTTGCAATGTTTGGAGCCACAGTGACGGTTCCACTTGTTGTTGGCACGGCAGTAGGTCTCTCAAAGCACGAGATAGCTTTAATGATTCAAGCTGTCTTACTGGCTATGGGGATAGCAACTCTACTCCAAACCACGATTGGTTCTCGATACCCAATAGTCCAAGGATCAAGTTTTGCCTTCATTCCTGGATTGATAAGCATTGGGAAGGGCATTGGAATGGCCGCCACACAGGGAGCCCTTATAGTCGGAGGAATAATAGAAGCCTTAGTTGGAGGTCTAGGAATTGTGGGGAAAGTCAAGAAGCTTTTTACTCCACTAGTAACCGGAGTAACTATAATGCTGATAGGCTTTTCCTTGGCTGATGTTGCTGTTAAGTATTTTTTCAACTATTATGCCGATCCTTCTGGTTCTAGCATACCAAAAGCAACTTTAGTTGCACTAATTACATTTGGAACAACTGTATACGTAGCTTTAAAAGCTAAGGGAGCTCTTAGAGCTATGCCTGTTATAGTAGGAGCCTTCGTAGGTTATTTAGTAAGCATTCCGCTTGGCCTTACTAATTTTCAGCTAGTTCATGAACTTCCCCTAGTCAGCATTCCTAAAATATTTCCTTGGGGCACTCCTGTGTTTGATATGACGGCCATAGTTACACTACTCTTCGCATTCATGGTAAGCATAATAGAAAGCGTAGGTGATTACCATGCAATATCTGCCATTGCAGAGGCCCCAATCACAAATAACCACATAAACAGAGGAATAATGAGTGAAGGAATTGCCTGTTCAATTGCGGGAATTCTTGGGGCTTGTGGAACTACCAGCTATTCAGAAAACATAGGGCTTGTGGCTTTAACAAAGGTTGCGAGTAGGTACGTTGTTCAAGTTGGGGGTGTTATTCTAATAATTATTGCAATGTTTCCAAAATTTGCCGGAATACTTGCTTCGATGCCTGCCCCGGTTCTCGGTGGACTAACCTTAGCCCTCTATGGAATGATAAGCGTGACGGGGCTAAGGCTAATTAAGGAAAAGGTCGAACTTGATGATAGAAATACACTCATACTCGCAGCATCCCTTATAGCAGGTCTTGGAGCTCCTCAGCTACCTCCGGAGTTCCTTGCTCACTTCCCCAAAATAGTGGCAAGCATACTTGAATCGGGTATGGCGGTTGGGGCCATAACTGCCATAGTTCTTGACCAAGTGTTGAGGTGATTGGAATGATTGAAGATAAGAGATGGGAAAATGTGTACTCGTTCGAGGACTCCCCGTTTATTATGGAAATACTAACCCAGCTGAGGGACAAAAATACCGACAGCATAGCCTTTAGAAAGGGACTGGTGAAGCTTGGAAGGTATATGGCCTATGAGATAACTAAGACTATGGATGTTGAAACGATAAAGGTTGAGACTCCGCTGGAGGAAACAGAGGGGATAATAATTAAGGACAGGAGAAACGTTGTGATAATAACCGTACTCAGGGCGGCCATACCTCTCATGGAAGGTTTGATAAAAGTGTTCGAACATGCAAGAGTTGGAATAGTTTCTGCAGTTAGAGGAAAGGCTCCAAAATTTGAAATAGAGATGGATTATGTCAAAATTCCCCAAATAAAGCCGGAGGATACTGTTATAGTTGCAGATCCTATGATAGCTACTGGTTCAACGTTGACAAGAGTTCTTGAAGAGGTTAAAAAGTATGGGGAGCCCAAGAGAACAATTATAGTCGGTGTTCTGGCAGCCCCTGAAGGGATAACAAAGATAAAGAGTAAGTTCCCAGAGGTTGAGATATTCGTAGCCAAGATAGACAGGGAACTTGACGACAAAGGGTACATCCTTCCAGGCCTTGGAGATGCAGGAGATAGAGCTTTTGGAGAGCCCTTGAAGATAACTACACTTCCTCAGGTTCATTACATCGAGTAACCTCTACCCAGGTTGAGTGGAACGCTGAACCCTTTCCGTATTTCTCCACTTTTTCATCCGTTGTGAGAAAGTTAACGTTCCATCCTAAAATTGAAGGCCAGAATGCCTTATACAACACCACTACTCCTTCGGGGACATCCGTAGTTATCTTGACACGTGTTTTGATTTCTCCTTTGTCGTTGAACACCTTAACTAAGTCCCCGCTCCTTATTCCTCTTTTCTCTGCATCCTTGGGATTCATGTAAAGGTTTGGATCTATGAGTCCATGAGTGTTGTGATATTGACTCGTTATAGTCATCCTGTAGGTAGGACTTAGTAGCCTTAGGGAGAAGTTACCTCTAAACTTTCTGTATTCTGGGAATGGACTTAGACCTCTTTTGACAGCTCTCTGGGAATAGAACTCTATCTTTCCACTTGGCGTTTCCCAACTTCTCTTTTTTTCTGGAATCTTGACAAATCCCTTCTTTTTAAGCTCTTCCCAACTTATTCCATTGTCCTTGAGTACCTTTCTTATCACACTCTCATCGCTCTCATGGAGGTACTTGTTCCTTATTCCGAGGGCTTTTGCGATTAGTCTCGTAACCTCACTATTGCTTTTTCCTGGTCCTTGAGTTACAGGCTCATTAAGGAGAACATACCGATGATAGTATGAATCTACTATATCCAGTCTTTCAAAGAATGTGTTTGCTGGGAGAACTATGTCTGAGTATAGAGCGGTATCTGTTAGAAAGATATCGTGGGTTACAACGAAAACATTATTCTTCTCTATAGCCCTTCTCAGCCTATTCTGGTTTGGATAACTTGCAAGAGGATTCGTGTTATAAATGTAGAGAAACTTAACTGCCCCACTTTCAATTGCTTCGGTCAGTTCCATTTGGGGAATTTTGTTTTCTGGCTTCTTCCTCAGAAACTTTCCCTCTGCGTAGCTCTTATCGAGGGTTTTCATGTCGTAGATAAACCCGAATTTATGTCCAACAAGGGCGGGCAAAATGCTTATCGCCCTTATTGCCTCTCCTCCCGCAAGGGATCTTTGGAAGCCATAGCCAATGTGTATTATCCCTCTCTTTTCAGCAAATTCTCTTGCAAACTCTTCAATTTTTTCCACGCTAATTCCGGTTTCACTGGCTATGTAATTAAGTGATAATCTTTTTACATAATTCTTGAATTCTTCAAATCCATAGACATGCTCCTTGATAAACTTGGCATCATAAAGTCCCTCCTCTATTATCACCTTCGCAACTCCTAGTGCAAAGAGAACGTCTGTATCTGGTTTTATTTGGAAAAACTTATTGCTTCTTTTCGCTGTTTCAGTTCTTAAAACGTCAACAGTCCATATTTCAAGATTATGCTTTTTTGCTAGCATGAAGCCGTGTAAGTTTGTCCAGAATGCGTTTATTCCCCAATATACTATCAATTTGTGATTTCTCAAATCCTCTGGATCAAGTCCAACGGCAGTTCCATATACATCTTTAAGGGCCTCTTGGCCGGCTCTGTCGCATATCCCTCCTTCAATAGTCGAAGCATTAAGGTAGTGGAATAGTCTCATAGGGTAGTAATAGCTTACAACGCCTCTATCCCCTGCATATTTATACACTAAGACGCTATAACTCCCATAGTCTCTAATTGCTTCTTCAATTTTTTCTGCAATCATATTTAGGGCGGTGTTCCAAGATACCTGCTTAAACTCTCTAGATCCCCTCTTACCTTCGAGAACTAGAGGAGCCTTAAGTCTGTCCCTTGAATGAAACCACTTTGGAAGAAGGGCTCCTTTTGGGCACAAAAATCCTCTAGTTATTGGGTGATTCGGATTTCCCTTAACTGTCAGCTTTCCTTCTTTGAATTCAGAGATTATTGAGCATGTATCGTAACAGTCTCTCATGCATGCTGAAAACACCATTCACAACACCAATATGGGAACTTACTGTTCAATTTTATATCTAACTACATATCTTCCCTCTTCAAAGTCTTCTTCGCTCTCGACGATTTCAACGGGTTTTATCTTTAAGCCCAGATCGATTGCTTCCCAGGTTATGTCCTCAAAGTAGTCATAAAGACCGCAGGTTTTGCAAAATGTACCTTGGAACTCTATTAGAACTTCATTCTCTTCGATTTTGATTACTCTAGCCTGAGCTTCTGATCCATGGAGTCTGTTAAATTCCTGAATTGCCTTTTCAAGTTTCTCCATTTAATCACCCCCAATATAGTCGAGAGTTTCATCTATGAAGTCCTCGAATGCATCTTCGCTGACCTCTTCAAGTTTAAAGGAGAAGCCATTTCCCAAGTACCATCTTATTGCAACCTTTCCCTTGTTTGTTTCGGCTATAACCAATCCAAATGGCATGTCTCCGGCCCAGTGGTGTCTATAAAACTCAATTTCAAATCCTCTCTCCTTTAATTCCTTTAGAATGAAATCTAGAGCCTCCTCGGGACCTCCATCTATTTTTGCAAATCCAATAGTTGCCATTTCGTTCACCTTAAGTTCGATTTTCTGACTATTTAGGGTTATTATTCGTAGATTTATATACTTTTCTGAGAACCTCTACGTCGTACTCATCTCCAGTTAAGCTGTCGATTATTTTGTTCTCAGTTATCCAGAACACTTTGTAGGCTTTCTCCCATCGAACTACCTCTACCCTGGGATACCACCAGGATATTACTCGAGAGTTTCCCCAGATTATTGCACTCTCTATTGCCTTTTGCTTTGCTTCTTCAAAATCTACTAGGTAATCCATGAGAAGTCTTTCATCAACATCCCACTCTTCAACATCTATAAAGCCATCTCCTCTTTCCGCCCCATACCGGTATGCGTCTATGTAGGCGAAGTAATCAAAGGTTCTGTCCTTCATTCCTATACGTTTGTAAAATAAACGAAGGTGAAATATCCAATATGGATAAAGTATGAACCTAGATTCAACTTTTATGTTTTCATTCGGCTTAAATATTGGCCTCATGACCTTTACTTTTACCAAGTTTTTTCACCTCCGTATTATATCTTCTACTTAACATTTATAAGCTGAATTTACATTTAATTAATTTTGTAAACCTAACGGGGGTGGATGAGGTGGGGCTTAGTGGTGCTGCATGGGCAACGTTGCTCGTGCCGACGTTTTTGGCCTTTGTTGTGATGGTTCTTTATGGCTTCTGGGACAAAATTACTGGAAAGGAGTACTATGTTGACGAGGAGATTCTGGCATATGACGAAGAGCTGGTTAAGGAGGGAGAAAAATGAACGCCGGCGTGCTTTTCGGATTCTTGATTTACTTGGCCCTCCTCGCATATATAGGCTGGTGGGCAAACAGGTTCACTAGAACCGAGGATCAGTATTTTGTCGGCGGTAGGAAAGTCCATGTTCTTGCTGCAACGCTCTCCGATAAGGCAAGTGACTTCTCTGGATGATTGATGCTGGGATATCCCGGTAGCGCGTTTAAGGCAGGCCTTGGAGCGTTTTGGGCCGCAATTGGATGTCTTTTCGGAACTTTAGCAGATTATCTCCTGATAGGCCCTAGACTTAGGATCTATGCTGGAAAGTTCAGGGCAATAACTCTGCCAGATTATCTAGAGGCAAGGCTGAAGGACAACACAAAGCTGATAAGAATTCTAAGCGCTGCAATAATCCTCGTGTTCATGACCGCTTATGTAGCCGCTCAGTTCACGGCCGGTGGGAAGACCTTTGCGGAGGGATTTGGAGTCAGCGTAACTACTGGAATTCTAATCACCGTGATAATTCTGACTGCATATGTTATCACTGGAGGATTCTTTGCTGTTGTTTGGACGGATGTTGTTCAAGCGATGTTTATGCTGATGACTCTGATAATAGTTCCAATATTAGCATTAATCGAAGTAGGAGGACTAGATTCAGCAACTGCTGCAATAGCATCTGTTGATCCCACAAAACTCCATCCATTTGGAGGTAAAACGGGATTTGCTGCATTAATCTTTGCTATAGGGTACGCTTCATGGATTGTTGGTTATCTGGGCCAGCCTCATATAGTAACCAGATACATGAGCGTTGAGGATCCGAGAAAGCTTAGGAGACCAGGAATCTTTATTAGCGGAATTTGGACAACGATAGTCCTTTGGGGAGCATTCTTTGCAGGTTTCTTAGGGTATGCAATGGTTGTTAAGGGCTTGATAAAGGTAGATGATCCAGAAAAGATAGTTCCGGCAATGGCAGTTCACTTCCTACCAGGATGGCTTGCGGGATTTGTAATAGCGGGTATCATATCAGCAGTCATGAGTACTGCGGACTCACAACTTCTGGTAGCCTCTTCGGCAATAGCCAGGGATATTTATCATAAGGTTCTTGGCCAGGAACTAGGGAAGAAGCAAATGGTCAACATCTCCAGAATAGTTGTTGCAGCTGTTGCCCTTGTTGCGCTAGTGTTTGCCATCAAGGGGCCAGGTGTTATATATCAGATGGTGGCCACGGCTTGGGGAGGCTTGGCGGTAGGATTCGGTCCAATCTTGACCCTAAGTCTCTGGTGGAAGAGAGTGACTAAAGAAGCTGGAATAATTGGAATGGCTTATGGCCTGTTTAGTGAAGTTATCCTCGAGGCGAAGATCTATGGTTGGGCATTTAATCCAAACGCTCCAGGATTCTTTGGAACCTTGGGAAGGATATTTGAAGGGGTTCCAGTATTCTTCATAAACTTCTTCGTCACACTGTTTATCATAATAATAGTTAGTCTCTTGACAAAACCTCCAGAAGACGTTGTTAAGCTTCATGAGGAGTTATTCAGGAAAGTCCCTATTCAGGAAGGGAAGAAAGAAGTCAGGGAGGTCAGAGCAAAGAGCCAAGTTGAAAACGTCTTTGAACATGCACTTTCCTCGGGCCTTATTTGATTTTCACATTTTGTTTCAAACATTTTTTGGTAAACCTAATATTTTATAAGCATTGGTTTCAGTTTTATGCATGTAAACTATTATTCTGGGGTGAGAGGTTTGAGGCCTCTTGATTTAACAGAAAAGAAAGGTAAGAAAGTGGAAATATTCTTCGAAGGTAAGAAGCTCGAAGCTTATGAAGGAGAAAAGCTTACCGTTGCTCTCCTGGCAAATGGAATCTACTGGCTAACAACGAGCACAGAAGGTAGAAAGAGGGGAGCATTTACCTTCGGCCCAGTACCGATGGTAGTTGACGGCATCAAAAACGTTGACGCCAGAAAGACAAAAGTTAGGGAAGGCATGAAGGTTGAGAGGCAGAGGTATGGTGAATTCCAAGAAGAACCAGTGGGAGAATATTCAGGTAAACCGAAACAAGTTGTGGTTGATGTGGCAGTAGTTGGAGGAGGTCCAGCTGGAATCGGGGCAACATTGGAGGTTCAGGATTACTTAACTGTAGCCCTTGTTGAAGAAAAGGGCTGGCTAGGAGGAGATATGTGGATTAAGGGGGTTGAGCAGGAAGGATTTAAGGGAAGTCCTCAAGAAGTAATCAAAAAGTTGACCTCAGAATTCAATGAGAATGTTACTACATTCTTAGGAACCTCAGCTCTGGGAGTATTTGAAAAGGGAGAGTATTTCTTAGTGCCTGCGGTTAGGGGAAATGAGCTAATTGAGATAATGGCTAAGAGAGTTATATTGGCAACTGGGGCAGTCGATAGCATAATGCTCTTTGAGAACAATGATATGCCTGGTGTGTTTAGGAGAGACTTCGCCCTTGAAGTCATGAATGTATGGGAAGTTGCCCCAGGATGGAACGTGGCTGTAACGGGAAGTAAGGCAGAGGAAGTCATAATCGAGCTAGAAAGATGGGGAATAGACTATGTCCATATTCCAAATGTTAAAAGAGTTGAAGGAAGTGAAAAGGTGGAAAAGGTAATAGACATGAACGGAAATGAATACAAAGTTGACGCCTTAATATTCTCTGATGGGAGAAGACCCGATATAAATCCGATAACACAGGCAGGAGGAAAGCTCTTTTTCAGGAGAGGATATTACAGACCTGTTATTGACTCACTTCACAGAATAAAGGAAGGGATTTATGTAGCTGGAAGTGCCGTGAGTATAAAGCCACATTATGCGAATTACATTGAGGGAAGGCTAGCTGGAGCTTATATCCTTAGGGAGTTTGGTTTTGAATCAGAACCATGTGTTTATGAAGAGAAGCTCAAAGAGTTTGAGCCTGAGGCTCTGCAGGTTCCAAAAATCCCCTTTGAAAAGTTCAATCTAGCGGATGTTCAAATTTGTGGTTGTGATGTTTCCTTGAAGAAGGTTGATGATGTTGTTAGAAGGGGAATAAAGGACTTACAGATAATAAAGAGGCTGACTCACCTAGCAATGGGGTTCTGTCAAGGGAGATACTGTCTCTTCAATGGGGCAGTAGTCGTTTCACAGAGAACTGGAGTTAAACTCAGTGAGATAGATCTTCCAGTAGCCAGACCCCCGATTAAGAACGTTAGAATGGGTGTTCTTGCTAGGAGGTGATATTATGCTTCCCGAGAAAAGTGAGATTGTTGTTATTGGTGGAGGAATTGTAGGAGTCACTATTGCACATGAGCTTGCCAAGAGGGGTGAAGACGTCACACTCTTAGAGAAGAGGTTCATAGGTTCAGGCTCAACTTTCCGTTGTGGAACTGGAATTAGACAGCAATTCAATGATGAAGCAAATGTTAAGGTCATGAAAAGATCTGTAGAGCTGTGGAAGAAGTACAGTGAGGAGTATGGATTTTCATTTGAGCAGACCGGATACTTGTTCTTGCTGTACGATGAGGAAGAAGTTGAGGAGTTCAAAAAGAATATAGCGATCCAAAATAAGTTTGGTGTTCCTACAAGGCTTATAACTCCAGAGGAAGCGAAGGAGATAGTCCCTCTCCTTGACATCAGCGAAGTAATTGCTGCATCTTGGAATCCAACAGACGGTAAGGCTGATCCCTTTGCTTCAACAACAGCTTTTGCCCTAAAGGCGAGGGAATATGGGGCAAAACTAATGGAGTATACTGAGGTAAAAGGGTTCATTGTTGAAAACAACGAAATTAGGGGAGTTAAAACAAACAGAGGAATAATAAAGACTGGTATAGTTGTTAATGCGACAAATGCATGGGCCAAGCTCATTAATGCTATGATAGGGATTCCTATAGACATTCCGATAGAACCTTACAAACATCAAGCCGTTATAACACAGCCGATAAAGAGGGGAACAATAAAGCCCATGGTTATCTCATTTAAGTATGGACATGCATATCTCACTCAAACTTCTCATGGAGGTGTGATTGGCGGGGTTGGCTATGAAGTTGGACCAACTTACGATTTAGAATCAACGTATGAGTTCCTTCGCGAAGTCAGTTATTACTTCACAAAAATAATTCCAGCCCTTAAAGATCTGCTTATTCTTAGAACGTGGGCTGGCTATTATGCAAAAACTCCCGATAGCAATCCAGCTATTGGAAGGATAGAGGAGATAAGCGATTATTACATAGCTGCAGGCTTTTCTGGGCATGGATTTATGATGGCTCCGGCGGTTGCTGAAATGGTGGCTGATTTGATAACTAAAGGAAAGTCAAAGCTACCAGTGGAGTGGTATGATCCCTATAGGTTTGAGAGAGGAGAACTCAGAAGTACTGCTCTTCAGATGGGCTGATTTTTGAATTTTTTCTAATTCAGTATTCCTGATTTTTTTCATATTTTTTCAAAACAAGGTAAAGTCTCCTTAACATTTAGTTTAACAACATTGTGTATAGGAAGATTTTTAACTTTGTTATAACATTTTCCACAAGGTGAAATAAAATGAGCTTACTGAATATAGCAATAAAGGAGTTTGAAGTTGGTGTAAGGACAAAGAGGTTTTATGCAACCCTAGCACTATTTCTTGTGATAGCGGTGGTTATGACAAAAATGATGGGTGTCTTTGTTGAGGAGGTTGGAAGTTATAAAACACCCTTCCAAGCATTGTTCTTCTCCTCACTCTCTACGGCCTTTAATTATGGATTATCTTTATTTGCAATCCTCTTGGGGGCAACGGCGATAAATCAGGAGATAAAGGATGGGACAATTAAGGTTCTGTATTCAAAGCCTATATATAGGGATACGATTATATTTGGGAAAGTTCTTGGGGGAGTCATTTCAATAGCGTTTGTAGTTGGATTGTTCTATGCTTTCATGATTGCTTTAGCTCTTATCTTTGGAAAACCTATTACGTCATATGATATCTCGAGGCTTTTGGTGATATACCCTTTTACAATCCTCTATGGCATAGTCATGTACTCTCTGGGCCTATTATTCTCTGTGATAATAAAAAGTCCAACAAACAGCCTCTTAGCAGGAATATTTGCATTCTTATTCTTGGCTATAATAATTCCCTCCATCATAGCTCCAATTATAGCACTTGCAATAGCAGGACTTCCTCACTTCAGTGAGGCCCCTATGGATAATTCAACTACAGTATTGGAAAGTCAGGAATACCAACAGTGGATGGATAGGTATTATTCTGCCTATATCAAGGTAATTGCGATCTCATTGCCATACCATTTTGAAGAGATATGTGAGATGATATTTGGCAGGAAAACAACTGAGGACATACTCTCATCTCTTTCGGGGGTGATTGAAGAGAGTGGCGGTAATGAAATAAGCTTTGTCGAGGATAGGTCAATACTCGAGTCACTAAGTCTAGTTGTGAATGATATTGTTGTATTGCTCATCGGGTTGTTCCTTTTCCTAGTTCCAAGCTATGTAAAGTTTGCAAAGATTGATTTGAGGTGAGATGATATGAATGTCATTGAAATTGAAAATTTGACAAAAAGTTATGGAAGACTTAAAGCCGTTGACAATCTAACACTCGAAGTGGAAAAGGGCATAGTTTTTGGATTTTTAGGGCCAAATGGAGCTGGAAAAACAACGACTATCCTGAGTATGTTGGGGCTGATAATTCCCGATAGCGGAAGTATAAGGATACTTGGCTATGATATATTCAGAGAACCAATAAAGGCAAAGGAGAGACTAGGCTTTCTTCCCGAAAATGCCACAATATATGAAGACCTTACGGCTTGGAGAAATTTGGATTTCTTTGCGAGTTTTTATAACATGCCAAGACAAGAAAAGGAGAGAAGGATTGAAGAACTATTAAAGCTTGTGGGCCTCTGGGATGTGAGATATAGAAGGGTTAAGACGTTTTCTAAGGGAATGAAGCAGAGACTTCTGTTAGCCCAAGCCCTCATAAATGATCCGGAACTTTTAATATTAGACGAACCAACTAGCGGACTTGATCCCGAGGGGGCCTATCTCGTCAAAAACATAATAAAAGAGCAGAGAAAAGAGGGAAAGACAATATTTTTCTCATCTCATATATTAAGTGAAGTTGAGGAACTTGCCGATAAAGTTGGGATAATAGTTAAGGGAAAACTAAGAACAGTGGGGACCCTTGAGGATATAAAGAAACAGTTTATGGAGCTTGAAGGGTATGAGATAAAGCTTGAGACAAAGCAACCAATTCCGAAGATAGAGCACCCTGAGATCATAAGGATGGAAAAAGTTAGTGAAAATAAGGCAATCATCTTTGCAAAGAAGGATATAAGAGAAGATATTAGTGAAGTTCTCTCCTCTAAAGGTATAACTATTCTCAGCTTAGAAATTGAAGAGCCAAGTCTTGAGGATGTGTTTTTAAAGACCATATACAGGAGGGAAGAAGAATGAGGCAAATAGCAGTTCCAGTTTTGTTTATCCTTATGATCTCCCTAATTCCTACTTTCGTATTCTCAAATGAAATCGTTCAAGAAATAACTGTATACAGCGGATACCTAAAACCGGGTGAGACTCTAAAGGTTGACGAATATAAAATTGAAGTGAAAATAGGTGTTGATGGTTATCCATATCTATTCGTTAAAGGTCCAGAAGGTGGAAATTTTGCTAGGGCAGATTTTGGCCTTAAACTGGTCCTTGGAAGTGTCAATGTGATAACTGGCAGGTATTTTGACGATAAGGGCCTCTTCCTTGTTGTAACTTATAAGGTTGAAGGAGAGAGGTATCAAGCAAAAAGTGGAGTTTACTTTGAAGGATTTTCAATATTCTCTGTCACAAACACATCAGTAGAGCTGAAATATAATGGGAACGTCATAAAATTGCCAACAAACAGAAGCATTAGGATAAATGGATATCTTCTGAAATTTGACGGTGACTACATCTACGTCTATAGACTTCCAACAGTGTCTCTCTTAAGGAGTGAAAAATCTGAAGGGTATATTGTCGTTAAGTTTCCATACAAGGAGATTTTTGCAAATCCTGGATCGTCTGTTGTTCTTCCATTGACAATATTCAATAATGGGACGAATTCCACGGTAATAACGGTGTCACCCCTTTCTATTCCAGAAGGTTGGAATGCAACTTTTACTTACAACAATGTTGAGGTTGGGAGTCTTGAAATTGAGCCAAAATCCTATATAACGTTGTTACTTACTGTTTCAATTCCTCAAAAGGCAGAGGGAAGACATTATGTTTCTTTTACAATAAATAGTGAGGTAGTCACCTTAGAAATAGACGTTAAACACAAACCGGAGAAAGCTGAAGAATTCAAAATTGAAACACCAATTTTATCCCAAGAAGCTGAAGCAGGGATCTTACTAACGTTTCCTATGGTAGTTCTTCCTCCGCGGGATGTTCTAGTAACAATAAGCGTGAAAGCTCCAGAGGGATGGAGAGGTTACGCTCTATACCAAGGAGTTAGGGTTTCCAAGATAATGCTCAACAAAGGTCAGGCTGGATCCTTGAGCATTGAAGTAGAAGTGCCCAGGAATGCCGAACTCGGTAGTCATAAGGTTTCAGTTGAGTTAAAGTTCTACGATACTGATGGAACTCTTCTCAAATCAATAACTAAGGAGTTTTGGGTCAACATATACAAGACTTATAAAGGAGAAAAAGCAACGTTGAAACTTATTGTTGTGGATGAGTCAGGAATGCCGGTTCCAAGAGCAAATGTTCAAATAAATGAGGAGACCTACGGAACAGATAGTAATGGGATGCTTGAGGTAAAACTTGATCCTGGAGAATACAGAATAGCAGTAAGCAAGGAGGGATACGAAAAGAAGGAAGAAATAGTAAAGCTAGAAGATGGAGAAATAAAAGAGTTGAAAGTCATGCTTATTAAAGAGGCCTACTACTTTGATGTTGAAACGGAGTCAGATGTGTACTCAATAGTTCTCGGAGAAGTGTCAGTACCACTCACGGTCACAATTAGGAACTTAGGAAGAAATGATGATGAGTATAAGCTAAAGGTTGAGAACCTGCCTGAAGCGTGGAATGCAATGTTTAGCCAAACCCCTGAGGGTTCAATAGAGATAACGACCATAAGGGTAGAGTCAGGAAAGGCAGAAAACGTATACCTAAGGATTTATCCCTCCTTGAACTCAAAGCCAGGGATTTATAATTTGACAATAGTAGTCCAGAGCTCTAGTGGGATAATCAAGAGAGTTCCAATTAAGGTCAAGCTAATAGGTTCGTACCGCTTGGGCGTTAACATCCCCAACTATAGAATGTCAATAACGGCAGGAGAAGAAAAGAGCACTACTATAGCCCTTGTCAACTTTGGAACGGCTCCAATTACGAATATCAAAATAACAGCTTCAGGTCCCCAGGGATGGGATATTAAGGTATCTGAACCCTCAATACCGATCCTTGATCCAAAGGATAGTGTGAGGGTTATGATAACGATCAAAGTTCCCGAGGGAACTCCAGCCGGGGACTACAGGGTAAGGATACAGGTAAAGTCTGACCAGCAGGAGTGGCAGGATAGTATTAGGGTCGTTGTAAAGCAAAAGTCTACTTCGGCATACATAGGCCTTCTGATACTTGTTTTGGCATTTGGAATCGTGATATATATGATGAGAAGAATAGGCAGGAGGTAGGTTCATGGAAAAAGAGTGGAACATAGCCTCAAAAGAGCTGTATCTAGCAGTAAAGACCAAAAGATTCATAATCCTACTTTCAATTTATTTAATTTTCCTTGGGCTTGCTATTTACTTCAGTAAAAACTCTGCACTATACGAAAGTCCTAGTGTGGGGAGACAAAGCATGTTCGGAGCAAGTGGTTGGGTGTACATGACTCCCGTTGCAATGATATTCATGGGAAATTCAATGCTATGGATATTCTTTGGTTCCCTTCTAGGGATCTTACTTGGAGCCGATTCTATAAACAGAGAAGTTAGAGACGGGACTATCAAAGTTCTCCTAGGTCACCCAATTTATAGGGATCAAGTGGTTTTTGGAAAGTTTTTGGGGAATGCAATTGCACTTGCGATAGTAGTGTTCATAGGCTTTGCATTCACAATAGCGATGATGCTTATAGTTGGGATTCCAATGGAAGGTCTTTCTGTAGTTCGGTTGCTAGTGCTTTCCCTATTAATACTCCTGTATACCTTGGTTTTTCTTAGCCTTGGAATAATGATTTCTTCCCTCTTAAAAAGCCCAGAAACAGCGATAATTGTGGCAATTGGAGTAGCGGTGTTTTTCGCGATTCTATATCCAATAGTCTCCAGCATGATTTCCGAGTCCATAGTAGGAGAACCTCCTGAATGTAGCCCAGTTACAATCATCGAAGAGAAAGTCATTAACGGGAAAGTCGTCAGAGTTACTGAGACAACCATGGAACACTGTGAGGAAATATATCAAGAATGGAGTGAAAAGAAAAGGATGTGGGAAAGGCGGATAAACATACTGAATCCTGCAACACACTTCGCTCAGCTGATGATATATACTTTTAGCGGTGAGGAAGGGGGACATAGCTATCTTCCACTGGGCGAAAGCTTGGCCCATGGAATTAATGACCTAGCAATTCTCATCGTAGAGTTACTGTTTCCATTCTCAGTAGCTTATGCCAGATTCATGACAACCGACTTACGTTAGGCCTTTTTCTTTTAATACCCTCTCCATTCTGTCCATTGCTTCTTCAAGTTTCTCGTAGGCGGTTGCATAGCTTATTCTTACATAGCCTTCTCCGGCTTTTCCAAACGCACTCCCCGGAACTACTGCTACCCTTGCTTCTTTTAGCATTAGCTCGCTGAACTCCTTACTTGTAAGCCCCGTGTCTCTTATCCTTGGGAATATGTAAAACGCTCCTTTTGGCTTTACCGTTGGAAGGCCCATTTCGTTTAGCCTTCTCCATACAAGTTTTCTTCTCCTGTCGTACTCCTTTCTCATCTCTTCAACGGCTTTCCAGCTCCTCTCGTCTCTCAATGCCTTGGCAGCTGCGTACTGGATGAAAGTTACTGGACATGTAGCGTTATACATTTGAAATCTTACCATCTTCTCTATTACCCAGGAAGGAGCCGCGACAAATCCGAGTCTCCATCCTGTCATCGCAAACGTTTTGGAGAATCCGTTTACTGTTATCGTTCTCTCAAACATGCCGTCTAGTGATGCTATGCTGTAGTGCTTTGCATCGTCATATATGAAATGCTCATAAACTTCATCACTTATAACAATCAAGTCATGCTCTACTGCAAAATCTGCTATCTCCTCGAGATCTTTCTTTGTCAAAACAGCTCCTGTTGGATTATTAGGTGAATTTATTATTAAAGCCCTTGTTTTTTCGGTAACATACTTCTCTAAATCATCTACACTCAATCTGAATTCATTTTCCTCATATGTTGGAACTTCAATGGGTTTACCCCCGGCAAGGATTACAGCGGGGGCATAGCTAACGAACATTGGACTTGGTATGAGAACTTCCTCTCCATCCTTGAGGAACGTTGCAAGACTCATTAAGAAAGCCTGATTTGCTCCAACTAGAACCATTATCTCCGTTTTTGGATCTGCTTCAATCCCATTTTGCTTCTTCAATTTTTCAGCTATGGCCTCCCTAAGCTCAAGGAGTCCTATGTTCGGACCATAATGTGTTAGGCCTTTGTCTAGTGCCTCTTTAGCGAATTCCTTTATATGTTCCGGAGTGTCAAAATCCGGCTCTCCTATCCCCAAAGATATTACGTCTTTCATTCCAGCAGCAATGTCAAAAAGCTTTCTTATCTCTGAAGGATTTACAAGATTAAGTCTATCACTAAGGGCCATTCACCAATCACCCCCATTAAAATTTGCATTGAAATGTTTAATAATTTATATTCAAATGAATTCTTTATGTTTTACAAGCTTGTAAATGTTTTTGTTTGGCAATTGTTCATTCCAGCCACAGATAACCTTTATAAATTTCAGACTTGGTAATATATCCGTAAATGTGTTTTTAGTTTTTAAAATAGGATTAAACTGGAGGTGACATCGATATGGAACAAAGAGAAAAATGGGCAACTAAAATTGGATTGATTTTAGCGATGGCAGGAAATGCCATTGGTCTCGGTAACTTCGTCAGATTTCCAACCCAGGTAGCCGGAAACGGTGGAGGAGCATTCATGGTTCCATACTTCTTGGCACTATTCCTACTCGGAATTCCAGTGATGTGGGTCGAATGGGTTCAGGGAAGGTATGGAGGTAAGT
This sequence comes from Pyrococcus sp. ST04, assembly GCF_000263735.1. Lineage (NCBI taxonomy): Archaea > Methanobacteriati > Methanobacteriota > Thermococci > Thermococcales > Thermococcaceae > Pyrococcus > Pyrococcus sp. ST04. Next base: position 1,217,183 of record NC_017946.1, on the reverse strand, counting down.
ACGGTCACGGTACACTTGGTCCAACGTTCTACCTCATGGCAAGAGAATCGCTTAAACCAAGGACGGCTTTAATATTCGGACTCATTGGTGGTGCGTTAGCCTTCGCAACGACAACCTTGCTTAACAGCTACTACCTCCACCTCATAGGATGGTCAGCAGCATATTCATGGTTTAGCATAACAGGTGCTTACTTTGGAAAGAACACCGGTGAGTTCTTCAGTCAGTACTTAAGCAACCATGGACTAGTATTCCTGTTCTGGGGTATAACGGTAGTGTTGCTTGGAATAGCCGTCGGTCAGGGTGTCAGTAAGGGTATCGAGAGATGGGTCAAGGTCATGATGCCCCTCTTGTACGTGTTTGCAATAATCCTAGTGATTTACGTGTTCACGCTGGGTTCACCACTGGGAGACCCGAACTGGTCAACGATAAAGGGATTTGAGTTCATATGGTCTCCAAACTGGGCATACCTCAAGCAGAACCTCTGGAAGGTCATGCTTGCTGCAAGTGGTCAGATATTCTTCACTCTGTCCCTTGGAATGGGTATCATTCAGAACTATGCTAGTTATCTGGGTCCAAAGGATGATGTAGCCCTTTCGGGACTAGCCACAGTCTCACTCAACGAGTTTGCTGAAGTTGTCCTTGGTGGTTCAATTGCAGTCCCACTTGCAGTAGCTTATGCTCCAAAGATCGTTCCAGCAGATGTCTTGGCAAAGGGCAGTGATGCTGCACTAGAGTGGATTTCAAAGAACTTTGGTCTTGGATTCTCATATACGAGCTTGCCAAACATATTCGTTCAAATGGGAGCTGCAGGAAGATTCTTTGGAGCCTTGTGGTTCCTCCTATTATGGTTCGCTGGATTCACCTCGGCAATAGCAATGTACAACTACCTAACAGCATTACTTGAAGAAGACCTAGGAATTCCAAGGAAGACTGGAACCTGGATAGTGTTTGTCATATACTTCCTCCTTGGAATACCGGTCGTATACATAAGTGGCTACCTTGACCAAGTAGATGCATGGATTAGCTTCCAGTTAGCACTCTTGGCGCTATTTGACATCATAGTTGGAGTATGGCTCTTCAAGCCAGACAACTTCTGGAGAGAGCTCCACGAGGGCGCATACATAAATGTCCCATCAATCTACAAGTGGATTACTGTAATAATTGCACCAATATTCATAGCTCTTCCACTCTTTGGAACTTTCAGCGACCTTGTTAGCAAGACCCTAGAAGCTCCTGCAAAAATAGCAATTGTTTCAATGCTCCTCATTGGAGCAATAGAAACATACTATGCCATTAAGAAGAAGTACGGAGAGGAGTTAGAGAAGAACGAGGTAATCATAAGAGTCTGAGGTGACAAAAAATGTGGGCAGTATACATGATAATAGCATGGCTGGTAATCTTCATCATGATGGGGTGGAGCATAAACAAGTTACTCAAGGCTGAACAGGCTAAGACTTGAAGTTTTTATACCCCTTCTCTTTTCTTTTAACCTTGGGGGTGCTGAAGTGAAGAGTCCTGATATTCTTAGAGAGGTTTCTGAAAACTTAAAGAGAGCCTCTGACATGCTCACTAAGGTTAAGATCCTTGACCCAAAGAAAAAGGAAAAGGCAATAAAACTGCTGAATGAAGCCTCAGAAAATTTTCTAAAACTTAGTGGGGAAGTCGAGAAAGATAACGTTGAGATGGCAGAGTTTTTGAGGAAAAGGTCAGTTGAGATAAAAAACAACACTAGCGACAGAGTAATTCAAAGGATTGGAGAGAAGAAGTATCTAAAAGATATTGAGAGGATGAACTTATATTCAAAGACTGCATTCTATGACTTCAAACCTACGATGCTTAAGAAGCTTAAAAAAGCGTATAGAATGTTCATTTATGGGATGGCTTTATACTTTGTTCTTGCTGGTTTGTCAACTAGGCCTGAGCTTGCCATAACGGCACTAATCTTAGCGATTCCTGCGATATTATCAATGTTGAGCCTTCAGAGAAGAGGATACACAGGATTAATGCTCGCATATGCAGTAGCTCCAATACCTATAATCCAAAGCGCAATGCTCGTTAGGATGTTCTATTCTGTTGTAACAAACCCAGAGGCCATAAAGAAGGCGGCAGAGTTACTTGGGAAAAGCGAGAGTTTTGTTGTGGCTTACAGTTACATAGTTATAATTCTGTCGATAGTTGATTTTGTCCTCCTTACTTATGGGATCTACGCTTTAACAAAGCACAGACATGCATTTCTCTAGACTTTCATTATCTTTGCAACAAAGAAACCGCTCGTTCTGTGAGTATCTGGATAAAACCTTCTTGCATTTTTTATTTCCTCACTAAGTTCTACTCCGAAGGGTCTTGTCAAAGCGGGTTCCCCGTATTTGAGGGGGAGTAACTTGACATCAAAATTTTCGAGTACCCATTGGATTACGAACTCATTTTCCTCGGGTTCGAGAGAGCAAGTTGAATAGACCAAAATGCCCCCGGGTTTGAGAACTTCAAGTGCTTTTTCTATCATTTTCATTTGAAGACCCTGACAGAACTTAACGTCCTTCATAGTTCTGTTGCTTTTTCGCTCGGGGTTTTTGTGAATCGTTCCGCTACCAGTGCAAGGAGCATCTAAGAGTATCCTGTCAAATTCAATACCAAGTTCGGAGATATATAGAGAAGATTTGTGAATTAGTATTGTATTAATAACTCCGAGCCTTGACAAATTGAGCCTCGTTTCTTTTAGCCTCTCTTCCCCAACGTCAAATGCATAAATAATACCTTTGTTTTCCATAAGCTGGGAAATGTAGCTCGCTTTTCCTCCAGGGGCTGCCGCCATATCTGCTATGATTTCTCCTGGCCTCGGCTCTAGGGCAACGGGAGGATACATTGAACTAGCTTCCTGGATGTAAATCAGACCCGTTAAGTATTCAGGAGTTGAAGTTATGGAAAAGGGTTCCCGTGTTAAGCAAAAGCCTTCTCTTGCCCATGGAACTTTTCTAAATTGAAAACCTTTTTTCATGAGTCTCTTAGTCAGTTCTGCTATGCTTGTCTTTAAGGTGTTTACCCTAAAGCACCTTGGAAGAGGCTTTTCCATCGCTTCTGCTATCTTTACGGCTCTTTCGCCCCAAAGCTCGTAGTATCTCTCTGCAAAAGTTTTAGAATAGCCTAGGGAGATTAATTTCTCTAGCATTTTACCTTTCCATTTTCTTTACTCCAGCTTTCGTTCCTACCAAAACTATGTCAGCTATATCTGCAAATATACCGTTTTCAACGACCCCCGGAATTGTGTTAAGCTCTATCTCCATATCGAGGGGATCTTCTATCCTAGGAAACTTTGCATCTATAATGAAGTTTCCGTTTTCAGTTACCACGGGGCCATCCTTCTTTTTGCCCATTCTTAGCTCTGCTTCTGCATTGAATATGCTAAGTTCCTCGAGAATTGCCCTCCATGCTGCAGGAATTACTTCAATTGGGACTGGCATTTTTTGGCACAAATACTCAACAAGTTTGGTTTCATCAACTAGGACTAGGAATGTCCCGGCTCTGTACTCTATTATTTTCTCCATTGTGAGCGCTGCTCCTCTTCCCTTAATCAGGTTTAAATTTGGGTCTACTTCATCCGCTCCATCGACTGCAATGTCTATTGCATCAACTTGGTCTAGGCTTAACACTGGAACTCCACTTTCCATTGCAAGAATTTTTGCCTGATAGGAGGTTGGAACGCCATATATCTCTTCAAGTTCTCCTTTTTGGATTTTCTCACCTAGAAATCTGATGAAATATGCCGTAGTTGACCCTGTCCCTAACCCAACCACCATGTCATCTTCTATATATTTTAGGGCCTCTTTTGCGACAGCTTTCTTCATATCTTCAATGTTCATCCTTAAGCCCCCACTACCTTGTCATATTATAGTAAATTGTCCCATTATAGTACGCGACTGGCTGGAAGTTGGTAACTACTGTATATGTCATTCCCGTGAAGTACAGCCAGAAGAAGAAAAAGCTCCAAAATGTTTTCTTTAGTAGAACTCTCTCGTTTTTTAATTCTTCTGGAATATCTTTGACGGCGTTTATCAATATCTTTGGTGAGATTATGTAAACTGCCCATCCAACGATCCATCCTAAAGGAGCATAAGCTGAAAGGATACCACTCACTATCCCAGCGAGTGTAAATATCCCATATGCAATTAGCATCATTTTGTTTTCTGGATTCACTGTTCCTCACCAGCCTGCAGCAAATTTTGGAATTCATTTTAAATAGTTTTTGCTAGCTTCTCTTCGATCTCCCTTAGTCTTGCAAGGGTGGTGTCGCTTAAGAGTTCTTCCAACTCTTTTCGGGCGGCTTTAGCTATCTCAAACTTTGATTTAAATTTTCCAACTTCAAACCATCCAATTTTTCTGCCTTCCACTATAACGTCTATATCGCACAGTCTCTTATAATTTGAGTATTCGAGTCCTTTGAGGAGAAACTTTATTCTCTCTGGACTTTCCCATGTTAAGAGCTTAAGCCTATATACTGGAACTCTCAGTAAGGGTCTAGGATAATCCCAATCCCATCCCTCGGATACTATGAACCCAATGTCTAAATCTTCTATTGTTATTATTAGTCTCTCTATGTTTTCTTTGTAATGGTTGGTAGAATCATAAAGTTTTATTGTAATCTCGTTCCAGTGAGGTTCTATTTCCGAGATTAACATTGGTGCTTCAAGAATCAGAAACCTGTAAACATCTTGAAACTCCTTTTCAACTATTATCCCGCCCTCTATAGCTGTAAAAGGGACTGGCCTATTCAGAGGGGATTTAGTTGTTAGAATAACTGTTTCATCTGGTGTAGAATTTAATATTGCTGATTTTGGATCTAGTATTCTTCCCTCAACTCTATCCTTAATTAGCTCGAGCATTTTTCTTGGATTAGGGGATCTCATTAAAATTAGAGGAGCTGAGGGTTTTATCGTGATGTTTTGGTTTGAATTTATTAATTCCGAGAGAACTTTCCAAGGGTGTTCTTTGATTAAAATTGCTCCATCATCATGAATAATTATTGTATCAAGTTCTTGTGCTTCTTCAAAGGCCTTTTCAGGTTCCATTGAAATTCCTTTTTTAAGTATGAGTTTGCCTTTAGCAAAAAATATTCCTGGGCCCAGTCGTAACAATCTCATCATAATCCCCTCAGCATTTTGTATCCCCTGTCAAAGTTTGTTCCGGGTGGATACGGAACTTTATATATCTTCCAATCTGGACATATGATTATGTAAGCAAAATGTATTCCGTTAAGCCCAAATTTGGATTTTGGATCGTGACCATACATGTATAAATCTGCTTTAACTCCTTTCACATCTTCTGGCTTGTGTCCTAAGGCTATTTTTCTTCCACAGATGCTCATTACACTTCCAGGCCTCACTATTATAGCAAAATTTCCAAATATCCGCTTTATTATGTCTTCATCATCCTCGTTCCCAGGAACTATGTAGAGTGTACTGTATGATGCCAATTTGAGAAGCTTTCGGACTGCTTTTTCGTAACTATCTCTAAGCCATGGCTTCCTTTCTAGTTTTAAATTGTCTACTAGGTCTCCCGTATGAATTATTATACTCGGTTCTATAGTTTGGACAAGTTCAAAAATAAAGTTATAGATGCTTTCAGGGGTGTCACTTATGTGAAGTATCTTTTTCTTGGGCTCAAGGGCTTCTCTTGGTAAGTCTATTTTTCTTTTGAATGGCCACAACATTTTGCTAGAGAGTTAACGTTTTTATTATAAAATGTTTCCATGGTTATGAGGGGAGTAAAGAATGGAAAAGAAAAGACTACATCTTATAATTGCAGATTCAGAGCTAGAATTAGTTCCAAAACAAATAGTAGATCATCCTGCAATAGTCAACTATGCGAGGAGGAGGAAGAAAAAACCTGAGCAGGTAATTTTGGACTCTACTTATCATCATGCAGCTTTAAGGCAGCTTGAGGATGGTGATAGAAGAGGTAGGCCAGATATAGTACATTTATGCCTTTTAAACGCCCTTGAGAGCATATTAAATAAAAAAGATAGATTAAGGGTTTATGTCCATACAAGGAATGATTATGTAATATACATAAAACCTGAAACTAGACTCCCTAGGAATTATAATCGTTTTATTGGATTAATGGAGAGGTTGTTTGAGAAAAAGGTAGTACCAGAAGATTTGCAACTTTTGAGATTAGAAGAGAAGACGCTTAACCAGTTAATCTCAGAAATAAATCCAGATGCCGTATTTATAATGCATGAGAAGGGGGAATTTATGATTCCTAAGCATTTTGGTAAACTACTCTCTAAATTCAAAAGACCTGTAGTTGTAGTTGGCGGATTTCCACATGGAGATTTCAGGAGTGAAATTGATGGAATTAAAATTAGCCTTTATGGGGAACCTCTTATGGCTTGGACGATAGTCAATGAGGTAATAATCCCTTATGAGTGGGAAGTTATTGATTAACATCTCTCATGAATTCATGTCTGATGTTTTGTTAGAGATGGGGTAAATTTATAATTATATTCTTTCACAGTCTAATAAAAGGCTAAAACATTAATGGGGGAAGGATGTAATGAGGGGGAGAACGCTATACTTTGTGTTCATTTTAATTGCATACACGATTGGAATATGGACATTTTCTTTGGTTCCAAAGATCCTAATGACAACAGGGTTGACAGGCCTCGGAATGATGCTGATTTTTTCAGGAATTGTTGGTGCTATGATAGTATTTGAAGCAGGAGAAATATCTAGAAGAGGATACAGAGTTCATGAATTCATGACGAAAGTAGGCAGAATGCCAACTGTCTCGATTGTAATGTTAGTATTCCTCTTTATAATGACTGGAATAATTGGCCACTACACTGGAATTGCCCTTGAGAAAATATTTGGAATTTCTATACCAGGAATTGGAATAATAACTGTTTTATTAGCCTTAGGCCTATTACTGTTAGCAAAATCAAAATCATTAGACCTGATTGTAATCTTTTCGATATTATTGATAATACTAACTGTATTTGCAGCGTTTTTCCTTGGTTCAAAGGCAGAGGAGTTTGTAACTAAGGAGTCATCCTATCAGTTCATCTCAACAACACTCGATAAACTACACTCTTTCCAAACAAACATTCCAGTTACCATAGTAGTAGAAACATTTTTGGTAACTTTACTGATATTTGGGCTAGGAGTGGGCTTCTATTATGTAATTGGATCTTCCCTTGCAGCTATAAACGTTGATATGAAAAGAATTCTACTTGTAGTAATATTGCTCCAGATTGTTTTATCAATGCTCTCGGCATTGATAATAACCTATTCAATTGGAATTTCCCATCAAGCTTATTGGACAGCATTTGAAAGTGGTAAAGCTATGGAAGCTATGGATGTCTACAATAAATACTTCAGACCATTATGGAGAGAGTATACTTCGCCAGAGGACATAGACGTCAAGCCTTTAATAGAGACAGTATTTGGAATACCAGAAATACTTGCCAAGCTTAAGGTTAAAGGGTGGTACAGCTTTACTATAGCTCTTATGCTCTCAATATTCTTTGCAGGATTTACAACGATTCTCGTATTATTAGAAAGCGGAGCTCAGCTAGCGATGGATGTATTTCAAACAACGAGGAAAAATAGTCTAATAATGATCAGCTTAATATCGTCAATATTGGCTGGTCTCTCATATTTGGGCCCCCTTAGGGCAACACTTCTTGCTACGATAGTTCTAATGGTACCTCTCTATGCTTTAGTTGAGCTATTCCCAATAGCTAGAGTTGCGGAAGAGAAAAGAATATGGGTGTTAGTTCTTTCTGCTATACTGGTAATCGTTTGGATACCAATGGTTTTCATGGGAATACAGAGCGGAAAAGACGTTCAGATACTTGGGATTATAGTGGGACTTATGCTCTTAGTACCACTGGCATTTAATAGGATGTTTGCAAAAACAACAAGATGATGAAAAAACTAATAAGTTAAACCCCTCAAAACCCCACGAAAAAGAGAAAGGGGTGATCGAAATGGGCGACAAGACAAAGGTTCAGGTGAGCAAGCTTAAGCCTGGGAGATACATAATTATTGACGATGAGCCATGCAGGATTGTAAACATTACCGTCTCCTCCCCAGGGAAGCACGGATCAGCAAAGGCAAGAATTGAGGCAGTAGGAATATTTGATGGAAAAGTTAGGAGCATAGTTAAGCCAACAAGCGCTGAAGTTGACGTTCCAATAATAGACAAGAAAACGGCCCAAGTTATCGCAATAACCCCAGACACCGTTCAGATAATGGACATGGAAACTTATGAGATGTTCGAAGTTCCCTTAGACACTGGTGTTGACGAGGAAATAAGGGACAAGCTCAAAGAAGGAATAAACGTAGAATACTGGGAGACCCTTGGAAGAATCAAGATAATGAGGATAAAGGGGGAGGGAGAGTAGCTAAATCTTTATCTCCTTTCCTACATATATTTCTTCCACGTTTCCGAGTTTGCTGTAGAGGTATGCAAATTCTCTTATTCCAGTGCAATGCCCAGGGTATAGCCTTTCAACTTCAAGCTTCTTCATTTCATCAACTACATCTTCCAATATTTCCCTACTCGCGCCTTTTAGATGGAATCCCCCGATTAAAGCCGCAATCCTTTTGTTAGCAATCCTAATTGCGTGTCTAGCAATGTTTATTATCCCGCTATGTCCGCATCCACTTATAACAACCAATCCATCTCCTGCATCGACTATTAAAGCCATGTCATCTTTAACGGGATCCCTTCTTCCATCAGGGAAGTATCCAACGGCTCTGTCCCATGTTGTTCTTTCAATTTCTCCGGAACTTAAGAATCCTGGTAAGAACTCTTTTGGCTTTTCACTTAAGTGAAAGACAGCGCCTAGCTCCTCAAGCTCCTCTCTCTCGAAGGGTATTCCAATGTCCCTTCTCCTTGGCTTCAAGGCTATCCTCTTTTCAAAAATCTGGGGATGGGCATAGATATCTAAGGGCTTTTCTCTGGCTTCTAAGAGAGCTTTTAATCCTCCCGTGTGATCATAGTGACCATGTGTTATGAATAGGGCATCTATGGAATCTGGATTTATTCCGAGCTCTCTCATGTTGTTCAGTAAAATATTTCCATCTGTTCCTGTATCGACAAGGACTCTATATCCATTGTTCTCAACTAATGCTGAAAAGCCATGATATCCTATAAGCCCCTTTCTGTACCCAGCATGATTTTCAAATACTATAACAACCCTCACCATCCTCTCCCCCACCCTCTTCCCCTACCCATTCCTCTGCCCATACCTCTTTCTCCTCCACCCTGGCCCATGATGGCCTGTGTTAGCTCTCCTCTTAGGTAGGCCTCTATGGCCTCTCTAACGGTCATCGTTGGCGGAGCTGAGACGAACCTCATTCCTGCCGCCTGGAGAACTCCGTAGGAGTTTGGACCATACTGACCAGCTATCACCACGTCAGCTCCTTGGTCAATGCAGAACTGGGCCGCAGTTACTCCTGCTCCTCTTGGCTGTGAGTAGCCAGGATTCTCAACAACTTGCACGTTGAGTATGTTTCCATTTTCGTCTACATCAACTATGGTGAACGTTGGGGTTCTTCCAAAGGCTTGATTTACCCTATCGTCAAGTCCCCCTCTAACAGTTGCCACTATGAATCTCATTTACCTCACCTCCAGTAACAATTAGGCGAACCTAATTTAAACCTTAAGTAACCTATAAAGAATATTGCATTCCACATAAATGTCCCAAAATGCTTAAAAAATGAACCTTTCAGATACACACGGAGGTGGTCTAATGCTCAAAGTTGAGAATCTCCATGTGAGTGCTGGTGGGAAGGAGATACTTAAGGGAGTAAATCTAACCGTAAACCCTGGCGAGTTCCATATAATTATGGGCCCTAACGGCTCAGGAAAATCAACTCTTGCACTTACAATAGCAGGTCATCCAAAGTATAAGATCACTCGAGGAAAGATAAAGCTAAATGGTGAAGACATAACAGATTTACCCCCGGATGAGAGGGCTAAAAGAGGAATATTCCTAGCATTTCAAGTTCCTCCTGAAGTTGAAGGGGTTAGAATAATAGACTTCCTCACCCAAGTTCTCAGCGAACTTAAAGGAATAGATGTAATGAAGGCGTACGATATTATCAAAGAGAAGGCCCAGGAACTATGGTTCAAAGAAGAAGATCTAAGGAGATGCATAAATGTAGGTTTTTCGGGCGGTGAGAGAAAGAGACTAGAACTTCTTCAGGCTCTCTTGATCGAACCAAAGGTTCTGATACTTGATGAACCGGATAGTGGAGTGGATGTGGACTCTCTAAGCGTAATAAGCAGAAAAATTGAAGAACTTCATAAGAAGGGGATATCAATAGTCCTGATAACTCACTACGGCAGAATACTGAAGCATATAGACAGAGAGAACATCATTGTTCATGTAATGGAGAGTGGAAGGATAATAAAAAGTGGTGGAGCCGAGCTTGTGGATATAATTGAAGCCGAGGGATTTAAGGCTGTTCTTGGAGGTGATTCTAATGAGTGAAACCCTAACTTTGATGGATGCAAGATCAATAATTGAGAATCAAATAGAGGAGCTAGCAAAAAGAAATAGAGAGCCTGAATGGATGACGAGACTAAGATACAAAGCTCTCGATGAATTTATGAAGGCTCCTCATGTTGATCCAATAATTGATGAAGAGTCTCTTCTGAAGTTCATAGCAAAGCCTGAGGTTGAAGGTCTTCCTGAGAAAATTGAAAGTTTAGATGACTTGCCACCTGAGATGAAGGCTTTACTTGACAGGCTTGGGATCTCAGAAGTTGAGCAAAAGTATATAGCAGGTTTAGCCGTTCAAACTGATACAGGAGTTATATATAACCAGTTTCTTCAGGAGTGGGCTAAGAAGGGTCTCATTGTAATGCCAACTGAAGAAGCCGTAAGGAAATACCCTGAGGTCATGAAAGAGCACTTCCTAAAACTTTTCAAGGCTGGTGAGAATAAGTTAACTGCATATCATACAGCAGTGTGGAATGGTGGAATTTTCCTTTATCTAAAGGAGAACTTAAAGGTTCCTTTCCCACTTCATTTATTCTTCTTAATTCAGGAGAGCTCTCTGGCTCAAGCTCCTCATATCGTTATAATTGCCGAAAAGAATAGTGAAGTTCACCTAATTGAAGGATGTACTGCTCCAATACTGGTTAGACACTCGCTTCATCTTGACATGACTGAAGCCTATCTCCATGAGGGATCAAAGGTCAGGCTCACGGTTCTTCAGAATTGGCCTGAATACGTTCATACGAGACCCATGACAAGGGCCAAGGTCGGAAAAAATGCCCAATTCTTGAACACGACAGTAAGTCTTGGAGCCGGAAAAAGCAATATTGCCAATCCAAAGTATTGGGTAAGGGAAGGTGGTTACGTGGAGTTAAATGGAATAATCCTGGGTCAAAAGGACTGGTACATAGACCTGGGCGGTGAGATGTACCTTGAGGGGGAAGGGTCTAAAGGCATAAATGCAAGTAAATCCGTCATAATGGATGAGTCCACTGTCATCACTAGGGGAAAGATAGTGGCCATTGCTCCGAAAACAAAAGGTCATATAAGCTGTGATGCTTTATTAATGAGTGATAAAGCCAGGATGGAAACATATCCGGGATTAGTAAGCCTCGTTGATGATGCAGAACTTAGTCATGAGGCTGCTATAGGAAAAATCAGGGAAGAAGAACTGTTCTATTTAATGTCAAGGGGTTTAAGCGAGGAAAAGGCAACTCAACTTATAGTGAAGGGCTTCCTTGAGCCCATGCTAAAGGACATTCCTGTTGAGTTCCTTGTAGAGATAAGAAAGATAATAGAGCTCGCAGTGAGTGGGGGGATGTAGTTACGTACAGGGAAAAATATGATAGAATAGGAGAAAAGTACGACTTACTCGAAATTCCCCTTGACAAATTTTTTGAAAAGCTTAGAGAAAAAGCCATAAGGTATATTCAACCTGGAAGCAGAGTTCTTGAGGTTGGAATAGGAACTGGAAAGACTCTGAAGTATTATCCAAAAAACATAGAACTTTACGCAGTAGATGGAAGTATTAAAATGCTTGAAATAGCTAAGAAAAAGGCAGAAAGCTTGGGAATTAATGTGAACTTTTTCCATGCAGATGTTGAGAACCTTCCTTTTCCCGACAATGTTTTTGATTATGTCGTTTCTTCTTTCGTCTTTTGTACTGTTCCAAATCCGGAAAGAGGTATGCTTGAGATTAAACGGGTTCTTAAACCTGGTGGAAGGGCTATATTCCTAGAGCACACTTTAAGCGACAGTAAAGCTATAAATAACTTACTCTTAAGGCCCTTAGAGTTCCTATTAAAGCCTCTTCTTGATGATGAGACAACGCGAAAGACCCATGAGCTTGTGAGAAAATTCTTTGAAGTTGAAAAAGAAGAAAAACATTACAAGGGAGTTGTGAGGTTAATAATAGGGAGGAAACCACATTCTTGGCCCTCTAGGCCTTATTAGGGCTCTAATAATCATTATTACGATAAGAGCAATCACATAGGGTGCGGCAACAAGAAACAGCTTGAGGAGTATGTAAAGCATTGCTAGCAATAGGAGTATGTCAAGTAGCCAGAAGAGGCTTCCTCCAAAGGGATAAAAGGGAGAAAATCTTCTGCCGTACCCTCTTCCCATACCTCTGGGCAATTACTTCACCACCACCAGCCATAAAGCCATCTTAAGGTTCTTCTACTTGGCATTCCAGTCCATGGGCAGTAGCCGAGTCTTGCTCCCCAGCCTCTTCCACCTCTTCCCCAACCACGTCCCCAACCTCTGCCCCAGCCTCTTCCTCTTCCCCATCCCCATCCTGGCCCCCAATAGTAGGCAGGTACAACTGGAGTTTGCGGGGCAACTGGGGCAGTTACCGCTGGACCAAATACTCTTGGAACTTGTGATGGTGTTGGAGTTTCTTGGGTGACAACTTTAACTGCATCTTCAACTTTAGTCCCGGGTGCAACTGTGTATAGTCTTATTCCTGCGGCCTGTATTGCACCCAACGCGTTCGGTCCAACCTGAGGAGCAACTATTGCCTCAACACCTTCATTTATGAGCGTTTGCACAGCAAGTGGGCCTGCTCCGCCAGCAGCTGTTGCAGCTGGGTTCTGAATGATTTTTGTGCTCGTTATGTTCCCGTTTTCATCTATGTCAGCAATTAAAAATGCCGGAGCTCTTGCAAATACGGGGGCAACGGTGTCTTCTAATCCTCCACCATTTGTCGGAACAGCAACCCTCACCATACTCCCTCACCAATATTTTGTGCATATGCTCATAAATATAAACTTTTCGGTTAGCCTAACGCCAATCTTTATAAATATTTTAGGGTAGCCTAACTTGGAGGTGGGGAAAAATGAGGTGTTTGAAAGTTGCTTTCGGCATGGAAAGTGATGATAAGCTAATAGACGCTCACTACGGTGATTCAAATTTCTTTGCAATATATGAAGTTTGTGAAAATGGAGAGGTCAGATTATTAGAGAAAAGGCACAATAAAGCAAGAGATATGGAGGAAGAAGATGAGGGTCATGGCGATCCAAGGAAGTTCAGGGCAATAATCGAACTCTTAAAAGACGTTGATGTTCTTGCAGCGTTTAGAATGGGGCCCAACTTTCTTAGAATAAGAGATCAGAGCGATAAAGTTGCATTTTTTACGAGAACTAGAGATCTAAATGTGGCCCTTCAAAGGGTTTTAGAAAACTTTGATGAGCTGTGGAGACAAGTTCAAGAAAAGAAAAAAGCTAATATGTCCTACTAAACATCAATTATTGTTCCAGTCCTGACCTCTACGAACTTATCTGGAAATTTTTTCTTTATGTAGTCTTTTGCTACATCTCCGGAACAGTGGGCAGGTGCTATTAATTCAGATAGTTCTGCAAGTCTGTTCAATCTCCATATGGGAGGAGAGTGAAATCCTCCAATTACCAAATATGCCTTTTCATTGCCAGAAACTTTCAAAACTTCTTCCACAAGCCTGTCAACTCCAGGGTGGCTACAGCCAACGATTATCACAAGACCAGAACTAGTTTCAACGCCCATTGCATGCTCAATACCTTCTAAAACACCTGAGGTATAGAACTTATCTTCAATCTTTCCTCCGTCCCTTACTGGAACCGGTTCAAATCCCCATCTCATAGCCATGGCCATTCCTTCTATTGGAGCATACAACTTTATTCCAGGATTAAGCTCAGCTATATATGGCATTCCCCCATAGTGATCATAGTGCCAGTGGCTTAGGAAAGCGAACTTTATATTTTTTAGACTCACCCCAAGGATCCTTGCATTGTGGGCTAGAACAAGGGGATTCGTGTCGGCATCGAATATCACGCGATCCACTAGAATGCTCCATCCCCACTCATTAATTAATCCTCTAGCGGGGACATTATCATTTAGAACTACCAACCTCATGAAAAGGGATTAGGGTGACCTAATATTTAAAAGGTTATGCATGAGACCATAAAAAGGTTTATAAAGTGCCCAATTTCTCAACCATCGGAGGGAGGAAAATGGTGAGGCTTAGGGCGATCATCGTTAGAGATAGAGATGGTGAGGAATTCCTTAGATGCCCCAGATGTGGTATGGTATTCAAAAGAAGAAAGGATTACATAAAGCACGTTAACAAGGCTCATGGATGGCTATTTGGCAGGGGTAAGCCCAAGGGTAAGAGACTTCAAAAGAAGTATGCAAAGAAGCTTTCTAAGTGAATCTTGGATTCATAATTATTTTTGATGATGAAACAGCCAGGACCCTGAATGGGATGATGAATGGTGGGCTTAGCTGATGTAGTGGTTCTCTATTCTGGTGGAAAAGATTCGAATTATGCTCTTTATTGGGCGATTAAGAGCGGGTTTAACGTTCGTTATCTTGTTTCTATGGTAAGCGAGAACGAAGAGAGTTACATGTATCATACTCCAAACATAGAGTTGACAGATCTCCAGGCCAAATCTCTTGGTATACCCATTATTAAGGGATTTACAAGGGGAGAAAAAGAGGAAGAAGTTGAGGACTTAAAAAAAGTCCTCGAAAGTCTGAAAATAGAGGGAATAGTTGCAGGCGCCTTAGCCAGTAGATACCAAAAAGATAGAATTGAAAAAGTTGCTAGGGAGCTTGGTCTAAGGGTTTATGCCCCTGCATGGGGAAGGGATCCAGAGGAGTATATGAGAGATATTGTCCACTTAGGATTTGAAGTTATATTTGTTGGGGTTTCCGCTTATGGATTAGATGAAACTTGGCTTGGAAGAAGGATTGATGAGAAAGTAATTGAAGATCTTATAGAGCTTAAAAATAAATTTGGTATTCATGTTGCTGGGGAAGGGGGAGAGTTTGAGACATTTGTCCTTGATATGCCATTGTTCAAATACAAGATAGTTATAGACAAAGCCGAAAAAATATGGGATCCCTACACAAATTCTGGAAGGCTTATAATAAAAGAGGCCCATCTTGAAAGAAAATGACTTTCTCCTCCTTCTGAAGGTGATACTCTGAAAAAGGAGAGCAACAACTTTTATAAAAATCCTAGTTTTAACGTTAAAATGGTGGTTTTCTATGCATGATCCCTATGAATGGATGGAAAATCTCAATGATGAGAGGGTTTTGAAGCTCGTTGAAGACGAAAATAGAAGATTTCGAGAGTTCATCGGCAAACTCAGCGAGGAACTGTTTCCCGAAGTCTGGAAGTACTTCTCAATACCAACAATTTATCAGGCAAGAATAACCGAAAGGGGAATTATAGTTGCCTTAAGAGAGAAGGACAGACAAGTTATAAAGTGGCTTAATGGAGATGTCATAGTTGACTCAAAGGAGCTTGAAAAAGAGGTAGGAGATGAAGTTCTACTTCAGGGGTTCACGACAGATAAAACTGGTAAGAAACTGGCCTACAGCTTCTCCATAGGCGGTGCTGATGAGGGAATAACGAGGATTATCGATGTTGACTCTAGGGAAATATTGGAGGAGATAAAACCATCCATATGGAACATAGTCTTCCACAAGGATGGCTATTACTTTGCACGGTTCTATAGGAAAGAGAAGACACCTGATGGCGTAGATCCCCCTGCAGAAAGGCTTTTCTGGAAGGATAAAGATGGAGAGAGAATGGTCTTTGGAGAGGGCCTTAAGTCGGGATATTTCATGTCTTTATTCAAGAGTTCTGATGAAAAGTTTGCCATAGTAACAGTAACCTATGGGTGGAATAAGGGAGAGGTGTGGCTTGGTCCCATAGATTCCCCCGAAGAATGGAAGAAGATTTATTCTGCAGAGGTTCCAGTAGAGCCAATAGACTTCATTGATGGATATCTTTATGTTCTAACAAAAGAAGGAAGGGGTCTTGGAAAGATAATTAGGGTTGGAGAAAATGGAAAAGAGGAGATAGTCCCAGAAGGGGAGTTTCCTCTCGAGTGGGCGATAATAGTTGACAATAAGATAATAGCTGGAAGGCTTGTTCATGCAAGCCACAAGATAGAAATTTACTCCCTCGAAGGCAGAAAGCTCAAGGAAATTACGTTTAAAGTTCCAGGAAGTGTGTACCCACTGCACAAGAATGATAAAAGAGCCATTATCAGATACGAAAGCTTTACTGTTCCCTACAGAATCTATGAAATTACCAATGAAGAGCTTAGAGTGATTGAAGAGAGGGTAGTGGAGGGAGAGTTTAGGATTGAAGAAGACTTTGCAACATCAAAAGATGGGACAAAGATTCACTACTTCATAGTCAAAGGAGAAAAAGATGAGAAGAAAGCATGGGTTTTTGGGTACGGTGGCTTCAATGTTTCACTAACTCCAAGATTTTTCCCACAGATGATTCCTTTTCTGGAGAGAGGTGGCACTTTTGTCATGGCTAATCTCAGGGGTGGAAGTGAGTACGGAGAAGAGTGGCATAAGGCTGGAATGAGAGAGAACAAGCAGAACGTCTTTGATGACTTCATAGCCGTTTTAAGTAAGCTCAAGTCCCAGGGGTATAAGGTGGCGGCATGGGGTAGAAGCAATGGGGGACTTTTAGTTTCTGCCGTTCTCGTTCAAAGACCAGATGTTATGGATGCAGCATTGATAGGATATCCTGTAATAGATATGCTGAAGTTCCATAAGTTATACATAGGCAGTGTGTGGATTCCAGAGTATGGAAATCCAGACGATCCAAAGGATAGGGAGTTCCTACTCAAATATAGCCCATACCACAATGTGAAACCTCAGAATTATCCTCCTACCCTTATATATACAGGTCTCCACGATGACAGAGTCCATCCTGCCCATGCCTTGAAGTTCTTCATGAAACTCAGGGAGGTCGGGGCTTCGGTGTATTTAAGAGTTGAAATGAAGAGTGGCCACATGGGGGCTTCTCCTGAAACTAGGGCGAGGGAAATAACTGATTTGCTAGCCTTTGTTTTGAAAACTTTATCCTGATTCATTTTCTTTTTCTTACCTCTACTAGCAGCTCTTTAACTGCCTTTACGAGTTCTTCAAGACTAGCTTTGTCATGGGTTATCCCTATTGTTATTTTCATATCCGTTGTCGCAAACGACACGTATACGGTGTTACCCTTACTATGGGCAAAGAACTGTTCTACAGTCTCCTCTCCGGCTTCGACCTCTTCCTCTCCTCCCGCTGGTATTTCGGGATCACTATCAAGTATCATTGGTCTGGGTTCCATCTCCATCAGCCACCAGTTTGAGTGCATGCTTTTAAAGTTAAGCCTTGGTTAAATTTAAAAATGCTCTTTTTTATGCCTAAAGCGAGGTGGAGAGAATGAAGCCAATGTACAGGTCAAGGTCATGGAGAAGGAAGTACGTTAGAACCCCTGGTGGAAGAGTCGTTGTGCACTTTGAGAGAAGAAAGCCAAAAATAGCCCACTGTGCCATCTGCGGAAGACCCCTAAATGGTATTCCAAGGGGGAGACCTGTTGAAATGAGAAAGCTTCCAAAGACTAAGAAGAGACCGGAGAGGCCAATGCCACACCTCTGTCCAAGGTGTATGCGCAGGGTTATGAAGGAGCAGATTAGATCTCAGCTTGCCTGAAGGGGTGCCCCATGCCAAAGGGGTGCCTCGTTATTACTGTAAGTGGCCTTGCAGGCTCGGGGACAACCACTTTGTGTAGAAAGCTTGCCCAACATTATGGGCTAAAGCATATTTATGCAGGGCTGATATTTAGACAAATGGCTAAGGAAATGGGAATGACGCTCGAAGAATTCCAGAAATACGCTGAACTTCATCCGGAGATTGATAGGGAAGTTGATAGGAGACAAATTGAAGCTGCGAAGGAGTGTAATGTTGTAATTGAGGGGAGATTGGCAGGGTGGATGGTAAAAAACGCCGATCTTAAGATATGGCTTGATGCTCCAATAAGGGTTAGGGCTGAAAGAGTTGCAAAAAGGGAAGGAATTAGTGTTGAAGAGGCCTTTATGAAGATAGCCGAAAGAGAAAAGCAGAACAGGAAAAGATATTTAAACCTATATGGTATCGACATTAACGACCTTTCAATATATGATTTAATAATTGACACATCTAAATGGTCGCCGGATGGGGTCTTCGCAATTGTGAAGGCCGCTATAGACCACCTGGACCCCGTCGGCGACGCGGGGTCAAAAAAGGAGAAGGAGGTGGGATGAATGCCTGCTATAGAGGTTGGTAGAATTGCTGTTGTAATTGCAGGAAGAAGAGCTGGGCAGAAGGTAGTCGTTGTTGACATAATTGACAAGAACTTTGTCTTAGTTACTGGGGCTGGCCTTAATAAGGTAAAGAGAAGAAGAATGAACATAAAGCACATTGAGCCACTCCCTGAGAAAATTAACATCCCAAGGGGAGCAAGCGACGAAGAAGTTAGGCAAGCTCTTGAGCAAGCAGGGATAAGCCTTGCCTAACCCCCTTTTAATATTGTTTTCTAAATTCCTTATGATCTAATTCTATGAATGGTCAAAGGTACTAAGTTTTGTCACCTTTGGTGCATTGAAGCTCTTGAGGACAAGAGAAACTATTCCCTTAAAAGCTACCCAATGAAGGAGAAGGGGCAGATCTCTATCCATTACAAAATTCTACACACAATTAATGAGTATGTGGGATAGTACTCTCCTAATATTGTTCCCTTCAAAACTCTTATAAGTTAGTTTTTCAATGAATTCCTTAGGTTTTAATTCTCGTGAGGGGGCTTTTATGATAGGGGAAATATATTACTCAAGAAAGTTCCTTGAACATAGACCATCGACATATCATCCAGAGAATCCTGGGAGGTTATGGGTAGCAATAACAGCTATTAGAGATCTCGGCCTAGATAACCATATTTTAGAGCCTCATCCAGTAGACGAGGACTATGTGAGGAAGATCCACGATCCTAGATATGTAGATTTAGTTAAAAATGCAGTGAGAGAGGGAAGAAGATATCTAGATCCTGACACATATGTTTCTCCAGGTACTTGGGAGGCAGCCCTTCTAGCTCTTGGTGCGGCTAGGCAGACAGCACTTACGGCTTTACATTATGGAGGTCTCAATATGGCCCTTGTGAGACCTCCTGGCCATCATGCAGGAAAAAATGGTAGGGCTATGGGAGCTCCAACATTGGGATTCTGCATATTCAACAATGCTGCTTCTGCCGTTATTGCACTAAAAGAAGAAGGATGTGAGAATGTTGTTGTGATAGACTTTGACGCTCATCATGGTAATGGTACACAGGAAATATTCTGGGAAGACCCGCACGTTATCCATATAGACCTTCATGAAAAGGAGATTTATCCTTGGACTGGCTATGAAACGGAAATTGGTGGGGGATTAGCTAAAGGGACAAAAATAAATCTCCCAATGCCTCACTATTCAGAAGATCCTGACTATATATATGTATGGAATGAAATTGTTCTTCCTATTTTAGATAGAATTAAGCCAAAAGTTATTGTTATTTCTGCAGGTTTTGATGGATTCAAGGGGGATGGTCTAACTACACTGAAGTTAACAGAAAGGTTCTTCTCTTATGCAGGTGCTACATTAAGAAAATATCCCATAGCCTTTATCTTGGAGGGAGGGTACGATATTGGGCTTAGAAAAGGTTTTCCTGCCTTTATAAGAGGGTATTCGGATGAAAAGATCAGGGACGATGGTAGCCCAAGCTATGAAACTTTGAAATTAGTTGAGTCTGTTAAGGATATTTTGAGTCCTTGGTGGCCTTTTTAAGCTCTTAAAAACATGTAATTTGAGTATTTGGCTTGTTAATAATTAACTAATTAATAAGAATTCTGGTGGGCCCGCGGGGCTTCGAACCCCGGACCTCCCGCTTATCAGGCGGGCGCTCTAACCAGGCTGAGCCACGGGCCCATGCTGGTGCCCCGGCCGGGATTTGAACCCGGGTCGCGGGATCGAGAGTCCCGCATGATTGACCGGGCTACACCACCGGGGCTTACCGCCGATATTGAGGGAGAGAATGGTTTTTATAAAATTTTCGGTTCACTCTTCTGGGAGGATATAGTAGACGTAGTTTGGTCTATTAGTAAATTCGTCAATGTAAACGACTGTTCCTGGTTTTGGAGGCTTCATATAGTGTACTTCCCCCTTTTTGGTTGTTACTGCAGCAAATGCATCCCCCTTTCTGACCCTATTTCCAACATCTGCAATTAAAGTTACGACGTATCCCTCGACAGGTAGTAGGAGTAGTTCATCTCCCTTCTTCAGCTCAATCCTAGTCCTTCTATCTGGGTATATTATTATGGCGTCTACCCTCATTTTGTGTTCGTACTGGTCAACATAGAAGTGAAACCTATCATAGACTTCTTTTGCTAAAAACTTTGCCTTTTCCTTCTCAATGAATTCTGGCAACTTGTCCCCTTTTTTCAACTTAACTTCTATGTTTCCCTGTATTACAATACAATCGTACTTTGCCTTACCATTATCATCAAAGCACTCTTCATATGTTGCCTCAACGAAAAGTTGAGGGATCCTTGCCATTTTGTCCACCATTACACGGAAAACCTCTTGACACTTTTAAGCTTAAATGTGCCTGATATTGCCATAGTAAACAACTACATTTAAAACTCTATTCAATTGTAAATATTTTCTGACTACAAAACATTTATTAGAATTCTTTAACAAACGTCAAGTGGTGGATTGCAATGAAAGGCTGGTGGGGAAGGATTCTTAGAGTTAACTTGACCACGGGGGAAGTTAAAGTTCAGGAATATTCTCCAGAAATCGCCAAAAAGTTCATTGGAGGAAGAGGACTAGCTGCGTGGATTCTGTGGAATGAAGTCAAAGGCGTAGATCCTCTAAGTCCAGAAAACAAGCTAGTCTTTGCATCTGGTCCATTTAATGGTCTTCCAACCCCTAGTGGTGGAAAAATGGTAGTTGCTGCGAAGAGTCCACTCACTGGCGGTTACGGTGATGGGAACCTTGGAACAATGGCCACTGTACATTTAAGGAAAGCTGGATACGATGCTCTCGTCGTTGAAGGAAAGGCTAAGAAGCCTGTATACATTTATATTGAGGATGACAACGTTAGCATATTGAGTGCTGAAGGGCTGTGGGGCAAAGGAACCTTTGAGACTGAAAGGGAGCTCAAAAAGATACATGGAAAGAACGTTGGAATTCTAAGCATAGGGCCTGCTGGAGAGCACTTAGTCAAATACGCTGTTGTAATGTCCCAAGAAGGAAGAGCTGCGGGAAGACCAGGAATGGGAGCAGTTATGGGAAGTAAAAAGCTAAAAGCAGTTGTAATCAGGGGAACGAAAGAAATTCCAGTTGCAGACAAGGAAGAACTCAGAAAGCTTAGCCAGGAAGCCTATGAGGCAATACTCAATGCTCCAGGATATCCATTCTGGAAGAGACAGGGAACTATGGCAGCAGTAGAATGGACAAATGAGAACTATGCACTTCCAACAAGAAACTTCCAGGATGGCCAGTTCGAATTTGCAAGATCAATTGATGGATACACGCTAGAAGGAATGAAAATCAAGCAGAGAGGCTGTCCCTATTGTAACATGCCTTGTGGAAACGTAGTCCTTGACGCTGAGGGTCAGGAGAGTGAACTTGATTATGAAAACGTCGCTTTGCTCGGTTCAAATCTTGGAATCGGGAAGCTTAACGAGGTCGCAGTTCTTAACAGGATAGCTGACGACATGGGAATGGATACGATAAGCCTTGGTGTCTCCATAGGCTTTGTCATGGAAGCCAAAGAGAGAGGATTACTTAAGGAGGGCCCAGAGTTTGGAGACTTCAAGGGAGCTAGAGAGCTTGCCTATGACATAGCTTACCGCAGAGGAGAGCTTGGAAACTTTGCGGCTGAGGGAGTTATGAGGATGGCTGAGAAGCTGGGTGACGACAGCTTTGCAATGCATGTCAAGGGCCTTGAAGTTAGCGGTTATAACAGCTATATCTACCCAGCAATGGCACTCGCATATGGAACGAGCTCAATAGGTGCTCACCATAAAGAAGCTTGGGTCATAGCGTGGGAGATAGGTACCGCACCCATAGAGGGGGAGAAGGCAAAGAAAGTAGAGTACAAGATAACCTATGACCCCATAAAGGCCCAAAAGGTTGTTGAGCTTCAGAGGTTGAGAGGCGGTCTATTCGAGATGCTTACTGCATGTAGGTTACCATGGGTCGAGATAGGATTAAGCTTGGACTACTATCCAAAGCTCCTCAAGGCAATTACGGGAGTTAACTACACATGGGATGACTTGTACACGGCAGCAGACAGAGTTTATGCCCTCATCAGAGCCTATTGGGTTAGAGAGTTCAACGGGAACTGGGATAGAACAAAGGATTATCCACCCAAGAGGTGGTTCATTGAGGGACTTAAGAGCGGTCCATACAAAGGACAACACCTCGACAAGGAGAAGTATGATGCATTACTTTCAGAGTACTATAAGCTCAGAGGATGGGATGAAAGAGGAATTCCCAAGAAAGAGACACTTGAAAAGCTTGGCCTTGACTTCGTTATTCCAGAACTCGAAAAGGTTACCAAATTAACTTAGTCCAAACTCTTTTGCCCATTTTTCATATTTCCTTATGTCTGTCTTTGTGATTGGGCTCTTAATTTTCTTGAAAGCTTCTTTAAAGTCATTAAGATCCAGTGGCCTCATTGCCAAGTTCTTCCCAGTGAGTGTTGAAACTCTAAGAGGGTCACTTAGCTCTGGGTTCATGTCTTCAAGCATTTTCATCGTTGCAATTTTTACCACATTGGCTATCTCTCTCCCCGAATAAAGCCTTTTCACAGCCTCTCTAGCTAATTTTGTCAAGTTTAGACGGTAAGGTATCCCTCTTAGGTGAATTTTGAAAATTTCTTCTGCAGCTTTAGTATCTGGTAGTGGCACGTAGATCCTTATAGGTAGCCTAGAAAGCATTGCTTCATCAAGATCCCAAGGTGCATTAGTTGTCGTTAGCAGAATTACCTTACCTCTACTCTCCTTGAACCCATCAATTTCAGCAAGTAGAGTTCCTATCATTCTCCTCGCAGCATCATCGAGAGAAGATCTTTTGATCGTTAGTGAGTCAACTTCGTCTATGAACACGACACTTGGGCTTAGCTGTCTTGCCAGAGAAAATAACGCTGAAACAAGCTTTGAAGATTCACCAAAGTATTTGCTTAGCAAGTCACTAGCCTTTACACTGAAAAATGTGGCATTCAAACTACTAGCTACAGCACTTGCAAGTAGGCTTTTACCAGTTCCTGGAGGGCCAAAAAGTAGAATTCCCTGGGGAGGCTCTATTGGAGCTTTTGCAATACTTATACCAACGGCTTGTGAAATCATTTTCTTTGCCTCATGTAACCCTCCAATATCACTCCACGTAACATTACTTCTTTTTATTAACAGCTTTATCCTTTCAATGTATTCATCTTTTCCCTTGGCCTTTCTTTTATGTACATTTTTTGCTTTCTTTTCCCAATCTTTGGCCTGTTCAAGGAGTATATGGGACAATGATAGGTTCTCACTTGCTAGTTTTCTCAAAAGTTCTGAGCATCTAAGAGCTATTAGCCTAGCCTTATCATACTGCCCTAATGCGAGGGCCTTCTCAAACTCTTCTTCGCATTTCTGAACTTGTAGAAGTTGCAGCCTATCCATATATTTTTCATCCTCCTTGGAAATTTTCTGACATCCAAGAGAATATTATAAAGGTACTCTAATTTAAATTGTTTGGTGACCACAAGAGCAACTATTTTAAGTAAAAGCTGCTTTGAGGTTTAGGGGATAGTCATGCTAGATATCAAGCTTATACGTGAGAAGCCAGAGTTAGTGAAGAACGATCTGATAAAGAGGGGAGAGCTTGAGAAAGTTAAGTGGATAGATGAGATACTAAAACTTGATGCAGAGTGGAGAACAAAGTTGAAAGAAATCAACAAGCTGAGACATGAAAGAAACAAGATAGCAATTGAGATAGGGAAGAGAAGAAAGGCAGGAGAACCTGTTGATGATCTCTTGGCTAAGAGTAAAGAAATAGTCAGAAAGATAGAAACACTAGAAAAAGAAGTTGAAGAGCTGAGGAAGAGAATAGATTATTATCTCTGGAGACTGCCCAACATAACACATCCGAGTGTTCCTGTTGGAAAGGACGAAAATGACAACGTTCCAATAAGGTTCTGGGGAAAGGCTAGAGTTTGGAAAGGTCATTTGGAGAGATTTTTAGAGCAGAGCCAAGGAAAAATGGAGTATGAAGTTCTTGAATGGAAACCAAAGCTTCATGTTGATCTTTTGGAGATCCTTGGAGGGGCCGACTTTGCAAGAGCGGCCAAAGTTAGTGGTTCAAGATTCTACTATCTCCTTAATGAGATAGTGATCCTTGACCTGGCCCTCATAAGATTTGCCCTTGATAGGCTTATAGAGAAGGGGTTCACGCCAGTTATTCCTCCTTACATGGTTAGGAGATTCGTTGAAGAAGGTGCAACGACATTTGAGGATTTTGAGGATGTAATATACAAGGTTGAGGGTGAAGATCTATATCTCATTCCAACGGCAGAGCATCCATTAGCTGGCCTTCATGCGAACGAGATTCTTGACGGAAAAGATTTACCCCTTCTCTATGTGGCCTTCAGTCCATGCTTTAGAAAAGAAGCAGGCACCGCTGGAAAAGACACGAAGGGGATATTCAGAGTTCATCAGTTCCACAAGGTTGAGCAGTTCGTATACTCAAGACCAGAAGAAAGTTGGGAGTGGCATGAGAGAATAATAAGAAATGCAGAAGAACTATTCCAGGAGCTTGAGATACCTTATAGGGTCGTTAATATATGTACTGGGGATCTTGGATATGTTGCGGCAAAGAAGTACGATATAGAAGCATGGATGCCAGGTCAAGGGAGATTTAGAGAAGTAGTGTCTGCAAGTAATTGTACAGATTGGCAAGCTAGGAGACTTAATATAAGATTCAGGGACAGAACTGATGAAAAGCCAAGGTACGTCCACACTTTGAACTCAACGGCAATAGCAACTTCGAGGGCAATTGTCGCAATATTGGAAAATCATCAGCAAGAAGATGGGACAGTAAAAATACCGAAGGTTCTTTGGAAGTACACGGGATTCAAGGAGATTGTCCCGGTTGATAAGAAAGAGGGGTGTTGTAAGACTTGATTCTCGTTCTTGACTCTTCAGTTTTTATTCAAGGTATTGATGTCGAGGGATACACTACACCAAAGGTCGTTGAGGAGATTAAAGATAGGGAATCTAGAGTCTTCCTAGAAGGGCTAATAGCATCTGGAAAGGTTAAAATTGTTGAACCATCAAAAGAGTCTGTTAAGAAAGTTAAGTCAGTAGCAAGAGAAACTGGTGAACTTGAGGAACTTAGTGAGGCTGACATAGAGGTTCTTGCACTAGCGTATGAGCTTAGGGCAATTGTTTTCTCAGATGATTACAACGTTCAGAATGTTGCAAGTTTTCTTGGTCTTAAGTTTAAAACAACGAAGAGGGGGATAAAGAGGAAAATTAAGTGGGTATATGTCTGCATAGGTTGTGGTAGGAAGTTTAAGGAACTCCCTCCTGGAGGAGTTTGTCCCGATTGCGGTAGCCCACTCAAGCTTTTACCAAGGAGGAAACTTTAACAGTCTTTATCTCGAAAGCGTTTAGTTTTATTACCTCTCCAACTTTTCCAAGAATATTAAGCTCTGGAATGTCCAGTTCAACACCACTTTCCGGTAGCTTTATCGTTAGGCTTCCTTTGGAAGGATTATACAATCTTATTATATAGCCATCTCCATCCTCTGATAGCTTTATTGCTCCAATAACGGCATCTCCTCTCATCAGTGAGAATTTCTTTTTGCCCTTCTTTCCTTGAGTTATTCTGAGGGGAGACCAGACTTCAAGAGCTCTCTTGTATACCTCCCCTTCGAACCAATAGCCAGTGTGGGGGTATAGATAGTACGAAAACTCTCCCTTTCCTGTATCACTCCAGGGGTTAGGATATATTGGAGATTTTAGTAAGCTCAGCCCAATCTTTGAATCCCAGTTCGTATATCCATGGCGAGATGGGCATATTATAGCAACTCCATGCTCTCCATCACTGACGTCTGCCCACCTAAGGGCTGGGACTTCGAACTTTGCTTGCTCCCATGGAGTATTTCTAACTGCAGGTCTTCTAACAACTCCATAGGGTATGTCATAGTAGGCACTCCAATTATGAGTGTTAAAGTTGAACCAGGCTTTGAGGAAGACTTCTTTGTCCCACCAATCAACAGCTGTATGGAATTCCACTAGCTTAGATCCTCTTTTGACCCTTATTTTTTGAGTTAGCCTTGAATTCCCGTATTTCTTTTTAACTTCAACTTCAACTATGTAACCATCGTTTCTAGTTATCTTTGCCTTCTCAATTGTTTCGAGCTTTTGCCCTTGAATTAAGAAGTCTTCATTGACGTCCCAAGCATCCCATGTTCCTGGAGTGTCTATGTGGGCCATTATCACATTACTGGGGCTTCTTATTGCTTCCCATTTACTTTCTTTGTCGTACAGCGATATTATCTCACCTTCCTCATTAATAATCACACTAATTAACTCATTTTCAATAATTATCTTCCCATTTTTCTCTTGAGCATTTATGTATCCCTCTTTTATCTCTTCAATCGGTTTCCATCCAAGAGGTTCCGCTTTGATAAGCATGGGTCTACCATCAATCTCAATTACTTCCTTTCTCTCCCATGGGAGATCGTTAAAGACAAGTGCTTCTCCCTGTGAAATTTTTTGGAGGGCTTCTTCAACTATTGAATTTGCTTCCTCGATTACCTTATTTAGGTCCTTTTCGACCTCATCGTATACTTCTCTTATCGAAGAACCTGGCAAAACGTCATGAAACTGATGAAGAAGGATTCTCTTCCATAGGTTATCAAGTTTCTGCTTGGGGTATTCCATAACCCCTAGGGAATGTGCTATCGATGCCCATATCTCGGCACTTCTCAGTATAGATTCCGCTTCTGCCATAAGCTTTTTGACTCTTAGATTTGTTGTGTAAGTCCCTCTATGAACCTCAACATATAATTCTCCTTCCCAAGTCGGCATATCTTTAATATGTGCCTTTAGTTCTCTTAGATACTCCTCTTCGGTTCCTTTGACGAGTTTCGGGATATAGGGTACTTTATTCATGTGTTTCATCATTTCAACCATTTCCCAGGTTATCCCTCCTCCTCCATCTCCATATCCATAGGCGTAGAGGAGGAATGGGACCTCGTACTTATTCTTGTATCTTTTCCATTGCTTGTATAGGCTTTTTGCAGTCATCGAAGATTTGTAGCTCATCATTAGATGCACTGGTATCTCTGTTCCATCGACTCCTTTCCATATAAAAGCATGGTATGGAAATTCATTCCGCTCATTCCAGAGAAGTTTGTACGTTGCAAACATTTCTATTCCGCTTTTCTTTAAAAACTGAGGCAAAGAAGCTGGAAATCCAAAGGTATCTGGTAGCCATCCAATTTTTGCCGTTCTTCCGAATTTTTTGTAAAAATATCTTTGACCATAAAGAAATTGTCTAGCTATTGATTCTCCATCGACTAGCTGGACATCACTTTCGACCCACATTCCACCAACTATTATCCACTTTCCTTCCTCAATGAATCTCTTAACTTTCTCAAAGAGATCCCTATCGAGGCTCTCCAACCACTCATAATATTGGGCAGAACTTTGAACGTAGGTTATTCCATATCTTCTCATTAGTCTCTCTATTGTTGAAAATGTTCTCAGAATTTTCTGCTTAGTCTCATCATAAGTCCAAAGCCATGCTGCATCTATATGGGAGTGTGCAAAAGCGTATGCTTTTCCAACTTTTGGAAATGCCTTTCTTAATCTAGCTAAAGCCCTCTCCAAATCTCTTTCGACTCTTTTAATTTCCTCTAAATACTCTTCCTTAGTCGGCTTTGGAATATCGTGCACTATGCCTTTCATCTCCCCGATTCCGTAAACAGCAGAAAGGAACATATAATCGGTTCTTACCTCTCTTACGTCAAACCTGCCGAGTTTTAATTCTTTAATACCCAAACCACCATCGTAAAGAAGCATCCTTAGAAGAGTTATCTGCCTCAAACTTGGCACCGTTTTAACTGATATAAGGATGTTTGAAAGCTCTTTTAACAAAGCTTCTTTGAGGTCCTCTTCTTTTATAACCTCTATGAAGCTTACAAGGTCAAGAAGCCTCTGAGCCAGGACATAGGGTTCCCACATTATTCCAACGAGCATCGTGTAGTCAACTTTTATCCTCCATTTGTGATATCCGAACATAGTTAAGGGTGAAATTATGAGCTCAAGTTCATGTTTCCCTGGTCGAATTGGAATGTAAGTGTGGACATCGTCTATGGTTCCATAAGCCATTCCATCGAGTCTTACAAGGGCATTTCCCTCCATACACACTTTTAAAAACCACTTCAGTCCGTCCTTTGGGACTTCTATTCTCGTTTTGAGTACTATAAGATCTCCTGGCTTTGCCTCAAGGAGAAGGGGGAGGGATATTTTCTTCCCTTCAAGCTCCCATGAAGAAATGGTTTTGTGCTTTCTAATTGAAGTCGCCATTAAATCAAAAGCTTTTCTCTCTACCTCAGCAAGACTTAACATGGTATTCCCCATTAGAGTTTTAATTACACTAGAATATGAGAATTTCGGGTGGAGAGCGTCAGCGCTCATAGGGATCAACATCATATTCAGCAGGAGTTACTCATCATCCGCCCCCAATCCTAGGTAGTAGTTCACTATTTTCCTAAGCTCTTTGTTCACTTCAACCTTCTTTCTTAAGAATCTTCTCAGCTGGACATTCTCTGCTATCAATCCTGAAAGCTCTATTGCAAGCAGTTTGTTTTCTTCAAATAAGTTGTACGCTTTGAATTTCAAGGGAGCATATCTTTTTTCTAGCTCCCAAACCTTTTTTTCGAGGTTCTGCACTTCTTTCTCAAGCTTTTCTAGATCGACATTTTCCGGTTTTTTAAAGTTACCTTTGAGTGCAAGGATAATTATTTCTTCAGGAGAAACTCCAAATTTTTCAGATATACTTAGGATTTCAGAATAAAGGTCTTTACTAATTTCAGCTTTAATCTTCCCAAATCCCTTGTTGGGCTTTATTACTACCCTAATCATTGTACACCAACAAAAGGGTATAAAAATCAGATGAAAAAGATTTTTGTCTCAACACCAGTAATCTGAGAGAGTATGCTCTCAAGGACTTCTGCCTTCTCAGGCAACTTATTCTTATCCCTGCTGAACACGAGAATCTTGTAATACTGGCCACCCTCAGGCTTGTAAACTACGTTCACACCAAATACTCCTGCTGGGTAAAGTAGATCCATTGCTAATTTCTTTACGTCGTCTGTTCCCTTAATATCTCTCCCTTCTATTACCCTCACCCTCTTTCCAAGTTCCCTAGTAAGGAACTTTATGTTCTTTCCTCCCTTGCCTATTACTAATGGCACATCCCCTTCTCCCACTATGAGAACTACAAGGTCTCCAGCCTCAACTGCCTTCTTGAACTCAACATCTGCATCTCCAAGCAATTTGTAAAGCATCCTTGATATTTTAACGTCTAGTTCAGTAATAATTCCCTGTTCAAGCTTTTTTTCATCAGCAGGACAGAGAATGCCATCTGTTTTAAGACAAACCTCACAGATCGGGGCCTTCATGCTCTCACCTCCAGAATTCGAAATGAAAGCTAAGAGCTCTTACAGGAGATTATTTAAAAACCTTATCCTTATAAAAGACCTTATAAGCAGAAGCTTTAGAAGTCTAATGAGGTGATAGCATGAGGGTTCTCCTAATACACAGCGACTATATTGAGTACGAAGTTAAGGACAAGGCCCTCAAGAATCCCGAGCCAATAACTGAGGATATGAAAAAAGGAAGGATGGAAGAAGTTCTTGTAGCATTTATAAGCGTTGAGAAAGTAGATGAAAAGAATCCAGATGAAGTCGTTGAAAAGGCGGTTGATGAAATAACTAATGTTGCTGAACAAGTTAAAGCCGAGAACATATTCATTTACCCATTCGCTCATTTAAGTAGCGAACTTGCAAAGCCTTCAGTTGCATTGGATGTTCTAAAGAAGATTTATGAAAAGATAAAGGAAAAAGGATACAACGTTGGGAGAGCACCCTTCGGTTACTACAAAGCTTTTAAGATAAGCTGTAAGGGCCATCCCTTAGCAGAGCTCAGCAGAACCATAGTCCCAGAGGCAGCCAGGGAAGAAGAAGTTCCCGAGGCTCTGAAGAAAGAAGAGACAGAGCTCATTAGCTACTGGTATATTTTAACTCCAGAAGGAGAGCTGATTGAGGTTGACAAGTTCGACTTTACAGGTTATGAAAACTTAAAGAAGTTCGTAAATTATGAGATAGCAAAGAACAGAATAGCTGACAAGGAACCTCCTCACGTTAGACTAATGCTTGAGCATGAGTTAGTGGACTATGAGCCCGGAAGTGATCCTGGAAACCTGAGATACTATCCAAAGGGAAGACTCATAAAGTCCCTCCTTGAGCAGTACGTTACCGAGAAAGTTATAGAATACGGAGCAATGGAGGTTGAAACACCTATTATGTATGACTTCGAGCATCCTGCTCTCGAGAAGTATCTCAACAGATTCCCAGCTAGACAGTACATAGTCCTAAGCGGTGATAAAAGATACTTCCTTAGGTTTGCGGCATGTTTTGGCCAGTTCATGATAAAGAAAGATGCCATAATAAGTTACAGGAACTTGCCCCTTAGAATGTATGAACTGACGAGGTACTCATTTAGAAGAGAGAAGAGGGGAGAATTATCAGGGCTTAGAAGATTAAGGGCATTCACAATGCCCGATATGCACACCCTAGCAAAAGATATAGAGCAGGCAAAAGATGAATTCAAAAAACAGTTCAAACTCAGTATGGAAGTCCTTGCAGGTGTTGGCCTGAATCCAGAAGACTATGAGGTCGCTATAAGATTTACAGAGGACTTTTGGAAAGAACACAAAGACTTCATAATAGAGCTAGTAAAGCTAATTGGAAAACCAGTTCTAATCGAGATGTGGAAGCAGAGGTTCTTCTACTTCATATTAAAGTTTGAGTTCAACTTCGTTGACAACCTTGACAAAGCTGCCGCTTTGAGCACTGTTCAGATTGATGTTGAAAATGCTGAAAGATTTGGAATAACTTACTACGACGAAAACGGTGAGGAAAAATATCCACTAATTCTTCACTGCTCTCCAAGTGGAGCTATTGAGAGAGTAATGTATGCCATCCTTGAAAAGCAGGCAAAGCTTATGCAGGAAGGAAAGAAGCCAATGTTCCCACTTTGGCTGAGCCCAATCCAGGTTAGGGTTATTCCAGTTAGTGAAGAGTTCCTTGACTACGCCCTATATGTCGCTGGGAAGCTTGAAGGTGCCAAGATAAGAGTTGATGTTGATGACGAGGACGAGAGACTAAGCAAGAAGATTAGAAGAGCTGAGAAGGAGTGGATACCCTATATTGTTGTCGTAGGAGCAAAGGAAAAAGAAACAGGGACAATAACGGTAAGAAGAAGGGAGGATGGAAAACAGTATGAAACAAGAATTGAAGAGCTAGTAAAAGAGATAAAAGCAAAAACAGAGGGCTTCCCTTACAAGCCAAGGCCTCTACCTTTACTCTTGAGCCAGAGACCAAAATTCCGTGGCTGAGCCTCTTTAACCTTTATTTTATACCTTATGAAGTTTCACATAGAAAAATTTACGTTTAGAAATGAGGATATTCTAGATTATTTTTTCTATCTTGATTCTTTCCTTTGTTAACTCGTCTGAAATGTGGAGCTTAAAGGCTAATGGCCTAAAGCCTTCATCAGGGCTTCTAACTACATATAGTCTTTCAATAATTCCATCAGGCTCAAGTTTTGATTTTGTTACTATTACATAGTCGCTGACCTCGGAGACCCATGCTATAAACTTTCTAGAAAGTATATCACTGTTCATTAGAAACATGAAAATCGTGTCTGGATGGTATCTTGATTTGTGAGCTAAGTCGGCATTGAGGAGCTTAAGGGTCTCTTCCTCCCCAAACATGAACGTTGCTCCTTCAAGGGCATATATTGCCCTAACTAATCCTCTTTTCTTAAATTTAGGCTCAAGTTTCTCAAATATTAGGAGAATTTTCGGATTTATAGTGTCAACATCCACAACTCCTTGAAGGTAATAGACGTTGGGGATATCAAAGTAGGTCTCATATTT
Source organism: Pyrococcus sp. ST04 (assembly GCF_000263735.1). Taxonomy (NCBI): domain Archaea; kingdom Methanobacteriati; phylum Methanobacteriota; class Thermococci; order Thermococcales; family Thermococcaceae; genus Pyrococcus; species Pyrococcus sp. ST04. The sequence continues at coordinate 1,184,614 of NC_017946.1, read as the reverse complement.
TGAACCAAAAACATCTATTATAGCCATATTATCGTTTTTCAGCTCTTCTTCAATGTCAATTCCTACCGCCGATGCTAATTTGAAAAGTGTACGTAATGGCTGATTATAGTTTGACAAGACAACAAATTTCCCTTGCTCTAGTAGCTCAGCTATCGCACCAAAGAACAGTTGCCACCCTGAGGAGTATGTATCGTAAATTATTGACACAACTGCTCCGTCACTTGGAACTATCTTGAATGTTTCCATGGGGATCATCTAGTAATTTTGTTATTATCAAAAAATTTAAAATTTTTCCAAAATTAGCTTGAAAATATTGTAAAAATTTCAAATTAAAGAGAGGAGAACAATTTTTTGAGATTCCTTTTAAATGGAGGCCAAACAATCCCTCTATCAGTGATTATCCCGGTCAAATATCTATGAGGAGTGACATCAAATGCTGGATTGTATACCGGCACATCTGGAGCTATCCTACAGCCCCCACATGTGAGAACTTCCTCGGGAGATCTTTCTTCAATTGGTATCTCTCTTCCGCTCTTCAAATTCATGTCTATAGTTGATAGCGGGGCAACAGTAAAGAAGGGTATACCATGTTCCTTTGCCAAAACTGCAAGCATATATGTGCCTATTTTGTTCGCAAAGTCTCCATTGGCAACTATTCTGTCTGCCCCTACTATAATTGCATCAACCATGCCTTGTTGCATAACAAATGCTGCCGCGTTATCGGCAATTAGCTTCACATTCAATCCATCATAACTGTACTCCCATGCAGAAAGCCTAGCACCTTGGAGAACTGGTCTAGTTTCGTCTAACCAAAGCAATTTGAGGATTCCCTCCTTATGCATAACTCTTACTACAGCTCCTACAGTTCCTAAATGTACTGTAGCTAGACTTCCCGCATTGCAGTGTGTAAGTAAGTTACCTTCAGGGAGAACTTCAGCTCCATAATGGCCCATTCTTAGATTTGCTTCAACATCTTCATTTGCTATTTTCTTCGCTTCCTCAACGATCAGCTTTTTTATCTCTTCCAAGCTGCTTTCCCTGTTTTCTTCTACGAGTTTTTTAATCCTATTCAGTGCCCAAAACAGGTTGACGGCTGTTGGTCTTGTGTTTTTTAGGGTTTCATAAGCTTTTTCAAATCCTTCAAAGAATTCTTCCTTTGTCTTTGCCTTCGTTGTCTCTGCATAAAGAGCTAATCCAAATGCAGCCGCAGCTCCAATAGCTGGGGCTCCTCTTACTGTCATATTTTTTATTGCCGTAGCTACGTCCTCTACTTTCGTGAATTCCACTATCTTAAATTCCTTGGGGAGTAACCTCTGGTCAATCATGTAAACCTTTCCGTTTTTATAGTCCACGCTTCTTGGAAGCTTTGTAAGCTCTTCAGGTTTATACTTGATTTCCATTAGCTTCACCAGTTTTGATTCACCGAAGCCCTTAAATTAGTTTTCTCGTAAGTTCTTCCATGATATATGATACTGATATCATGAAAAAGTTCTTTGAGAGGGTGGTGCAATCTTTAGGGGAAAATGAGGTATATACTCTCTTCCTTATCTCCAGAAGAAAATGGTTTAAGGAATTGCCCTCAAACTATGAACTACTTGATTATGAAGTAGTGAAAGAGAGCTCCTTTGAAGAATTCTACAGTGCTGTCCTTAGGTTAATCCCACAAGATTGTGCTTATACGAGCAGAGGTGGCAAATGTATTCCAAAGAGTGCAATGGCAATATACGTTGATATAATCCCCAAAGATATCAAGAAAGGAGTAGTCAAGACGATTGAGAAGTTTATAAGAATCTTAGCATTTGAAAATGATAGCTCTAAATTTAAAGGATTTTGTAGGATAATGCTTTCTAACTTGCAAAAATCTCCTAGCAGAAAGCCCTACTTCTTAATTGATGTTGACTCGAAGGATAATTCCCTAATTGAATATATAACTGAACAATTGAGGAAATATTCGGTTCCAGTCGTTTGGATTTCCGAAACGAAAGGAGGATACCATATAATAGCGAGGAGAGACGGAAAATGGATGAAAGATTTTTATGAATCAATTTATCCTGTTCTTAAGAACATCAACAATGTTGAAATTAAGCTAGAAAAGTCACTTCTAACACCTATTCCTGGAAGTTTCCAGGGAGGATTCCCAGTCAAAGGTGTCTGGAATGATGTTTAGGGGGAAATACCTTGTAAAAGTACTAGATATAAATGAGCCTTGTGGGGAATTAGTCAAGGGAAGCTATGTTCAAATAAGTGGGGATGAATATGATATTTACCTCAAGATAGAACCTTTTCTGGAGTTCAGAAAGGAATTATGTCTCATTAAATGCGAAGGAAAAATACTATTGTCCGAGGATTGTGCTTATATTGGAGAAGTTTATTGGGTTAAAGATGCACGTGGGCTTTGGAGACTTATCTATAGTAAAAAGGCGGAAGAAGGTATACATCTCATAATGGCTTTAATCACAGCGTTTCTCTTGTACTCAATGTTAAGCTTTATAAAAAGGTCTTCATTTTGGACTGCAACTGCTGTTTTACTTCTCATATTCTTGATTCTAATGAACGTTTCGAAACTAATACAGTATCTAATAATCGGATATGTTAAAGCTTCTTAAGGATCAAAGTAGAGTAGAAAAGGGTGTTGCCAAATGGTAAGGATAATGCCCGTTGATAGGTTAAGTGACGATGATATTAGGGAAATCCTAACCAAATATAAGAAGATAGCACTTGTTGGTGCCTCTCCAAAACCCGAAAGAGATTCAAATGACGTTATGAGGTATCTTCTAGAGCATGGGTATGAAGTCTATCCTGTAAACCCAAAATATAATGAAGTTCTTGGGAGAAAGTGCTATCCAAGTGTGCTCGATATTCCGGATGATGTTGAGATCGTAGATTTGTTTGTCAGGCCGGAGCTCACTATGGAGTACGTTGAGCAGGCAATAAAGAAAGGGGCCAAAGTTGTCTGGTTTCAATTCAACACCTACAATAGAGAAGCATTTAGAAAAGCTAAAGATGCAGGTTTAATCGCTGTTGCTCACAGATGTATAAAGAGGGAACATGAGAGGTTGTTTGGCAGATAGGTTTTAAAATTCAAATGCCAACTATATCAACGCCCCTCCCCTCTCACACCCCCGCGAGAAGTGAACGGGGGGCGGTCGGGGAGGGGACACTTTTTCATAACATTTTGCGTGCTGGAAACCCTTTTTAAGGTGAGAAGGTTACGTTGCCTTTATTATTGCCATGATCTTTCTGTGTAGTTCCTTTATAAGCTCTCTTCTGTCTTCCATCAAAACTACGTCACTCGCTCCAACGACTTCGAGATTGAATGCGAATGGGCTTGGATAGCTATGTTCTTCAATGATTATCTTAACCTTACCTTCTCTGACCCATGAGAGGAATAGTTCTGCACTTTCAACATCCATCTTATCCTCCATTATCTCCCTGTACACTTCTTTTAAAAGTGGAAAGTCGGGATAATTCCTTTTCAGGAAATTCAACAGAGTTTGGGCGTTCATTTGCTGTTTGCTTAGGCTTTTCTCCCTTCCCATGTATCTTCTTAAGACAAGTAGCCCCCTATTTGCTACATGTCTAAATCTCCTCTTAAGGAGCTCCGTGTTGTCTAGAGCATTTCTTAAAGTTTCTCTAAAGTTTTCGATGTTGAAAAGTTCCAGTATATCCTCTTTCGTTAAGGCTTTATCGGAAGGAACTTTGAGCATAAAGCCATTGTCAGTAATCGCGACCCCTACGTTACACCGTTTTTTTCTACTTATAAGGTATGCAAAAGCCCTACTTAGGGCATCGTTAGCTCTCCTTCCAATAAGGGTGTGGAAGAAGTATTTTACTGTGTTTCCTTCTCTAACTATTTCAACGAGGACAGTTTCATCATCTGGAATAGTTGAGTATTTCTCCTGCTCTCTAAAATATGAAATTATTGCCTTTACCGTTATTTCGTCGATTCCGTATTTTTGCATCAAAAATCTCTTTGCTCTCTTGCTATTGAGAATTTTCTTTAACTCTCCCCTGAACTTTTGGATATCAAGTGCTAAATCAAAACTTAATGGCAACATTTCTGAGAACCAGGAGGGAATCGTTGGCTTGGCCCCTTCTCTTGGAATTACATATATTCTGTTTCCTCTGCTCTTTACAAATTCATATGTTCTCCCTGCAAGGACGAAAATATCTCCTGGCATTAAATGCTCTGCGAACTCTTCTTCTACAGTGCCAATATACTTTTTGTCAACTGTGAACACGTCAATTTTGGCTTCATCTGGTATTGTTCCTGTGTTCATATAATAAATTGCTCTTGTCATTTTTCCTCTCTTACCAAATTTACCCTCTTCAAGCCATATTTTTGCATACACCTTTCTCTCCTCTAACCCCACATATTCGCCGGCAAGATATCTAAGCACGTTCATAAAGTCTTCAAATGGCAAATCTCTGAAAGGGTACGCCCTTCTAACCACCTTATAAGCCTCTTTTACATCCCAAACCCTCTCCAAAGCCATTCCCAAAACATGCTGAACTAAAACATCTAGCGGGTTTTTTGGTATCTTTACCCTGTCAAGTTTCCTATTTCTTGCATTATGAGCAAGAACTGTGACTTCAACGAGATCATCTCTGTCTAGGGCAAGAATTACACCTTCACTTACCTCGTGTAGTCTGTGTCCTGCTCTTCCAATTCTCTGTAGGGCCCTATTGACACTTTTTGGAGAACCTATTAAGATCACTAAATCTATGCTTCCTATATCAATCCCGAGCTCTAGACTTGTTGAGCTGACTATTATCTTTAGTTCTCCCTTCTTCAGCCTTTCTTCGACCTCAAGTCTAACCTCCCTGGATAACGATGAGTGATGTGTCTCTATCTTATCCTCCCACTCCGGGAACATTTTCTTAAGGTGATACGCTACCCTCTCAGCACCGCTCCTTGTATTTGTAAATATTAGTGTTGTCTTTCTGTTGCGAACTAGCTCCCCTATCCTCCTGTAGAGAGCCTCACTTAGGACATTTGCTGGTGTGTATATTAAATCTTCAACGACGCTTTCAACTGTTATTTTTGTCTTTTTAGCAAAGCTGACATCGACAATAACACCTGGCCTTGGTTTTCCTTCTTCATCAAATCCGAATACAAACTTCGCAACTTCTTCCAGTGGATGGATTGTGGCGCTTAGTCCAATCCTTACGAACTCTCTTCCTGTTAGTTCTCTAAGCCTCTCTAAAGTCAGAGCCAGATGGGATCCTCTCTTGTTTTCAGCAAGTGCGTGAACTTCGTCAACGATGACCCAACTGACGTCTCTTAGCTTTTCTCTAAACTTTGGTGCATTTAGAGCTATTGCAAGACTTTCTGGCGTTGTGATTAAAATATGGGGAGGCTTTTTTATCATTTTGCTTTTTTCATAGCTACTGGTATCGCTTGTTCTTACTGCAACTCTTATCTCTGGCAATTCCTCTCCAGTTTCCTTAGCAAGTTTCTTGATCTCCTCAAGTGGTTCTTCTAGATTTCTCCTTATGTCGTTATTGAGTGCTCTGAGTGGGGATATGTAGATGCAGTATATTTTATCTTCCAACTTCCCCTTTCTTCCTAGTGAAATTAGCTCGCTTATTATTGATAAAAATGCCGAGAGAGTTTTTCCAGATCCTGTTGGTGAAGAAATGAGAACATTTTCCCCTTTATGGATTTCAACGACTGCATACTTTTGAGGAGGTGTAAACGATTTAAACTTTCTCTTAAACCACGCTCTAACCAACGGATCTAAAATCTCATATATTTCTTCGTCACTATACTCCCTCTCAGCCCATCTAATCCTTTCCATCACCTTAGCATGGATGATTCAAATTTTTAAACTATTTGGTTTGATATACAAATATAAAAGGTGTGATTTTCGCTAATTAAAAAGGTAATTAAGTAATTACATAATTATCTACCATTCAATTATATCTCCAATTTGAATGTCAAGGTCTTCTTTGAGCCCTCTAGGTCCTTCTATTACGTATTTTGAGGGACTCTTGGGGATGTAAATCCTCCAAGGCTTTAGCACTGTAAAGTCTACTACAGCCTTAGAAGAGTTTAAAAATATAACATCGATTGATTCCCTCATAAAAAAGCCATGAATTGAAGCATTGATTCTTGTCTCCGTCGGTAGAATAAAGATTAGAGCATACTTTGGTTTCCTGAACATTAGACCGAGAAATCTTTTTACAAATGTATCGGCAAACTTTACTTCTCCTTTCCAAATCTTCCCTTTTGTGACGTTTCTTAGCATTTTAACCCACCAAAGCATTTTTAAATCCCATATTCTTTACAATTTTTTCAGCTTCTTCCATCTCTTCCAATGTCAGCATTCTGCTTATCTCTGGGTATTCCATTGCCTTGTATTCTGGTCGGTATTGGAACATTACATTAATCCTAACGTCTTTTCCAAGATTCTCTGCAATCCATCTGAGTACTGGTCTTGTGCAACATTTCAAATGGTTCGGCATAACAAGATGCCTGATCAGAAATTCGGCCCTATAATGGTTTTTTGCCAGAAGAAAGTTTCTAGTCACAACTTCCCAATATCTTGGAATTTTTGAGTATTTTCTGGCGCATTCGTTATTTCCATACTTGAAGTCCCCAAGGTAGATATCAACAACTCCATCCAAGAGTTTCATTGCTTCAGTGCTCATATACATGTTTGAGTTCCAGATAACTGGGATTGGAACATTTACATGTCTAAGCGTTTGTAGGATAAAGGGTAAGTTAGGTGTGGGCTCTCCTCCAACAAAATTAACATTTTTTGCTCCGAATCTATATGCACGTTCAATTTTGAGAGCCATATATTCTGGAATAATCTCTACTCCCACTCTAAATTGACTTATATCCCAATTCTGGCAAAACACACATCTGAAATTGCATCCTGAGAAAAATACTGTGTATGATGGTACGAGCTCTGGTTCTTCTCCATAGTGGAGGAAATCACTTGCAATGAGGCTTTCCTTAACTCTGCAGTATCCTATACTTTTCTTCCTATTTATCCCGCATCTTATCTCACAAAGATGGCAGTTCTCGAGAATTTTATCTGCTATTACAGCCTTTAGATCAAGCAAATTTTTATGCCCACTTCCGTCAAGATCATTCTCTCTAAGCTTATCCATTCCTTCATCATGGATGTTCCATAGATCTGCTAAGTCTAAGTTTTCATTAAAATTAAGCTTTATTCTCCGAGTAATGAAGAAGTTTGGTATATCTTCTCCCTCTAAAATTGCAAAGTATTTCGGTAATGCCTCCCTTGCCCCCATCGGTTAAGTTTATAGAGTAGCCCAATATATTCTTTCCTGTCGATGATGAGCTACTCCCGGCTGAAGAGTGATGAGCCACCTACCGGCTGAGGTGGAAACATGAAGCTGGCTCTGATTAGCATCGATGGAAATGGGGTTTACAATCTTAAGCATATGCCCTTCTTGAGTGAACTCGCGGAGGAAGGACACTATTTTGTTGTTGATTCAATATTTCCCACTCTTACGGATTTAGTTCATACAACAGTCATGACTGGTGTGGAGCCAAGAATTCACTGGGTTGTTGAGAACGGGTATTATGATAGGCTTAGTGGAGTGAGAGTTAAGTTTTACGAGTATGAAGTTGCATTTAACCCGCATAGGGTGATAAAAGCACCATTGATTCAGGACTTATTAAGACAGAAGGGAGTTAGAATAGCGAGCGTCTCGGGATATACGATGCCACCATTCAGCAATGTTGATGTTAGAATATTTCCTCCCTTTTTCTCTGGAGACGAGCTTTATAGGAAGCATGGTAGGGATTGGAAGAAGGATATTTGGGTTCTGAACTCTGCTCTATATCTGTATGAAGAGTGTAAGCCAGATTTGCTTCTCATTCACTTTGCATCTGTTGATGGAATGCAACATGATCATGGACCAGAAAGCAAGGGGGCCCTAAAAGCTGTTGAAACTGTCGATTCAGCAATTAGAACTCTTTGGGAGAGGTTAAAAAGGGAATATGCCTTCATAATATTTGCAGATCATGGACAGGAGGAAGTTCACACATGGGTTAACCTCAGGGAATACCTAAAGTCTCATGGAATTGAAGTTCTGAGGATCTCCTCTGGTGGAGGCGTTCATGTTTATTTAAAAGATCCTAATGAGAGCGAAGATGCATACCTTTTATTAAGAAGAGCACCAGGAGTAAAGGCCGTGTTTTTTAGGGAGGATTTACCTCATTTGAATGCTCCTGTAAGTGGCGATCTAATAGTTTCAGCTAAGGAAGGCTACTGGTTCTGCCATCATAGAGAATGCAGGGGTATAAAGGGTAAAAGCTATTGGGTTAAGGGTATGCATGGCTCTCTGAACGAGAAGGTTTTGAGGGTACCCCTGATAATATGGGGGTTGGATGTTAAGAGGGACGAAGCTACCCTTTATGATATTGCCCCAACTATATTGGAGTTCTTTGGAATACAAAAAAGAGCGGAAATGAAGGGTATATCACTAATTTAACCCTTCTTGAACCCCAAATAGAAGCCTGCTACAAAGGCTGCACTTCCTGGAAGTATTCCCATGACTTTATCTGCCAAGCTTAGTGTTGCTGTAGTCGCCTGTTTTGTTAAGTTGAAGAGAGCGTCAGTGTTTATTGTGATGACACCTTTTTGCTGAAGCCAGAATAAGCTCAACACGTATGCTCCTATAAGGGCTATAACTATTTTCATTAATTTCTTTAAGGCGTATCCGACTATAAAACCAACAACTGCGCCAACACCAACATCTCCAGTTATCCCAGCAATGTTGAGATCCATAACGGTTCACCCCTCGATGTCTAAGTCCAGGGAGATAAAACAGTTGCGGTTCATTTTCCAACACCCTTCCTAACTTTTACTGCTCTTCCAACTTGAAAAACTATCATTTCTCTTCCAGAAAGCAAGGCTTGTCCAGTTCCTAAAAGCTCATCATTTTCGTTTACAACGAGAACTTCATCGTATGGCCTTATGTTGGGATCAGCGAATGTCACAAATTTAGCAAATACATCCTTCCCCTTTCTTACAAAGGGTTCAGCTTCGTCATTGACGACAACTCTCATTCTAGGATATGGAAGTACTTGGTGTAACCTCTTTGCTCCCTCAATTCCAAGTGTTAAAAGTCCATCTTCTGCTCTTACAGTGGCTACTCTTTTTCCATTCACTTTCACCTGCCTTGGCATTCCTGTCTTTGATATCTCAACTTTAACATCCTTAAATGCCTCGCTAGAGCCCTTCCCAAACTGATATTCAGCTATGGCTTGGATGTAAAGGTGGGCATTTTCATTTGTGGGCTTTTCTATTGGAAAGTCTTCCTCCCCCTCACTTTGGGCAAATGGATAAGTAAGACTTAGGTATCTCGGTATGTCTCCAAATATTGGATGCTTAATTGTCTCAGGGAACTTCTCCTTCACTCTCCGTGCCCTTTCTTGTGCCCTCCTTACTATAGGCCACTTTAGGCTTTCTTCACTTATCTTAAAAAATGCAGATTTCTTTGTTATGGGTTCAAACTCTTCGAGATAGGAATAATGATCTAATAGCCTTTTATAGGCTGCATAGAGCTTAGGATGAGCTCTAGCTCTTTCATCAACTAGTCTCCAAAGCTCTCCCTCTCTAATTGCCTGCTTAATTCTATTAATTTCCTCCTTGATCACCCAGAGATTGTGGATAGCCAAAAGTCTGGCTCGCTCTTCTTTTGGCATTTCTCTAAGTTCCTGAGGGGTATACCTTGAGCAAACTGGACAAGAGCAAGGAAAGTACTCAAGCTCCTCAAGCCTCTTGGTTCCGTTAGGGGTCATGTATCTGTCATCCTTTGCATACAATGCATAGCTCGCTGAGTCGAATAAATCTACCCCCATCGCAACTGCTAGTGCGAAAATTATTGGGTGACCTGCTCCAAAAAGATGAACGGGCCTATCTGGTCTCAGTCCAACTTTGGAAGAGATGACGATATCAACTAGTTCCTTAAACCTATATGATTCTAGAAGAGGAACTACTGCCCCTATCGGGTGAATTTCAAAGTTCATCCCACTTAATATTCTGGCAGCTTTTCTTCTTAGGTCAGTGTATGTTGAGCCTTGAATTGTTGCGTTCATTGGAATCTCCTTTATTTCCTCTGCTTCCTTAGCCCTCTCTAGGGTTATTTTTAGGTCTTTTTCGGCCTTCTCCCTGGGGGCATCGGGAGGGGTTGGAATGTCTAGGAATGTTCCTATATCAACCCCAATTTTATGCTGAAACTCGACTATCTCTTTGTTAGAAACATCTACGTTTCCGTACCTCATTAGCTGAAATGAGCCAGAATCCACCTCTATAATCCCGTTGTAATCTAATAGTTTATGTATTCCCATTTCAATGGCCTTCTCTCTGAGTTCTTTATCCTTGTATATTATGTATGAGTTTGTGATTATTATGTCGAAACCCATCTTCTCTAACTCCTTTGGTTCTACTATCAGTTGCTTTGGATTAACGACTGGCATTATTGCAGGGGTTTCTATTTTCTTACCATTGACTTCTAGCTTTCCTATTCTACCTGCTGCGTCTCTAGCCTTTATCTCAAACCGGAACATAAAATCACCTCGGCTCATTCGGGCTGGACTTCATCATCACTCAGATTTTCCGGAGTCAAATCATCGCCGTTTTTCTTGGTTATAAATGTAATCTAAGAGAGGTCTTATCCTTTCCCAAACCTCATTTATTGTCCCGTGCCCGTCTATTCTCACATATATTCCCTGCTTCTGATAGAACTTTATGATTGGTTCCATATTTTTAACATAGATATCATATCTTTTTCCGACTATTTCTGGTCTATCATCTTCTCTCTGGATTAACTCTCCTCCACATATATCACACTTTCCAGGAACTTTAGGGGGATTGAATTCTACATGATACACAGCCCCACATTTCTTACAAATTCTCCTACCCGATATTCTTCTTATGCTCTCTTCTCTGCTTATGTATATGTCAATGGCAACGTCTATTTTTATCCCATGATCGTAGAGATAGTTCTCTAAGGCTATCACTTGTTCTGGAGTTCTTGGATAGCCATCCATGATGAAATTCTCCCTTACCCTTCTTAGTTTTGATATTATAAGGGTATTAACGATTGTATCTGGAATTAAGTCCCCTTTAGAGAGATAAGATTCCATTTCAATTCCTAGAGGAGTTCTTGCCTGAATTTCGGCTCTTATGATATCTCCGGAGGCTATATAGGTTAAGGAGTACCTCTCTATTATTCTCCTTGCTTGTGTTGACTTACCACTGCCAGGTGGGCCAAATATGAGGATATTCATCTTAGAACACCAACAAGGATTTATATCTCAAAAGACTAAAAATAATACGGTGAGCTTTATGCCAAGACTTATGACAGGATTCGTGAGGGCGAGTGGATATGCAAATAAAGTTAGGCGAGTACTATTTGCAGCAACGAGAGGAAAAGTTGATCCAGAAGAGGTTGTGAGAGCGAGTGCAGAAATCAATAAGCTTATTTTTGAAAAACTCCAAGAGCTAAATGTGAAAAAAGAGGACGTTATCAGAGTGACTGTGGATTTTGAGATTGAAGATGGAAAAATAAAATGGGATTTAAATTCATTATCAATTGAAGTGTATAGGAAAGAAGAGGAAGAAAAGCTTGCTCTCGCAATGGAAGAAATTGAAGTTATGGAAAAGACGTTTGAGGAGGTTGTGAAAGAACTGGAAGAGCTTGCAAATAAACTGAAAGAGGTGACGGACGGCATAATAAACATCGTTGAAAGAATTAAACAAGAGCACACAGGATTAAAGTTAAAGGTGGAACATCATGAGGCGTAGCGTTACAATACTCATATTACTTTTGATTTCGGTGCCTCTCTTCAATCTCGGGTACTTTATATTTAGGTATATTGCTCTAGGACCCTTAAATGACTGTCAGGTTAAAATACTTGATGTCTATGTAAAGGAAATGAGAACTGATAGTGCTGATGTTGTTCTCACTATTCAAATTCACAATCCCACAAAAAAGACCGTCAAGATGGATGGGGTAAGAATGGATATATATGCTGGAGATGTATATATTGGAGAGTTCTCAGTAAACAAGACCATAACTTTGGAAGCCGGAAAGTATATTACAATACCAATAAACTTTACAATTTACTATTCGAACATTCCAACGGAGTTCGTGAGAATATTGATAGAAAATGAAACAACTAAAGTAAACTGGACAATCAGGGGAGGGTTATATGCAAATTCAATTTTTGGAACGCTGGAAGTCCCATTTGAGGCTTCATTTAGGTAGCTACCCTAAGTAGAAATACACATTTTCTATGTCCTTGCCCTTCACATTGGATTTCTTCTCCTTTCCACGTTTTTCCAGTGATCTTTTCTAATAGCCCAGCAAATGCTCCGGCATAATTCATGTGAACTGGATAAGGAAAACTTCTCAAACCGGGAAATAGATTCTTTCCCTCTATGACAACTCTATCCTTTGTTATTTCCACTATCTTAAGCTCTCCCCCTCCGGTAGCTTTTGTAAATTCAAAAGAGTCTTCTAAGATCTTTTTCATAGCCTCTTCTTGAGAAAGTCCTTCAAATAAGCTTCTCTCTATCTGTAGCCTTCCTACTTCATATTTTCCCCAGTTATATAGGAACTCCCTTCCTTTTTCGGGGCCAAGGAAGTTGTATATAAACTCAATGAGGGCTGATTCTGAGTATTCTTCGATTATCTGAACTCTAACATTTCCCATTAAGAGGACTCCATTCTTATCAAGTACTAGTGCCCCTTTTACATGTTCTATGTTCTTAAACGCGTCCTCCATCGGGATAATACCAGTTTTCGTTCTAAGGTATGGAATCGTTCTCTGGTTTATCATTAGTGGCCTCAGTGATCTAATTATTCTAATTTGACTATCTTTTATTTCGAAGAGGTACTCAAATGGAATTAGCATCATAGAGAGATCCTGGATTGTTAAAACGTCTGAATTTATGCCGACAAGAGAGGAAGCTCCCATTCTTTTTATGGAGTTTATTAACCTGACTATGATTCTCACATATGCCTTCTGGTCCGTTTGAAGGGCATACAGCGAACTAAGGTCGTCAATAACGACAAAGTCGTAAGCTTCCTTAACGACGCTATCTCTGATTATAGCTGTTGTTATACTTAAGTCCATCGGATTTGGGAGGATGTTTGTTCCAGATACATGTGTTGGGGAATAGAGGTTTGAGAAACCGTCAAGTATTTTTAATTTTCCTTTCTCAATATACTTAGAGTAGTCAATTCCATAAGAGGCTAACCATTTCACTAGGGTACTAACATCTTGTCTGAACTCTATCAGAAGGACTTTTAGCCCCTGGTTTAAAAATGACATAACTAGTTGATGAAGAAGTAACACATAGTCATTATCAATACCACCAACTAGGGCAATGTTGTGTCCTTTCTCGAATCCTCCTCCTAAAATTTGATCAAGTACAGTAATATTACTTCTGAGTGGCATATCAACACATATGCTGAAAGTATTTCTTAAAAAATTTTACTAAAACGCTCTTGAACTATAACCAAATACTACTAGTAATGTGACACTCCTAGTGAGGTATGAATGTCAGGATTTTCAAAACAATTACTTTTTATAATTACTTTTTTCTTTTGAAAGCCTCCCCTTTAGGGCAGAGAAAAGGTTAGTGACTAAACTACTGAAGAGTGAAAGACAAGAACAAACAAAACGTCAAATATACTCAAATTCCCTTGTCATAAGATCCTCAAGAAGAGCTTTTACCCAAGGCCTCCTTGTTCTTAAAGAAAGATGTATTATTCCCTCAACGTGGACGCCATACTTTTCTTTAAGTTCTTCTTTAGTTACAGGATCTTTAAATAAGAATGGCTTCTCTATTGTAAAGGCATATCCATATTCATTTATATATCCCTTAAGCCACTTCTTTCCCTCATTTTCTCCATGAACAAATGTTAATCCGCTAGTATCCTTTGTAAGTTCCCAAAGTGTTTCAAAATCAGCTTTTATAACTTCTCCCACTTCAAATCCACCAGCAATTGTACCTCTCTTTGTCAAAGTTTGTTCTTCAGTGAGCCCAAGTCTTCTCATTGTCTTCTTAAGTGTATAAAGGTCACCTCTCGCTATATAAAGGAACACAATGTCTCCTTCTTCAAACACCCTGCTCCTCCTTATCTCATGCCACTTAAGCCCTCTGAATATTAATTCCCCATACACTTGATGAAGTGCTATGACGTGTTGCATGGCATCCCTCAACCTCCCTCAACACATCAATTGTTAAGTTATAAAAGTGTTGAGGGCAGATCAGAAACAGTTTTTAATGACCATTGTCTAGATAGTATTCGATGATAGCCGAGGTAGCTGGAGTTCTTGCATCTTCCAAGAGTGCCATAGCATTTACTGGTGCAGGGATAAGTGCGGAGAGTGGAGTCCCAACATTTAGAGGAAGAGATGGGCTATGGAAGAGATATCGACCTGAGGAGCTTGCTACTCCAGAAGCTTTTAGAACAAATCCAAAGCTCGTTTGGGAATTCTATAAGTGGAGAATCAAGAAAATACTCGAGGCAAAGCCAAATCCAGCTCATTACTCGCTAGTAGAGTTGGAAAAAATGGGGATCTTGAAGGCTGTTATAACTCAGAATGTTGATGACCTTCATAGAGAAGCTGGCACCAAAAACTTACTTGAATTACATGGAAATATTTTCAGGGTTAGATGTACATCCTGTAATTATAAGGAGTACTTGAAAGAAAGTGGTAGAATAGAGGAAGTCTTGCAAGAGGATATTCCAAGGTGTCCAAAATGTGGTGCCTATTTAAGACCAGATGTTGTTTGGTTTGGAGAACCTCTTCCTGAAGAAGTTCTCTCTAAAGCATTCAAGCTAGCCGAGACAGCGGATGTAGTGATAGTCGTCGGAACAAGTGGAGTAGTATATCCAGCAGCCTACATCCCATATATTGTAAAGGAGAACAATGGAACTGTAATTGAAATTAATGTTCAAGAGTCTGGAATAACACCGATAGCGGATTTCTTCTTAAGAGGGAAAGCTGGGGTAATACTTCCAAAACTTGTTGATGAAGTGAGGAGGATTATTGAATGACAAGGATTCACCTCTATTTAAGGAAGAGGCTTGAAGAGGTTAGAGAAAGGTACCTATATGAGATATATGAGAGACAGAAATTACCTGTGTGGGAGAGAATAGTGCTAACTTGGATTATTCTATTTGTGTTTTGGCTTGGCATATCAGGGGATTTTAGTTTGAGGGGTTTTCTTCTTGGAATGATAACTACTGGGATTATATCAACATATATGAAAGACTTTCTAACTGATGATATTCGACACTCAAAACATCTGGCTTGGAAGGTTCTGTATTTTGCTTTCATTTATCTCCCTCAGTATTTAATAATAATGGCTTTCAGGCTGCTTGAGAGTAACTTAAAGGTAGCTAAACATGCTATATTAATGGACATAAATCCGGGGATTATAAGGATAAAGACAGACCTTCACTCCAATACAGGGGTTACTATACTGGCGAACTCAATTACCCTAACTCCAGGAACACTAACCTTGGACGTTGTGAAAAAATTAGACGGAACATATCTCTATGTTCATTGGATAGACGTTGAAACTTTAAACGTTGAAAAAGCTGGGGAAATAATTAAGGGGGATATAGAAGAATGGCTCAAGAAAGTATTCTGGTAGCTGGCATAGGAGTTCTGTTAATAACTGCTCTAATGGCAACTTACAGGGTTATTGTTGGACCAAGCTTAGCTGACAGGGTAGTTGGGCTTAATACTGTAACGACCAAGGTAGTTGGAATAATAGCAATATTGGCAGTGCTGTGGAGGGAATGGTACTTAATTGACGCTGCTATAGTCCTTTTAATGGTAAACTCCGTAAGTGGATTAATACTTGCCAAATATATGGAAAGGAGGGGAAAAAGTGATTGAGATAATCCCTTTATTTTTTGGATATTCGATAATGTTTTTTGGATCATTAGGCGTGATTAGATTTCCAGACGTCTATACTAGGCTTCACGCGGCAACGAAGTGTGATACTGGCGGAATAATGGGCATTGTTTTTGGTTTGATTCTTATGAATTACGTCCCAAATATTGTAAAAGCTAAGCTCTTATTTCTTCTTGTCCTCATTGCCCTGATAAATCCAATGATAAGCCATGCAATAGCTCGAGGAGCATATAAAATGGGAGTAAAACCAGAGGTTAGGGTGGACATGTATGCTTGGGATAATCCTTGAGATAACGATCATCTGGCTGGCATTATTTGTAGTGTTTCACAAGGATTTTCTGGCTTCGCTTATTTTGTATGGGTTAGTGGGTCTTGTCTTTGTTCTTCTTCTCTTGATGTATAAGGCTCCAGACGTTGCCCTTTCGGGAATTGTGGTTGGAGCTCTGATAACAGGGCTTTTTATATTTGCCCATGAGAAACTTAACGAAAATGTTGAGCTTTCTCTATTAAAAGGATTCACAGTATTACCACTTCTATTTGCCTTAGCGACAAACAGTATGGGAATTTCATCAGAAACTTATAGGGCGTATCTATCTGTCTGGAGTATGGGGAATTTAGTCACAGAAATACTCGCAGGATGGAGACTTTATGACAGCATTGGAGAAGCTTTCATCTTATTTGCAGCGGCATTGGGATTTAGCATAGCCTTGCGGAGGGGAAGGAGGTGAGGATGAGCATAGTTGCAAGAACGACTACAAAGCTCATAAGTCCATTTTTAGTCACATATGCAGCTTACCTTATTCTCTATAGTTCAGTTTCTCCAGGAGGAGGATTTCAAGCTGGAGTTATACTTGGAGTTGCTATAATCCTTCTAATAACATCTCATGGGTACAAGAGGGTGAGAAAAAGATTCAAGAAGAAACTTGTTAGCGGACTTGAAGGATTTTCAGGAGTTATAATATCGTTAATTCTTGGGATAGCAATTATACTTACCCCTCTTCCATCCGAGAGCATAACCCTACCGTTTAATATTTTTGTAGGGATAAAGGTGGGTTCAGCATTTACTCTGATATTTTATTCCCTTACAGCGTTTATGGAGAGGGACTGAGTATGATAGGGATAATTCTCATTGCAATTGGATTACTAGGGATCATCGTGAATAAGTCCCGACTAAAACAGGTGCTATCACTTAATGTAATGGCTCTGGGGGTTGTACTATTCCTAATCAGGACAGGTTCCTTAATGGGGAGTGAACCTCCACTCAAGGGTTTTATTAGACCCGTTGATCCTCTACCTGCCGTTTTAATGTTGACTACCTTAGTAGTTGATGTGGCAGTCACTGGTTTGGCTTTGGGTCTTCTCATAGGAGGGAGTGAAGAATGAACGCATCTTTGCTCTCCTTAGTTCCTTTGGTATTCTCTGCGTTAATATATATAGTTGGAGCCCTAAAAATCGAAGGGAGCTTAAGAGCTAGGTTTAGACTTCCTTTGACACTTGAAATTAAAGTCCTGTATCTTTTGGGAGTTTTTATTCCAATGATAATATTTCCCAAAGCAGAAGGGGGAGTTGTAGGAGGTTATCCCAGAATCCTGGGAATTGAAGTTGGGATTGATAAAGTTTCAACAGTTTTTCTATTGGCAGAGTTTTCTGTATTCGGAGCTTCTTCTTTGTATCTAATAACCAAAGCAACGAATTGGAAGGAGCTTTCCTTACTTTTAACTATGCACTCGGGTTTAATAGGTGCCTTTATTTCAAAGGATTTCTTCAACTTTTATGTCTTTATGGAGCTTGCTACTGTTTCCTCAATTGGCTTAATAGCCCTCTCAAGGGATAAAGAAAGTAGAAAAGCTGCGTTCAAATATTTAATGTTATCTATGGTGGCTTCATATCTCCTAATAGTAGCTCTGGGGATGATATATTTTGAAACGGGGTATCTTAATGTTGAGCTAGCTGCAAGTAAGGGAGTTAAAAACACCCTTCCAATAAAGGTAGCAGCTCTCGCTCTTATAGTAAAGGCGGGAATATTTCCTTTCCATGTATGGCTACCTGATGCACACTCAAAGGCAGAAACCCATATTAGTGCGATTCTTTCAGGAATCTCAGTAAAAGCTCCTATATATGGACTGTTGCTAATCTCTACCTTGGGAGATTTGTCTTTTCTCAAGGCATTCGCACTATCTTCCATGGTGTTTGGAGTTATAATGGCAATAATGCAGAGGAATGCAAAAAGATTGCTTGCCTATCATACCGTGAGCCAGATGGGGTACGTTCTACTGGCCGTTTCAAATTCATCAATCTTTGGAGCTGCTATATATTCTTTGGCTCATGCTCTCTTTAAGTCCGGCCTGTTTCTTGGAGTTGGGTCTATAGTGGACGTACGAAAAAAGAAGGAGTTAGAGTTCCTCGGATGTAGGGATAGACCGCTCCTTTTATTAGTAATAGCCACACTAAGCCTTGCCATAGCCGGGCTTGGCGTCACAATTGGTGGTGTTGCAAAGGGGATGATTGGGAAGGACATTATCGATAAAGTGTTCATATATGGAGTATCCCTGGGAACTGCAACATCTTTCTCAAAGCTGAATTACTACCTTTGGAGGGGGTATGGAGTTGAGCCGAGGAGTTCTTCCATACTCCCATCGGCAATTCAGGCTCTCCTAGTTACACTAACTGGATTGCTTTTAGGAGGTAAGCCAAGCGTGAGTGATCTCCTTATAATTGGAGGCATAGCAATATTTTTCCTGATAAAAGATATTCTACCAAAGAAAGACAAGTTGTTAAGCCTGGAGATTGGTGATGCAGTTGCTATTTTCTCTCTGGTGCTATCTTTTGTAATATTCTTTGTATGACAGTAAATTCTACACTTCTTCGATCTTTTTTCTTGCTATTCTCTTTGATCCAATCCTTAAATTTTTGAAAAAGTTTATGTGCTCCTCTGGCAAAAATTCATCTAAGTTCGTTGATTTCAGTTTCTTTCTGGATTTCTTGCTGTCTGAATTATTACTTTTGTTGTTATTTCGTTTCTTAGGCCCTAATTCAAAGAAGTCATCGAGCTTTCTGTCCATGAGGGAAAATAAGAGGGAAAGTGGTTAAAGTAATTTTCGCTCACTTTGGCTTAAGATAACCCCACTTATCCAGGGCTTTTCTCAGCTCTGGACTAGATTTCGCTTTCTCTTCTAGGTCTATTCCATCTACTGCAGCCTCAATAGCATCTCTGAGAGCCTTAGCACCTGCTTTAGGGCCATCCGGATGTCCCATAACTCCTCCTCCAGCCTGAATAACGAGGTCTTTTCCAAACAGCCTTATCAATTCAGGCATCAGTCCAGGATGAAGCCCTCCACTAGCGACGGGGAATACGGGCCTTATATGCTCCCATCTGCTTAGGAGGAAGTCGTTTATCCTTTTTATTTCCTCGTAATCGCCGGCCATTTTCCCTACGGCAGTTCCCGTATGTATCTGATCCACTCCAATCATTCTGGCGGCTTTTGCCAACGCAAGCATTGTAATGCCATGCTTCGGATTCCTAGTGAATGCAGCATGCATAGCCCTGTGAGCATGTATTGCTAGGCCAAGATCCTCTGTAACTTCCCTCATATATTGCAGAGCACTCCATCCAGCCACTACAATGTCTATCATGACGTACTGGCCTCCCTCATTGGCCACCATCTCTGCCCTTTTCTCCATGACGTTAACTGGACCTGTTATGTTTATTAGGTACTCCTTAGTTTCTCCTGTTTCAGCTTCCACTCTATCTCTCACTCTGTAGAGCTTTCTCACTCTCTCTTCAAACCTATTAAATGGAAAGCTCGTGAAGTTTTCATCATCCTTTAGAAGGTCTATTCCACCGCTCCAGAGTTCATAAGCTATTTCGGCATATTCTTCAACACTCCATCCCATTTTCGGTTTTGGAACGGTTGCCGTGAGTGGCCTATCATGAACTCCCATGAATTCTCTAATTCCATTGACTCCATATTGCGGGCCTCTGAAGTGCCTCAGGTACTCATAAGGGGGATGAAAGTCTAGGAGCCTCAAGTTCTTTATGGCTTTCATACCAAATATGTTGCCTGCTATGGCACTAAAAAGCTGAACCAAGCTTCCTTCTTCAAAAAGAGTTAATGGATATGCGATTTTCGCTATATATCCATCCCCTTTCTTTTCTAAGTAAAATACCTTCGCCATACTTCTCTTTGCCATTTCGGGCATTTTCCATAGAGTTGTCCATGTCCCTATAGAACTTTCACTTGCTATTCTTCCAGCGGCCTCTTCTGGTGAAACCCCGTTTGGTTCAAAATAGTATTCAACTATAAGCTCGTCTCTACCTGGGGAATACTCCAAATCAACAAAATCAAGATACCACTCCACTTTCATTTAGGACACCAACTATCTCTAGGGCATGGATACTAATTAGATTATCGCGACAATAAAGAGAGTTGAAATTATATCCGAGAGTGTCGTTATCGTGGGAACGGTTACGTTATCTGGATCAAGTCCCATCTTTTCAAAGCTTCTTGTTAGGAAGTATGCAAGGAACATTACGCCCATGGCAACCAACGGATATGAAAGTATAAATCTAAAGTATATCTCTCCTGGTTGTTTTGTTGTGAATGTGAAGAGATATTTTCCTACAATGCTCATTAGCATTGCAAGAGGTAGGCTCAAGCCTGAGTATACTACAATCTCAATGAGCGTCTTTAGATCAAGTAATCCCTCAATCTCTCCGAGATGAACTCTTGTGGATGTCTTTGAGCCAATTATAGAGCCAATATTTCCCAAACTCGCTAGGACTACTGGGTACATTATTGTGAATACGGTTCCTTGGATTCTCGAACTGTATGTCTGGAGAAGTGAACCAGTTATACTTGAAATCATTGCCAGAGCTCCTATCACTCCGAGGATCTCCCTTATCAGGTCAAGATCTTCCCTGCTGTATCTAACATTAATACCAACGACTGTGGATAAGAAGATACCCAGGAGAGATAACACCAAAAATATTGGCTTGTCGTGCTCATAGATATAAAGAAACGTGACTAAGAGAGGGATGGTGATTAGGTCTGCAGTTGCTGTTACGAGGGGAACTGCTATGGCATCTGGGTCTATTCCCTTTTTAAATGGAATTATCGTGGCCCCTGCTGTGGTGTATGCTAGGATTAAGGTTGCGAATAAGGTAGATGTTACAACAACAGCCAGGGAAGCAAGGGCGTGATCTCGAATTTTAAGAGCTCCTATTGTCCAAAGGATAAACAAAGGAATCATCGAGAGAATTATTGAGAGTATAACATTCTTCCTGACATTTTTATCTTTTAAACTTGGCTCCATTTCACCTAAGTGGAGCATTGTTGTGAATCTTGAAGCTAAAGCCCCGAAGATATTCCCCCTCAGTCCCATTAATCCTGGAAGAATTACAAGCAACACGGCATACTTCATTAAATCCTCAAAGTACTTCCCCATGAAAATCCCTGCAAAAAAATCAATGAACATGGCAAAAACTAACCCAGGAAGTGAGACTAGAGCAGCCTCCTTTATTATCTCAGCGAGCTCCTCTCTAGTTACATCACGCAACATTCATAGTACACCTCTACATCTCTAATCGTCTTTGCCCATTCGATGACCTTTCTTGGGGGATTGGTTATTCTGTCAACACCTAGCAATATAGCCCCCCTATCGAATTCCTCCCTCCACTTTCCAAATGGTCTCATGCATCCTATGCTTAGCTCCCCGTTGAACTTTTCTCTTGCATATTTTACAACTTCAAGGGCTTTTTCTACGGGCACTTTAGGCACGCTTTCCATTTCAGTTCCTGGAGTCGGAATTAATACATCAAGGACGAGAACCTTGATTGGGTACTTTATAAGCATGTCTATTGCTTTGAACTCCCAATGTATTTTACCGAAATCTAGACCAATCGTTATATGAGGAGCAACGGCTATACCATTGGATGTCAGAATGTCAAGAATCATTAGGTAGTCTTTTACTGTTTTGTTTATCTTATAAACCCTCTTTATTACCTCATCATCTCCCACAAAATCCAGAGATACAACATCCACGTATTTAAGCCACTCTAGATCACTCTCGTCAATAAATCCTACATGAACGTTAAGCTTTAGGTTTGTTCTCTCCTTAATCTTTTTTATCTCCTCTTTGTACCTATCTAGGGGGACTTTGAGTCTGTGGTCCATTCCTCCGCTTAAAAGACATCCTATATACCCCTCTTTCTCCATTTCCAAGCACTTTTCAAATATGTTCCTTTTTGTTACCTTCATCATTCCTTCTAGATAGTGCCTTCCACAATGGGCACAGTTCAAAAAGCAATAATTCCCAGTAACCGATATCGAAGGAAACTTAATACCTGGGATGTAGATTTTTAGTTTTCTCATAAAACTCCCCTCAGGTCTTTTAAGAACATTTCAAGCATGCTTTTTGTCACGTGGGGCATAAAAACTATCCTTATGTATCCTCTATGAGCACTTATCCCCCATCCTTTTGCCTTGAGTGCCCTTTCAACTCTTGAAAGGTTTTTAGTTTTAAAAGACACTATGTTCAGTACAGGCTCTCTCACAAGCCATGCATTTTGCATTTTTTTAATTTCTCCCGCAAACCACCTCGATAATTCCATTGCTCTTCTGACTATCTCCTTATATCCCTCAAACCCTAGGTGTCTTATCAAGGCCCAAACTGCGAGAACGCTTGCTCCCGGTCTTGTTCCAGTAATAGTCGCTTGCCAAACTTTTCCACCAGCTAGATAAGGGGCCAGCACACTTATTGCTTTTAGATACTTCTTCCTTCTGAATACTATTCCCCCAGCCGGAATTGGAGCCATCCCCATTTTATGGGGATCTATCGTTATACTTTCTACTCCCTTTAGTTTGAAATCGAAGTCTGGAATGTCATATCCCAAGGCTTTGGCAAAGGGGATAACAAAGCCTCCAAAAGCTGCGTCGACATGTAAGGGTATTCCATATTCTCTTGCTAAATCACTTAGAGCGGGAATGTCATCAACAACTCCAAGTCCTGTAGTTCCGGCTATCCCAACTATCCCTATTGTGTTGTCACTTATTTTGGCCTCAACATCCCTTACATCTACGGTGTAATCCGGGTTCAACTCTGCCCAAATAAGCTTAACTCCGAGCATCTCCCCAGCTTTTATAAAGGAGAAATGAGCACTTTTCGGAAGTATTAGCTCAGGCCTCTCAGAGTCGGAGAGATTTCTAAATGCCCTTACAGCGAGTATGTTTGCTTCAGTTCCTCCAGATACTATATGCCCATAGCCTTTCTCAAGATGTAGGAGATCAGAGAGCATCTCAATTACTTCTTTCTCTATTCTTCTTGTCCCAGGATGAAGGCCAGGGTCTCCGAGATTTCTATCTATGTATCTACAAAACACTTCAATGGCCAAAGGATGTGGCATGGTGCACATTGATCCGAGTATCCTATCTGAGGAGAATGATAGGTCAATTGATGTTATATTTTCGAGCATTTCTAGCACTTCTTCCCTTGGGCGTCCTTCTCTAGGAAACTTCACCCTCTCACCCCCGCAAGATAAAGGGCTATAGCTATAGCGAGCTGGTTTGAAAAATTATCATCAGGGGGCAACTCATAAAGTTCTGCAAGTGTCCCCACAAGAGAACCCAAGACGGCCATTTTAATCCCGATTAGGGGTGTTAAAATTGCCAAACCAGTTAAAAAGTATGCTAAGCTTCCTTCAATGCTCTTTCCATTTTTAAACCTATGCCTTCCGAAGGGCTTCCCTATGATTGCGGCCATGGCATCTCCTAGCGTTGCCACGGCTATGCTACCTATAGCAACCTCCTTTGGAAAGAAAAAGACTATCAACAAGGCTGCTATTGTAAAGTATATATGGGCTCCAATGTTTCTTTTTTCATGCTCTCTTGTTATGCTGTCGATTTCTTTTTCAAGTCTTTCAACAACGCCATTTGGAAGACCAAGTTTTTTCTTAACTTTGTTTCTAAGATCCTCTACAATCCTGAAAGGTTCAAGGAGTATAAATATTACTAGGAATGTAGTGACAAAGATCAGTGCAATCTCTTTCCCGAAGAGGAGATATACAAGAGGAACAGAAAGTCCCGTCATGTGGAGAGCCTTTCTTTTAATTTCAAGCTTTAAGCTCATTTTTTATCACCTCTAAAGCTTCAAAAAGATCATTAACTACATAATCGGCATATTTAGCCCTTCTACCCTTGAAGTATCCCCTTCTCACAAGTATCGTCGTTGCATGTATAGCCTTTCCGCCTTTCATGTCAGTTTCGTCTCTATCCCCTATAACAAAAACTGGTTCTTCCTTGGGAAACTTCTTCCTTGCCAAGAAGAAGTTGTAAGGTTCATGCTTACTGTGTCCTGTCTCTCCACTTATTATCACCTCATCAAAGAATCTCTGAATTCCAAGAACCTCGAGCTTTCTTCTCTGCCATGTAGATGAAGAATCTGTAACCAAAACTAACTTTGCGTTCATAGCTCTAAGACTACTCAGAAATGGAAGAACATCGGGATACAATTTTAAATTTGCAAAAAATGTCCTATCAAAGAGATTAGTCATCTCTTCTAGTTCTTCCCTCTCAACATTCTTGTAAATTTTCTGCAAAATCTTATCAAACATTTCCTCAAAGTCCATTAAATGGAACTCTCTCAATTCCTCGAGTTCCCGATACCTTTGGGTTATTATATATGCAAAAAGCCTAAACTTTCTTAGCCTTAGCATTGTGGGGATTAACCTGATAACAGCTATTCTAGCAGCATCCCATGTGTTGCAAAGAGTATCATCAAGGTCAATTATCACGAGCATCGAGAGGTATGAAGAGACAAACTATTATAAAGCCTCCTCTAACTTCCTACCATGAGGGGAGAGCTCTTAATAATGGTTGGCATAGCAATGATAATAATAGGCTTCATGCTTGTTTTCCTTGGTACAATAATCATGAGCTTTAGCCACCCCTCCGAAAGCGACGTTGAAGCTGGAGGGGTTATTATGATAGGACCAATTCCAATAGTCTTTGGAACAAAGAAGGGGGCAACTTTGGCGATGATACTTGCAATAGTACTAATGGCTCTCTGGGTAATCCTGGCCCTACTAAGGAGGGCATGAGATGAGCTACATTCTCCACCTATCGATTCTTCTCGTTGTGGCGAAAATACTCGAGTGGGTATTTGAGAAAAAAGATATTCATCCAATAATAGCTCACATACTTACAGGAATACTTCTTGGCCCTTTCGTTCTGGGAATCGTTGAGCCAACTGAAGATCTAAGGGTTTTGAGTGAGTTTGGGCTTTTAATGATGATGCTGTATATGGGACTAACGAGCAATTTCTCTGCTATAGCCCAAAACAAGTTAAAGGCTACTGTAGTTGCATCTCTTGGGGTGGCTTTTTCCTTTATCTTGGGATTCTTAACTGTGTATCTTTTTGGTAAAGGAGTTACAGCAGCCCTATTCGTTGGAATAACGCTAGGAAATACCGCAATTGAAGTTACAAGTGGTGTTCTGGTAAGGGAGAGGGTCAAGAGAGAGGTTTCATCTGTCCTCATGGGTGCGGCATTTGCTGATGATATAATTGCAGTTTACCTCATAGGTCTGTTGACTGGGTTGACTCAGGGAGAGTTTTCATTGATTCCCATGCTCATTTTGACGTTCAAGATAGTGGTATTTATCCTGGGAGTTCTCCTTTTATCTGAGTTCGTATTTAAACGCTCAAAACGATTTTATCAAGTGATTAAAGACCTTCACATATTTTTCACATTTACAATAGTTCTAACATTTGCTCTTGCTGTTATAGCAGAAAATATAGGACTCAATCAAATAATTGGAGCATATTTGGCGGGACTAACAATAAGTAGACTTAGAGAAAGAAAAGATCCGCTGATAATAAGTAGAATAAAGCTTAATGAACTAATAAATGACCTTGAAATAGTGCTTACAGAGTTTTTCATTCCCTTGTTCTTTATATTCGTTGGTCTAATGTTTAATCCAGAAATTTCTGAAATCAGTATACCAATGATAATGACGCTATATGCTTCCGCCGTGTTAGGAAAGCTCATTGGATGTGGTCTTGGAATGAAAGTCTTTGGAAATTCTTGGAGGGATGCAATTCTTGTTGGGATAGGAATGGGAGGAAGAGGAAGTCTCGAATTGGCAATATTGAAGTTTGGTCTTGAGAGCGGTTTAATAGACGAAGGCCTTTTTGCAATGATAGTCATTGTTTCAATGCTTACAGCTCTCACAACCCCTATATTCTTTAGACATGCCGTTAGAAAACTTTCTTAAGGGTAGTCATTAATAATGTGTTTGGGGTTGGAATATGGCGAGAAGAGAGGAGATTCCAATATCAGAGGATCCCCTGGGTATAGTAAGAGGAGAGGCAAGCTATGCAACATTTGAATTCTCTGTTAACCCTGATGCTGAAATCTCATTTGGTGAGTTCGTTGTAACAAAGAACAGAGCTGGCGAGCTTGTTCTTGGAATCGTGAGGGGCGTAGAAAATGTTAATTGGCTTCTGACAAGTGCAAAAAGCAATTTTAATTCTCTCAGTTTAGATATCCAAGAATATGGAGAGAGCTTAGCTGAAAATGAGGAGATAGTTGCGACGGTTAAGATTTTGGGGAAGGTAGCAAACGGCGAACTCCAACCAAATAGGGTTCCAATTAGGAATGGAGAAGTAGTCTATAGGGCTCCAGATGAAATACTGAAAACCATTTATGAGCCAGAGGGAGCAAGTATAGAAATTGGAACGTTATTATTGAGGCCAAACGTTCCAATAAAGCTAAACGTAAATGAGCTTGTTTTGAGGCATTTTGCTGTTCTTGCTGTTACCGGAGCTGGAAAAAGCAATGCAGTTGCCGTAATGCTTAAGGGAATTGTTGAAGATATAGGAGGGACAGTAGTTGTCCTCGATCCCCACGGTGACTATGTGAATCTGCGACTACCCGATACGGGAGATAAAAAAGTTAACATAATTGAGGCTAGGATAAAAATTGACGAGTTGGACTCTGAGGAGTTGGCAAATCTTCTAGAGGTTCATCCAAATGCTTCAATTCAGAGAGAGTTCTTAGCAAGAGCTTGGGAAACAGTGAAAAGGGAAAATAAAGAAGTTGGAGGCGCTGCTCTTTTAGAAATGCTTGAAATAAAGTTGCAGGATTGGATAAGAAAAAGATCAATAACTTATTGGGATGAGAAAAAAGAAAGATACGTTACCGAACAATTAAAAAGCGAAAGAACCGAGACCGTGAGAGGGCTAATATTCAGGATAAGAAGATTCCTTAGAAATTATGGCGAGTTTGTTACAAGTGAGGATCTACTAGCCTCAATAAAGCCAGGAATGGTCAACGTCATAGACCTTGGACCACTAGATGAAGTTCAGATGAAGGTAATTGTTGGTAAATTCCTCCAAGAGGTTTTTGAGAACAGGGTTGGGTATGAAAAAGCGAGAAAGAATCTCTCAAGAACTGGAAACAAGGAGTACAAGAAAATTATGGAAGATATCGAGAAAAGATATCCAGCTCTTGCATATCCAATTCTCATAATAGTTGAGGAAGCCCATATCTTTGCTCCCCAGGGGGAGCACAATGAAACGGCCAGGATAATGGGTAGAATCGCAAGAGAAGGAAGAAAGTTTGGAGTTGGCCTAGGGGTGGTATCCCAAAGACCTAGCAAGCTTAACGAGGACATATTGAGCCAGATGAACACTAAGATAATTCTGAGGATAATCAATCCAAGAGATCAGAGGTACGTTCTTGAAGCTAGTGAACAGATCAGTAGCGATTTAATGGAAGACATCGCTGGCCTCGGAAAAGGTGAAGCGGTGATAGTAGGTCAGGCAGTAAAGCTTCCCGCTCTTGTTAGGATATATAACTTCAAGGAACTTGAAGGTAAAGCAGGAAAGGGCCAGTATGGAGGAGAGGACATTAGCATTGTGGAGAGATGGGAAGAAATGAATTCTTCGAATTATGAACCTGATTATGAGATAGATTTCTAGAGGTGGAATCATGAAGTTTGCCCATATGGCGGATGTTCATCTTGGTTATGAGCAGTTTGGTAGACCTAAGAGGATGGACGAGTTTGCTGAAACATTTAGGAGAGCCGTTGAGAAGAGTGTTGAAGAGAAAGTAGAATTTGTCATAATTGCAGGAGACCTCTTTAATACAAGCCGACCTTCTCCCGGAACTATAAAGCAAGCAATAAGGATACTTCAAATTCTAAAAGATAATGATATTCCAGTTTTCGCAATAGAGGGGAATCACGACAGAACCCAGAGAGGACCGTCAATTCTTAATCTCCTGGAAGATCTTGGCTTACTTAACGTTTTGGGATTAAGAAAGGAAAAATTTGAGAATGAATATATAACGAGTAGAAACGTCGGAGATCAGTGGCTCTCTTATGGAGAATGTTGTGGAATTGAGATCTTTGGAATGAAGTATATGACGGGAGCATGGTTTGAGGCAAATTTGGAAAAATTCAAAAGAATATTCTCGGGTACAGGGAATTCAATTCTAGTTCTCCATCAGGGAATAAGAGAAATTGAGGACAGCGTTATGTACTCTTCAGCTGCGAGTGAACTTTCCCTATCAGATTTACCTCGCGGTCACGCTTACTATGCACTGGGCCATATTCATAAGAGATATGAAACTACCTATGAAAAATCTCCTGTAGTATACCCTGGATCACTGGAGAGATGGGATTTTGGGGATTTTGAAGTTAGGTACATTTGGGATGGAGTAAAGTTCAAGAGAATAGAAGGGTGGGATAAAGGATTTTATATAGTTGAGAACTTCAAGCCTAAGTTCATCCCCTTGAAAGTGAGGCCCTTCATAGATATCCATATCAAAGGTTCTGAGTCTGAGATAAAGAAAGCGATTAGGGGTTATACTCCACCAATTCCAAAAGAGGCCTATGTGAGAATAGTGATAAAGTGGAGAAGGCCGTTTGATGTTGACTGGATCAAGGACTTTATAAAGTCAGAACTTGTGAGAATCCATACTGAAACAGAGGCAAGCGAGGATAAAGTTGTTGCTAGAACAAAACTTGAAAACTATTTCACAGAAGTTGAGAAAGAAATAATAGAGCTACTGAGTGAAAATGACATCGAGAATCTAGAACTCGTGATATCTCTTCTCTCGGGAGAGTATAAGAAAGAAACCCAAAAAGAGGCTGGCTTTTCTGTTGTCAAGACAACAGAGAATGGAGAGAAAAATAAAGCTAAGAAAAAATTAAAACAACTACCAAAGAAGCGTGGGGATCTATTGGCCTGGATTAGAGGTGAGTAAGGATGAAAATAGAAAGAGTCATTGTTCACAACTTTCGCTCTCATAAAGATACTGAAGTAAAGTTCGAAAATGGAATAAACCTTATAATTGGGCAAAATGGGTCAGGGAAAAGTTCCCTCTTAGATGCAATTTTAGTAGGCTTATACTGGCCAATTAGGGGTAGAATCGGCCTTAGAAAAGAAGAATTCACAAGGGATGGGAGCAGAGGAGCTAGAATTGAAATTGAGTTTGAACATGACGGAACAAAGTATAGGGTTGTAAGGGACTTTGCCAGGGACGTATCTTTTATAAAAAGGCTAGAAAGCGGGACTTGGAAACATGCAAGTGAACCTACCTCTTTAGCTGTTAGATCTTTCATGGAGAGGATAATTCCCTTTGACGTTTTCGTTAATGCAGTCTACGTGAGACAAGGAGAAATAGATGCAATACTAGAGAGCGATGAGGCCAGAGGAAAGCTGGTCAGAGAGATACTTAACATAGAGAAATATGAGAGAGCCCTAGACAATTTAGGTAGAGTAATTCGAGATATTAAAAGAAGAAGAGAGGAAAAGAAGAAATTCGTTACAAGATATGAGGGAATTGAAGAAAAAATTAGAGATTTTGAGAAGAAGCTCGTTGATGTAATCAAAGAAATAAAAGAAGTCAATAAAGAACTCCCTGATGCCAAGAGAAAAGTTGAGGAGATAAAGGAGGAGCTAAAGGAACTTGAGAAAATAAGAGACAGAATAAATGAGCTGGAGAAAATCTTAGCTAGCCTAGAATCAAAAAAAGCGAGGTTTGAAGAAAGGATAGAAAACCTAGAAAGAAGCATTGAAGAAAAAAGAAAGAGAATTGGAGAACTAAAAAAGGAGGTAGAAAAACTTCCAGAGCTCGAGAAGGAGGAGTACGAGTTTAGGAAACTGAAAGGTTTCAGGGACAAATATATCAGGGAGAGACATGAGCTAGAGAAGAAACTCCTCAGTATTCAGAATCAAATAACTCAAATCGAAGAGAAGATACAAGAATTAGAGAACAAGGAAGAGGAACTCAAAAAACTTAAAGAGGAAGAAAAAGAACTTCGTAATACTCTTGAAATGCTGGAAAAGTATGCAAAGAAATTTGAAGATGTTGAAGCGATTTTAGGGCAAATTAAAAGGTTAAAGGACAAGCTGGAAGGTAAAAAACCTGAAGAAATTTACATAAGGATAAATGAGCTAGTTGAGAAAAAGAAAAAGCTCGAAGAAGAGTTATCTCAAGTTAGAAGGGAGATTGGAGAGCTTTCACAAAAGAGAAAGGATAGGGAGAAAGCAATAGCAGAGTTAAAAAGGGCCAGAGGAAAGTGTCCAGTTTGTGGAAGGGAACTAACTGAAGAGCACAAGAAATCCCTCATTGAAAAATACTCAAAAGAGATAGTGGAGATAGAAAGAAGATACATAGAGATAAAGGAACAAGAAAAGAAACTGAGTGATGAAATATCTAGAGCTGATATCCAGCTCAGAAAATTCTCAAAACTTGAGGGAATTGCCAGACAGTTGCAGGAGCTTGAGGAGAAAATAAAGGATGTAAATATAGAGGAGCTCAAAGAAAAGAAGAGAGAATACGAAGATACAAAGAGGGAACTAAATAAACTCCTCGGAATAATTCACCAGCTTGAAACAGATGTAAAAGCGTTAGAGGATTACAAGAAAAGGTTAAATGACTTAAAAGAAAAGGAAAAGGTAATAACAAGACTGCTTAATGAATTAGATAATAATTTACAGTCTCTAGGCTTCTCGTCCATTGAGGAACTAGATGCGAGGATAAGAGAGCTGGAAAACATTCACAATGAGTACGTTAGGATTAAAGAAGCAAACGCCGAGCTTAAAATGTTGGAAAACCAGGTCAACTTGGAAAGAAAAGAGCTAGACGATACATTTGAAAAACTTGCGGAAGTCGAAGATCAAATCGAAGATGTCAACAAAGAACTAAGAGAACTAAAGGAAAAATACGACCCTGAATTGCATGAGAGGAGGCAAGAGGACATAATTGAAGCAGAGAAAAGACTGAGTGAGCTCAAGGCCAGACTCGGGGAGCTTGAGAAGAGGGAAGCTGACCTAAGGGAATCAATTGAGGAAATGAAAAAACAAAGGGATGAAGTCGAGAGAGCTAAAGAAGAGATAAAAAGACTAGAAAGAGCCCTAAGGAACGCAGAGGAGCTTAAAAACAAGATAAAAGAGTATATGGCCTTAATTAGAGAAGATGCTTTAAAGAGAATAGGTGAGATAGCAAGTGAAATATTCTCAGAATTCACAGATGGAAAGTACTCTGAAGTTGTGGTAGAAGCTGAAGAAAAGAAAGTTAAGCTCTATGTCGTATATGATGGAAAAAGGAGACCTCTAACATTCTTGAGTGGTGGTGAGAAGATAGCCCTCGGACTAGCTTTCAGACTTGCAATGTCTATGTATCTAACGGGAAGAATGAGCTTGCTGATATTAGACGAACCAACCCCCTATTTAGATGATGAGAGAAGAAGAAAACTCGTTGAAATAATGGAGAGGCATTTAAGGAAAATATCTCAGGTAATAATAGTGTCTCACGATGAGGAGCTTAAAGATGCCGCAGATTACGTGATAAGAATAAACCTCGAGAACGGTGCCTCCAAAGTGGAGGTGGTGTCCTAATGGCGATTTCTCGTGAGAGCTTGGAAAGAATTGGGAGTATTCTAATGAAAAATTTCCAGGAAACGCTAAACCAGGTGGATTTAAACAAAATAATGTCTCTTTGGAAACCCTTACCCCCAGAAAAGCCCTCAAAGGTTTATGCAGTTGATGGTAGCAGGGCTACGTCGAGGCTTAGTGGAACGATAATTTACTTTCTCTCCTCCTACGCAGTGGGGAGTGGGAAATCATACAGGCTAAATTACGCAAATGCAATGCAATACAACTACGACATCTCTGATCAGCTTATAAGAATGCAGATGGAAACCCTTGAAAACATGCTTGGATATCTAGCAGGTGAGAAGTTAAACGGTAAAGAGAAACTAATTCTAATGGACGGAACATTAACAGGCTCGATAATAAGGCCGCCCGTTTATCCAAAGGATATCCAAAGTATAGAGACGGTAAGATATATTCTTGGGGAGGATAACTTTGAAGAGCTAATCTTAGAGTTTCTTACTAAGTTGAAATCACACTATTCAAGGGTAAGTGATGCACTCAAAGGGAAAAAAGAGCATAGTGCTCCTATTCTAGCTGACGAGTTCGCTGAAGAATTTAGGAGTAAATACTTAGATAATATGCTTTTGGGATATTTAAACGAAAAAATAGAGGTAAAACTTCCAAGATCTCTTGTAAAAAGGGAAGGTATACCACTGAGTGTTTTGAGAGAGGCCGCAGAGGAAGGAAAGAGTGCCTTGGAGGTATTAAAGGATTTTGAAGAAGACAGGTTAAAAGTCAAGGTCAGCAGAGATGATATAGAAGACGCCATTCACGTTATTCTAGCATATGTTGAATACCTATATTCCCTCGACAAGCTCCTAACTCACAAGAACGTTGTTTATATTGCAAAAAGCTTTTACACTAAAAAATTAGCATCTGAATTAGGCCTGCCAATCGTCGACACGGCGTTGTTGGATGCCGTCATGAGGAAGGCTCTTGGAGTGGAAGAGAAAGGATACTTGGAATTCACTGAACCAATCACACCATCTCATACGATTCCCGAGTATCTGCTCAAACATTTCAGAAACATAGAGAATCTCGTGAAAAAAGGTATCTACATGGCATATGTCAGGTTTGAGAGGGGCGATGTAATTTATATGGTTCAGTCAAAAAGGAACATAAGTGACGTTCTTCCACTAATTCTCGCCCATAAGGCTGGGGGTTATATAAGACCGCTCCAACTAGCCCACCATGGAGTCAAGATAAGCTACAAAGAAGCCAGAACGAACCTTGATATATTAGTAAATTCTTTAAGAAGTAAAGAGCCTGCGTTGAAAGTTTTTGTAAAATATGGAAGGGCCCCCTTAGAATGATAAAGTTTTTAAAGACCCATTTATTCCTAAACTTTGGAAGTGCGGTGGTAGTCTAGCCTGGTCTAGGACGCCGGCCTCCCAAGCCGGCGACCCGGGTTCAAATCCCGGCCACCGCACCACAATTTTTGAGGGATTAAAAGATGGTAACAATTAAGAAACTTAATGACGATGGATTTGGTGTTGTGGGCAGAGTTCTTGTGCCATTTTCTGCTCCTGGGGATGAAGTTCTAATAGAAAACGTAGATAAAAGGAAAAAGACAAGGATAGCAACTAAATGGAAGCTCTTAAGATCTTCTCCTATTAGAGTAGGGGCGAGATGTAAAGTATTTGGAAAATGTGGAGGTTGTACTCTCCAGCATTTAGATTACTCATATCAGATTACGTTCAAAGAAGAAAAACTTGAAAAAATTCTTGGTATATCAGTAAAGGTCATTCCTTCTCCAAGAATCTTCGGTCATAGAAATAGAATTGATCTGGCTGTAACAGTGGAGGGGATTGGGTTTAGAGAGAGAGGAAAATGGTGGAAAGTAGTAGATATAGACGAGTGCCCCGTTTTTGGCAAGACTTCCAAGAAAGCTATAAAAAGGCTTAGAGAGTTCATAGAAGAGGAGAACATTTCCGTATGGAACATAAGGCAGGACTCTGGATTTATGAGATATATGGTTCTTAGAGAAGGTAAGTTTACTGGAGAAGTCATGGTGAACCTGGTAACCAAGGAAGGGACATTACCGAATCCTCAAGGGTATTTCGATTTTGCAACCTCCATATACTGGAGCATAAACAGAAGTAAAAGTGACGTATCCTATGGAGATGTAGAAAGGTTTTGGGGAAAAGAGTATATAATGGAAGAGCTTGATGGTGTTAAATATTTGATTCATCCAAATTCATTCTTTCAGACAAACAGCTATCAGGCTGTCAACTTAGTTAAGTTTGTAGCCAGTTATGTGGAAGGGGATAGGATTCTTGATATGTACGCTGGGGTAGGAACGTTTGGGATATATATAGCAAAGAAAGGAGCTAAAGTTACAGGATTCGATTCAAATGAATTCGCGATTGAGATGGCGAGGAAAAACTCTGCTTTGAACAACGTTGATGCAGAATTCTTTGTGGGGACAGATAGAGATGTTGAGATTTCCGGATATGATACCGTTATAGTTGACCCGCCACGGGCAGGGCTTCATCCAAAGCTAATAAAGAGGCTTAACGAGAGAGGGCCTGAGTATATTGTATATGTCTCCTGCAATCCAAAGACATTTCATCAAAACATCGTTGAATTAAATAATTATAGAATTGAAGAAATAATTGGACTTGACATGTTCCCTCACACTCCGCATGTTGAGCTTGTTGCCAAGCTAAGGAGACTCTAAAACATGTTTCTCCAGGACATAACAATGGAACGTTCCTTCTAAGACTACTTCATCCCCTCTATACACTTTGACATCAACTATTTTCTTCCTTCCCAAGTCTTCAGAAACTTTTGCCTTTGCAAGTAATTTATCCCCAACTCTTACGGGTTTTGTGAATCTTACCTCTGCCTTTCCAAGGACAACTGTTGGCTCATTCACGGCAAGCATTGCGGCATAATCTGCTAATCCAAACGTGAATCCGCCATGAACAAGACCAAATTCATCAACTTTCATTTCCTCTGTGGTTATAAGCTCTACTTCCGCGTATCCCGGCTCTATCCTTACTGGTTTTCCAACAAGTCTTTCGGATGTTAATTTATGTGTTCTCTGCTCCATTTCGTTCACCAAAAGTAGATAAAGCTTTTGAGCTTAAAAAAGGAAATGTATCTTGGGGATGGCTTTGGGAAAGTATAAGCCCCTCCTCGATGCTGTCAAGCTTAAGGGTGGCGAGGTGTTTGCAACTAAGAGCGAAATTATCGGAATACTCGCATACAACTTAGGTGAGCTCACCGTGTCTGAAGCTAAAAAGTTAATAGAAGATGCTATGGAAGAAGGAATAATTGAGGAAACCCCTGATGGGTTAATTGTTCACGTTGATTTGATCCAAGACGAAGAGCAAAAGAAGGATATATTGGGTGAAATGGTCGAATACATAGCAAAGAATTTGGGAATTAGTGAAATAGAAGTACTTGAAGAGATAGAGAAACTTAGAAACAGGTACGGTAATCTTGATAAGAGAATTCTCGCTTATCTCTATGGACTTGAAAAAGGTCTTGACATGGCCAGGTTTAAAGACGAGCTGGAGGGTTAAATAATGCCGAAAGTTGAACCTTTTG
Source organism: Pyrococcus sp. ST04 (assembly GCF_000263735.1). Taxonomy (NCBI): domain Archaea; kingdom Methanobacteriati; phylum Methanobacteriota; class Thermococci; order Thermococcales; family Thermococcaceae; genus Pyrococcus; species Pyrococcus sp. ST04. The sequence continues at coordinate 1,149,189 of NC_017946.1, read as the reverse complement.
AGAAGCATAGGGACAGGTATGAAATGTGGTTTGAGAGAAACTGGCATGCTTATCAAAGTGAACTCAACGCTGTAAAGGCTGTTCTTCCAGATAACGAATGCATTGAGGTTGGGGTCGGAACTGGTAGGTTTGCAGCTCCTCTTGGGATAAAGGTTGGGGTTGAGCCTTCAAGAAGAATGGCAGAAATTGCAGAAAAGAGGGGAATAAAGGTAATTCCAGGAGTAGCTGAAGATCTGCCTTTTGAAGATAACTCTGTAGAGTGTATTTTAATGGTAACGACTATATGCTTTGTTGATGATCCTGAAAAAGCGCTTAAGGAGATTCACAGAGTTTTAAAACCGGGAGGGTTTGTAATAATAGGATTTGTTGATAAGGAAAGCCCAATAGGTAGGGAATATGAGAGGAAAAAGGACAAAAGCGTCTTCTACAAAGATGCAAACTTCTTTTCAACTGAGGAACTCATCAAACTTTTGGAGAGAGTTGGATTCAAAATCGACAAGGTCGTTCAAACACTCTTTCACAGGCTCGAAGAAATTAAAGAGATTGAGCCAGTAAAAGAAGGGTGGGGAGAAGGGAGCTTTGTGGTTATCAGGGCTATAAAGGAGGTTAGGTAAGAATGGATTTAGTTGAAGAAGTCAAAAAATTGTGTAAAGAATTAAACGAAAATTCCCTAGTAGAGGCGATAGATAGGTTCATCCTCCTCAACAAGGGTATTGAAAAAACAAGAGGAGAGCATTTTGCTAAGGCTGGGATTTATGGATTTCTTGAAGGCATACTAACTACCCTCAAGCTCAAGTACAATAATCCGAAAGTTAATTCGCTTTTAGAGATTGTTAGAGAGGCTAGATCCAGAGAGGAGGTATATTTACGAAAAGCTAAACCTCCAATAGCAGAAGGCCAATAGATTATAAACCTCACATATAAAGCTTATCATGATGAGAGCAATTGGGGTAATTAGAAAGTCAAGGCGAGAGAGGGTGAGTAGGGAGGAGTTTGAAGAACTGTTAAAGAGTGCGGGGTACGAAGTTCTTGCAATAGTTGAGCAGGTTAGAGAAGAGCACCCGAGATACAACATAGGGCCAGGAAAACTTGAAGAAATAAAGAGACTCGTGAAGGAGCTTAATCCTGATAAGGTTGTTTTTGCTAACAAGCTCACCCCCTCACAGGCTTATAATCTGTGGAAAGAACTTAGAGTAGACATAATAGATAAGTGGCAGCTTGTCTTGGAGATATTTGAAAAGAGAGCCCACTCAAAGGAAGCAAAGTTGCAAGTTGAGCTAGCGAATTTGCAGTATGAACTACCTTTAGTCAAGGAGGCAATTAGAAGGATAAAGATGGGTGATAGAGCGGGATTCAAAGGAATGGGTGAGTATCAGGTTCATCAATACTTCAAACACATCCGATATAGAATGGGGAAGATAAGGGAAGAGCTTGAGAAAATACGAGCTGAAAGAGAAATTAGGAGGAAAAAAAGAGAAGAAGAGGGATTTGTGTTAATAGCCCTTGCAGGTTATACAAATGCTGGAAAATCAACGCTCTTAAATGCTCTGACTGGTGAGAGTATAGATGCTAAGAATCAGATGTTTACGACCCTAGACACAACGACGAGAAGGTTCAAAGTTAGAGGAAAGACAATGTTGATAACTGATACTGTTGGTTTTATTGATGATCTTCCTCCTTTCATAGTTGAAGCCTTTCACTCTACTCTTGAAGAGATCGTAAAGGCAGATGTGATAATCCTAGTTCTCGATGCTAGTGAACCTTGGCCAGAAATTAGAAGAAAGTTCTTTGCTTCTCTTGATGTGTTAAGGGAACTTAAGGCACTAGATAGGCCAATGATAGTTGCTCTAAATAAGATGGATCTTACGAATCGAGAAGATATAGAGAAAAAAGCAATCCTACTTAGAGAACTCGTTGATGGTAGGGCAAATATCGTTGAGATTGTGAAGATTTCGGCAAAAACTAAAACGCTTAATGAGCTGTATAATGCCATTGAAAGGGCTATAGAGTACTTACCAAAGTTTCAGAGATTTGAGATTAAAGTCACAGATCCAGGGAAAGTTGGAAAGGTCTTGGCTATGATACATGCAATGGGAGAGCTTCTAGATGTTGAATTCCAGGAGGAAACCAAAATTAAAGCCTACATTCAGACGGGTCTCATTAAGGAGCTAACAAAGTTAGGTGTTGAGGTGAGGAGGCTAGGATAGCATTCCCACATAGAAGAACAACATTGCCACGATGTAAGCTAGGATTATCCCGATTATCGGCGTTGCGATCCACCCTAGAACTACTTCGGCTATCGTTTTTTTCTTCACTTTCTCGCCAACTGCAAGACCTGCGCCAACTATACCCCCAATTATGGCTTGGCTTGAGCTTACTGGAAAGCCCAGATAATTTGCAAGACTTACTGAAATTGCAGAGCCAAATTGTGCAGAAAACGCCGTTAATGGTCCCAAAGCGGTGATTTTCTTTCCAACCGTATACATCACGGCGTAACTGAATGTTAGGCTCCCAATAGCTAAGCTAATTGCTCCGAATATTCCTGCTTTTTGAGGATCCATGACTCCAGCACCTACAAGTGGCCCTACTGCGTTTGCTACTTCGTTTGCTCCAAAGTTAAATGCCATATAAGAGCCCCCAGCTATCGCCATCCATTTATATAGGAGTTCAATCGTCCTTACACTCTTAATTCGTCTGAATATCCTCGAATATAGATTGTACAATAAAAATCCAAGGAGACCCGCTAGTAGAGGCGAGATAATCCAAGCAGAAACTACTTTTTCAAAAACTCCCCAATTTATTGGCTTATTTAGGGCTAATCCAACCCCAACAACGCTTCCAATTATCGACTGGGTGGTTGAAACTGGGAGGCCCTTTATAGTAGCTATCGTGACCCATGTTCCTGCGGCTAGCATTATTATGAGTACCATTTCAGGAGTTAGATTTGAGATTATTCCCTCTCCAACGGTTTTCATGACCTTATATCCCTGAAAATATGCTCCCAAAAGTGTAAATATTGCGATAGTTAGTGTTGCTTGTCTAAAGCTTAAAACTCCTGAACCAACTGCGGTTCCCATGGCATTTGCTGAATCATTAGCCCCAATGTTCCACGCTATGTAAAAGGTCATCGCTAGTAAGACAATGCCAATCATTGCTATCACCTATATATTCTATATAGCATATTTAGACAACATTAAGAAAAGGCAAAAAAGAGTTAATAAATTTTGAGGCAACTAGCTCCCATAATCCTCGAGAGTTTTTGCCCTAACTGTGATTTCACTCTTATATGAAATTTCAACAAGACCATCATCTTCAAGTTGCTTTAATGTTTGGAGAAGCCTTGGCATAGAAGTCTCAAGCTCAGAACTCAACTTCTTTAAACTCACGGCCTTCTTCTTTGTGGCCAAAATTTTATACACAAACTCCTTGGAATGCATGCAGAACACCAAATAATAAATTGAAGCGGAGGTTAATTAATATTTTTGGACATAAGTGTCCATTTAAGGTTCTGGTTGTCCCATAAGGAACCACTTCGTCATGTTAGTAACTGCGCTTTCAGCTTTTGTGTTGTTTAATGGCAAAATATACTGGCCAGAACTTAAAATTAGTATAACACTATTGTGTTCCATTGCCGTTTTGACAATTTTAGGGATTACTTTTGGATCTATTTCACCCTCGATTATAGCATATAGTTTGCCAGAATAGAACACTCCTATTAGAGGAACTCCAGTAACTCCAATCATTTTAGAGAAGTTCTGGTAAATTTCAAAGTTTTTTTCAGATTTTCTTACCTCATAGAAGGTTAGACTTCCCTCACCAAAATACTCCGGCAGTAACTCCTTCATTCTTTGACAGTGAGGGCATGTGTCCAGTCCATAGATGTAGAAGTGGAACTTTGATTTATCCAGCCCCTCCAACCAATCTTCTGTTATCGTCGTTGATTGATGGGAGGTTGGAGTCGTTGAGGCGTGCTGAGAAATTGTCTGTGTTGAAGGTGGTGAAGATATGCACCCCGAGATGACAATTGGGAGCACAAAGACTAGTAGGATTATGGGAACTCTATTCATTTAATCCACCTATAATCTCCAGAAATTGATCTTTTAAGTAGTTTTCCCAAAAAATATGAAAAGTTAAGAGGCCTCTCGTGTTAGGTATTCGTGGATTGCTTTTGCTGCTTTTCTTCCGTCTCCCATTGCTAGGATTACTGTTGCTTCTCCCCTGATTGCGTCCCCACCAGCAAAAACCCCAGGAATAGAAGTCATCAAATTCTCATCAACAACTATTCTTCCCCACTTGTCCACTTTAAGTCCAGGAACCGTCTCTAAGAAAGTCTTATTGGGGGTCTGGCCTATGGCTATAATTGCAGTATCAAATTCCATTACGAATGTTTCTCCAGTTGGTATTGGCCTCCTTCTTCCACTTTCATCTGGCTCTCCAAGCTTCATCTTTTCAAGTTCAATGGCTTTTAAATTGCCGTTCTCGTCCCCAATGAATCTCTTTGGAGAAACTAAAAACATAAATTTAACTCCTTCTTCTTCAGCGTGCTTTATTTCTTCTTCTCTCGCAGTCATTTCTTTCCTTGTTCTTCTGTAAAGAATCCACACCTCAGCTCCAAGTCTTAATGCTGATCTAGCAGCATCCATTGCTGTGTTACCTGCTCCAATAACTGCTACTTTTTTCCCAACTTTTATGGGGGTATCATATTCTGGGAATTTGTAAGCCTTCATGAGATTAATTCTAGTCAAGAACTCATTAGCTGAATAGATGCCATTAAGATTGACCCCTGGCCAGGGGAATATCCTAGGAGTTCCAGCTCCAGTTCCTATAAATATTGCATCAAATTCCTCTCTAAGCTCTTCGAAGGTTATCGTTTTTCCAACAAGAACATTAGTTTCTATCTTTACTCCAAGCTCTTTGAGCTTAGCTAATTCTCTTTCAACGATTTTCTTTGGTAGTCTGAATTCAGGAATTCCATAAATGAGAACCCCCCCAGGCTTGTGGAGGGCTTCGAAGATTGTTACTTCGTAGCCCATTTTTGCTAGTTCTGCTGCGCAGGTTAAGCCTGCAGGCCCAGCACCAATAACAGCCACCTTCTTCCCATTCTTTTTAATTTCACCAACTTGTTCTCTGAGAAGTTCATCTTCTATTCCTTTTTCTCTTGCGTAGTCTGCTACGAATCTTTCGAGTTTTCCAATGTTTACTGGATCTCCAACCTTGCCGACAACACAAACACCCTCACACTGATCCTCCTGAGGACAAACCCTACCAGTAATTGCGGGTAAAGAATTACAAGCCCAAATTATCTTTAATGCTTCTTTAACTGCTTTATCTGGATCATCTCTATATTTCCTCAATGCTCCAATGAATCCTGGGATGTCTATGTTAACTGGGCATCCTTTGATGCAGGGTGCGTATTCTTTTGGGCATTGTAAGCATCTCTCAGCCTCCTTCAAAGCCAACTCCCAAGTATAACCAAGATTAACCTCACCAAAATCCCTAACCCTCTCCTCAACAGGCCTCTCAGGAGTAGGAACCCTCTCCTTGATAAGCTTGGGCATTCAAACCATCCCCCTTTCCCTCTTCCATTTTTCAAAGCTTATCAATTCAAGGTCGCGATAGTATGTGAGTCTCTTCATAAGCTCATCCCAATCAACCAAGTGTGCGTCAAATTCAGGCCCATCAACACATGCAAACTTTATTTCTCCCCCAACAGTCACTCTGCAGGCACCACACATTCCCGTTCCATCTACCATAATGGGATTGAGGCTTGCCATGGTTTTTATTCCATAAGGCTTTGTTAGCTCTGCTACAGCTTTCATCATAATTGCTGGGCCAACTGCATGCACAAGATCGATTTTTCTTCCTTCTTCTATTAGTTTTTGAAGTGCATGTGTCGTAAATCCCTTCATTCCATAACTTCCATCATTTGTAGTTACTATTACCTCATCACTTACTTCCCTGAGTTTGTCCTCCCAGAAGACTAGTTCCTTGGTTCTGAATCCTAAAATCGATATCACATAGTTTCCAGCTTGCTTCATGGCTTTTGCAACGGGGTATATCTCTGCAACTCCAACCCCACCTCCCACCATTACAACTGTTCCAAATTTGTCTATATGGCTTGGCTTTCCCAGGGGACCTAGAAAATCAAGTATGTAATCACCTTCATTGTAAGTTCCCAGCTCATGTGTTGTCTTTCCTACCTCTTGGGCAACTATTGTAACTGAACCTTTACTTATGTCAACGTCGGCAATTGTCAAGGGTATTCTTTCTCCTCTTTCATGTAACCTAATTATCACAAATTGTCCTGGTTTTGCATGTTTTGCAACTCTGGGAGCTTCTATCTCAAAAAGATTAATGCCAGGAGCGAGTCGTTCTTTCCGTAAAATTTTGTACACTGGCATCACCTTGGTAAATTTCTATTTTGGGTATAATAAAAATTTCTTTCGATGTATTCCACCATTTGTTCAAAACTTTAAGTTGTCAAAATGGCGTTTTGGAAATTCTTATCACCTCATTTTATCATTACAAAATATCAAGGAGGGAAGATTCATGAGATACGTTAAGCTTTCATCCGAAAACTTTTCTGAATTTTTTGAGAGCTTAAAGGAGATTGGCAAAATATATGGTCCAGTGAAGCATAACTCAACGTATACATTTGAACATGTTGACAATGTTAAAGATTTAGCACTCAAGTACAGGAGAACAATACTTCCACCAAAAAAGTTCTTTGTCAAACCGAGAGATCAGTTATTCAGGCTGAAGCAGAATACATGGGAGGAAGTAAAGGATGTAGAAAAATTCGTATTGTTTGGAGTGCATTCCTGTGATATTCACGGATTAAAGATACTTGACAGAGTATACCTCCAGGATCCTATAGACCCATATTACAAAGCGAGGAGAGATAACGCTTTCATTGTGGGAATTAGCTGTATGCCTGATGAATACTGCTTCTGTAAGAGTCTAGGTACAGACTTTGCAATGGATGGGTTTGACCTTTTCCTTCACGAGCTTCCAGACGGCTGGCTAGTGAGGGTAGGAAGCATAAAAGGACATGAGATCGTGTGGGAGAATCAAGAATTATTTGATGAAGTTACCGATGAAGATCTCAAGAACTTCAAGGAATTTGAAGAAAAAAGGGCAAAGGCATTCAAAAGAGAAATAAATAGAGAAGGTCTGGCAGATATACTTGACTTGGCATTTAATAGCCCCGTATGGAAGAAATATTCTGAGAAATGTTTAGGCTGTGGGAACTGTACACTTGTATGTCCAACGTGTAGATGTTACGAGGTCTGTGATAACTGGACAAGGGCATATGAGGCGGTAAGAGAAAGAAGATATGACTCATGCTTCATGCCAACTCATGGCTTAGTTGCGGGGGGTCATAACTTTAGACCAACTCGATTAGACCGTTTTAGGCATCGCTACTACTGTAAGAGCTATTTTGATCCATCTGCCGGCTTTAACTGCGTTGGGTGTGGAAGGTGTGATGAGTTCTGTCCCGCCAGGATAGAACACGTTAAGGTTCTCGAGGAGATTAGGGAGGGGTTAATATGAACCCCTATGAGAGTTATGAAGCGAAGATAATTGAAATTAGGGAACTAACTTCCAGAGAAAAACTCTTCACACTTCGATTTACCGATAGAGAACTTGAGAGTACATTCACATTTAAGCCTGGTCAGTTTGTCATTGTTGATTTGAGGGGCTATGGAGAGTTTCCAATAAGCCTATGCTCTCCTCCTACAAGAAAGCCTATTCAGCTATGCATAAGGAGGGTTGGGAGACTAACGAGGTTAATTCACAAGTTCGACGAAGGTGATAGTATAGGAATAAGGGGCCCCTATGGAAATGGGTTTCCTCTTGAGAAGATGGAAGGATCAAACCTTATTCTAGTAGCTGGCGGTCTCGGAATGGCCCCTCTTCGCTCTGTCCTATGGTATGCCATAGATACAGGAAAATTTGAGAGAATCTACCTGTTCTATGGAACAAAGAGTTACGAAGATATTCTGTTTCGTGATGAGATAATATACCTGCTTAAGCATGGAGAGAAGCTAAACTGCCACGTTAAGCTTGCGTACGAAGTTGAAACCCCTTCATGTATATACCTCGAGAAAGGATTTTCAGAAAAAGTGTGTAAAGGAGTTGTCACGGATTTGTTTAGGGGTGAAGAGTTCAATGTGGAGAATTCTTATGCCCTCATATGTGGCCCGCCTGTTATGTACAAGTTCGTGATAAAAGAGCTCTTGGACAGGGGTCTTTCCCCCGGGAGAATTTACATGACGTTAGAAAGAAGGATGAAGTGCGGAATTGGAAAGTGCGGGCATTGCGTCGTTGGAACCAGCGTCTCTATGAAATATATCTGCAAAGACGGTCCCGTCTTCACGTATTGGGATGCCCTTTCTACGAGGGGGTTGATATGATGAAGATGAAACTAGGAGTTTTTGAGCTTACCGACTGCGGAGGTTGTGCTCTCAACATACTGTTCTTATACGAAAAACTCTTCGACATTCTTGAGTTCTACGAGATAACGGAATTCCATATGGCAAGTTCATCTCGGAGCAGAGAAAAGCTTGATGTGGCAATAGTTACTGGAACGGTCTCAACTCAGAGGGATTTGGAGGTTCTTAAAGATGCTAGAAACAGAAGCGAATATTTAATAGCTCTAGGAACCTGCGCAACACATGGAAGCGTTCAGGGGAGCGTAGATGATACCAAAGCAGCCTTTCGGAGAATTTATGGGGATATAAGAGGTCCAACAAAGGTATTTGACCCAAGACCTGTTGTAGACCATGTTCCAGTGGACTTTGCTATTCCCGGATGCCCGTATAACAAGGAGGAGCTCTTTCAAGTTCTCATGGAACTAGCAAGAGGAGTCGAACCAGTTGCAAAGGACTATCCCGTGTGCCTAGAATGTAAGCTTAATGAGTACGAGTGTGTTCTCTTAAAGAAAGGCATCCCATGTCTTGGTCCTGTAACTGCTGGTGGATGCAATGCCCAATGTCCGGCGTTGGGGTTAGGATGCATTGGATGTAGGGGCCCTTCTATGGATGCTAACATTCCAGGAATGGTTGAAGTTCTGAAAAATATCCTTCCAGAAGAGGAGATTAGCAAAAAGCTTAGGACTTTTGCAAGGTGGTGAGTGATGATTATAGAATTGGATGAATTTACGAGGGTTGAAGGAGTGGGAAAAGCTGAGATAGTAGTGGAGAACGGGACAATAAAAGAGGCAAGGGTTAAAATACTAGAAGGACCAAGATTCTTCGAAGTTTTAACTTTAGGAAGGAATTACTGGGATGTGCCCGATTTAGAAGCTAGGATATGTGCAATCTGTTACCTCTCCCATTCAATAGCATCGGTTAGAGCCATAGAAAATGCTCTTAAAATTGATGTACCTGAGAGCGTAAATAAACTCAGGGAACTTGGTCTTTGGGGGGAGATCATTGAAAGCCATTCTCTACACCTGTACCTCCTAGCACTTCCAGATGTTCTAGGGTACCCTGATGCCATTTCAATGGTTCAAAGGCACGGAGAGATTATCAAAGAGGGATTAGCAATTAAGGCATTGGGAAACACGATTAGAGAGGTGATAGGAGGAAGAGAGATACATGGAATAAACGTAAAGCCAGGGGGATTTGGTAGGTACCCAAGTGAGGCGGAGCTTGAGAACATAGCGAAACATGCAAGGTCTCTTGTCAGGTTCGCTAGGAGAGTTGTTGGAATATTTGCATCCCAGGAACCCAGGGGTGCAAAAGCTGAAACAGCAATGACGACTAGTGAATACCTATGGGGTGATGAATTAATTATTGAAGGAGAAAGGATTCAGTATGAAGATCTAGAGGAAGTGCCAGTCAGTTATAGCTTTGCTAAACACACATATTATAAAGGGAGCCCTATCTTTGTAGGTGCACTAGCTAGAGTGCTCTTGAAGGGCATTGCTGAATCCGGAGAAGCTGAGAGATTGTTAAGGGAACATAGGGAGAAAATTGAGAGCAGGTATGTTATCTATAATAATCTAGCTCAAGCGATAGAACTTGTCTATGCCCTTGAGAAAGTTTCTAAGATCTGTGAGGAATTGTTATGTGAGGGCATTGAGAAAGTGATAGTTGAGCCTGAGGAGAAGGAGGGGGAAGGAGTAGGATACGTGGAAGCACCGAGAGGAGTTCTAGTTCATCACTACAGGATAGAGGATGGGAAAATTGTGTGGTCCAACACAATAACGCCCACGGCTTTCAATCAGGGAATAATGGAGCTTAGTCTTCTTGAGGATGCAAGGAGAATGTATGGTTCACTACCCGAGGATTCATTAAAAGCAAAACTTGAGGAGGTCATTAGAGCTTTCGATCCTTGCATCTCATGCTCGGTTCATTTCGTTAAAATGTAGTGTTTTTCCTTTAAACTTTATATCTCAGATAAGACTTAAGATAAGGCATGACAGCAGAAGAAGTAAGAGCGCATACTGCCCTTCATGTAGTTAAGGGAGCTGTTGTTAAAGTTCTTGGGAAAGAAGCTAAATGGACAGCTTCAACCTATGTCAAGGGAAACAGAGGAGTTCTTGTTGTTAAATTCAATAGAAAGCCAACGGAAGAGGAAATCAGAAAGATCGAGAGACTTGCGAATGAAAAGGTTAGGGAGAACGTTCCAATAATTGTGCATGAGCTTCCGAGAGAAAAGGCTGAGGAAATGTTTGGTGAAGATATGTACGATCTTTTCCCGGTTCCAGATGACATTAAGATCTTGAAAGTCGTTGAAATAAAAGGGTGGAATATTAATGCTTGCAATAAGGAGCACACGATGACGACGGGAGAAGTTGGAGAGATAAGAATTAGAAAGGTTAGATTTAGAAAAAGCAAAGGGCTCCTTGAGATAAGCTTTGATGTTCTGTGATGGTTATTATTCCCATAATAAACTTTTTATTATAACGCTTCGATGGATATCTGATGTCAACTCTTCAAAAGGCCAGAGAGGAGATACTTCACGGGAGCATTGAGAAGACACTTTTAAAGCTTGCATTCCCTCTGATAGTTAACAATTTAGTTCAGGTTATGTATAACCTTGCTGACACGTTCTGGTTAGCAAAGCTTGGTAGAGCTGAACTTTCCGCTCCCGGAACCGTTTGGCCTCTTCTCTGGTTTATGACAAGCCTTGGAAGCGGTTTTGTCGTTGCTGGGTTTGCAATGGTGAGCCAATATGTGGGTGCTGGAGACTTCAAAAAGGCGAGCAGAGTTGCTGGTTCTCTCTATGCTCTTCTTCTAGTTTTGTCATCGATTCTGGCAGTTTTTGGGATATTAATCTCTTCATATGCGCTTAGGTTTGTTAAGGTGACCCCAGAAGTTTATCCATTTGCCCTGAGATACATGAGGATAGTATTTGCAGGAATTCCCATAGCACTCACACTTTACGCTTTCAATTTCATTTTGAGAGCTGTCGGGGACACTAAAACTCCTGTTGCAGTGAACATATTAACAATAATACTCAACATGGTCTTAGATCCGATATTCATATTTCCCCTGAAACTTGGAGTGCTTGGGGCTGCATTAGCAACCGTTGTTTCTGAGGGAGTAGGTTCAGTCATAGGAGGTTACCTTCTCTTTACAGGGAAGGTAAGTGTCCATCTGACCCTAGAGGATATGAAGCCAGATCTTGGCCTCTACTGGAAAACCTTCAAGATAGGTCTTCCGGCAACCCTTGGGGATTCTGCCAACTCGTTTGGCTTTGTTCTCCTAACTAGGATAATATATGAGTTTGGGACAGTAGCATTTGCTACCTATACAATTACAAATAGGCTAACAAACTTCATGTTCGCTTTTGCAAATGGGATAAGTCAGGCAATGGGAACTATGATTGGGCAAAACGTTGGAGCTGAAAAATATGAAAGGGCCAAGAAAATTGCTGAAAAGGCCATGCTGATTAACTTTGCAATATTATCGACGGGAACAATACTGTTCATAGTTTTCAGGGAGAAAATCTTTATGGTGTTTACCCATGACCCTGGAATATTAAGAGAGAGCGAAAAGGTTGTTAAGTATTTTGCCGCATCGTTTCCATTCTTTGGGATATTTTCAGCAGTCACTAACGTTTTTTCCTCTGCCGGCCATACAAAGAAAAATCTTGTTCTAGGAACAATAAGACTGTGGGGCCTAAGAATCCCACTAAGCTACTTTTTAGGAAGGATATTGGAAGACAGTGCTGGTGTTTGGATAGGGATGGGGCTTAGTAACGTAATTTCGGCAATTATTGGTCTGGCTTGGTTTTTGAGTGGTAGTTGGATGAAAAGGATAATAGAATAAGTTAAAACTTTAGGACTCTAGCAAGAACGACAAGGGGATCCCAAACTGGAGCAAATGGAGGGGCGTATGCCAAATCTGTAAAGAAGGCATCTTTTGTCGTAAATCCTGCCATTAGCATTGCAGCAGCCGTATCTATTCTTGGTAATATTTCAGAACCAACTACTTGGACTCCAAGGAGCTTATTAGTCTCATTGTCCACGACTCCTTTTAGCCAAATTGGTTTTGCACCTGGGTAGTAATGTGGTCTTGTACTTGCCTTTATGAATGCCGTTCTTACGTCGTATCCTTCCCTTATTGCTTCTCTTTCTGTCAGCCCAGTTTTTCCTATTTCTATATCCATGAACTTGGTCACACTAGTTCCAAGGACTCCTGGGAAGGTTATTTCTTTGCCTGCTATGTTGCTTCCCGCTACATACCCCATCTTGTTACCCGCTGGTGCAAGAGGCATCCAAACTCTTCTTCCTGTGATAACGTGTCTTGTTTCAGCAACATCTCCAGCAGCATACACGTTCTCAACGCTGGTTTGCATCTTTTCATTGGTCCATATTGCCCCAGTCTCTCCAATTCTAACCCCAAGTTGACGAGCTAGTTCAGTGTTTGGCTTTATACCAGTAGCAAGAACAACGAGATCAGCTTTATACTCTCCTGCATCGGTAACAACCTTTTCAACTCGATCTTTTCCTTCGATCCTCATTATAATTTCCTGAAGCCTTAAGTTCACGTGTTGCTTCATTCTCTCTTCTAGAATGTCAGTGACCTCTTTATCAAATGACCTTTTTAGGATTCTATCACCTCTTTCTATAACAGTCACGTTTTTCCCCTGGACAGCAAAAGCCTCCGCCATTTCAACCCCTATATATCCCCCTCCAACTATAACAACATCTCTCACTTCATTTTTCTCCATATACTCTTTTATTGCAACGGCATCTGGAGGTAGATCTGCAGTGAATACACCTTTAAGTTCAATGCCTTCCACAGGGGGTATCTTTGGCGAGGCCCCATTAGCAAAGACAAGGTAATCCCATTCATAACTTCTTTCCTCGCCTCCTTCCCTCACCCTTACATATCCCTGGTCAACTTCGATTACTTCGGCGTTGAGGTGCAGGTCTATACCTCTCTTCTTTATGAAGACTTCTGGAGGGTAGTGCATTAACTTCTCAGTTGGAGATATGCCTTCAACAACGTAAGGAATTCCACAAGGAGCATGACTTACCCATTCTGTCGCCTCAAAAACTTTAACATCCCATTCGGGCTTTAACCTCTTTACCCTAGAGGCTGCGCTCATACCGGCTGCTCCTCCACCGATAACAACTACAGTCTTTCTCATCTCTCTTCACCAACCTTTTGTTCTTAACTTTCGGTTAAAAAGCTTGACAATCGTTTTAAAAACTTTCATCTGAAAGTTCAGTTTGGTGTCTGAAGTGAAGAAGAACATCTTAGCGGTCATCCTTTTAATAGCATCTGCATTCACGGGTACGTTGGCATTTAGGCTGGCCGTTCCCGCAATAGCTTATTATAGCAGGGATGTTCTAAAAGCTTCAATGGTATCTATCTCTGTAATATCAACTTCTTTCATATTTGCTCGAGCCTTTGCCGCTGTTTTAGGGGGTTATGTAGTAGATAAGAGGCCTAGGCTTATTTTTCTTGGAGCCCTTGCAATGGCATTAAATGCCCCCCTGGTGTATCTTTATTCTCTCGCGACAAGTTGGATGGAAATAGTTGGGATAAAACTCGCTAACGGGTTTTTAAATGGAATTAGCTGGCCTCTAGCACAACTTGCCGTCGCATATGCTTCCCCCAAGAATATAAGGGCCAGAATTAGTGCAATTTACTTTTTTGCTGGAAGTTTAGCATCTCTCACTGGTAACTATCTTTACGCTTTTACGTCTAATCTAGGCATAAAAGGCCAAATGGTAATATCAGGTCTCTTTTACGTCTCCACAGGCTTTTTGATGCTGTTTGCCTACCTCCTTATAGGTAGTGTTAAAAAAGTGTCAGGAGACAAAAAGTCAGAGCTTGAAATTGATCCGAAAATAATTCTCGGACTTGGTGCATTGTTTTCCTTCCTCTCGGCATTTGCATTTGGTGAGGTAACCTATGTTTATATTTCGGAATCACTCGATATGAGCAAGGAAAAAACGGCAGTCTTGCTTGGAACGGTTAGCTTTCTTTCATCTCTGACTTCGTATTTGTTGTCTTGGATTGCAGATTCAATGGGAACTACTCAGGCATTGAGGCTGATCTCTGTGTTAGCCGGATTATCTCCGTTTTTTGCTTCGATTAAAGTCCTCCCGACTATTATCATAGGGATATTCTTGGCACTAGTCTCTGTGAACTCCTTCAGGCCGATCTCTAGAAAAGTCTTAGTTTCGCACTCTCGATCTTCTCTGGCAATAGGAGGCATTAATGGGATTCAAAATATATCGACGTTCATTGGAGGGATAATATTTGGACTAGCGTATTCTCTTGGATCTTTTTCGATTTTACATTTGGCTTTTCTCCCGTATTATCCATTAGCAATTCTCTCGTTAATAATGGTAAAGGAAATTAGGAAGTTCACCAAAATAACTTCCGGTGGGGAAAGGTGAAGTTGCCCAATCATAAGACAAAAATAGTAGCGACAATAGGTCCTGCTACAAACTCCAAGAGAATGATAGAGAAGCTAATAAAGAGCGGAATGAGCGTTGCAAGAATAAACTTCTCCCATGGGACATTTGAAGAACATGCAAAAGTTATTGAAATGATCAGAGAAGTTGCATGGAAGCTCGATAGGAGAGTTGCAATATTAGGAGATCTTCCAGGGCTTAAGATAAGAGTTGGAGAAATAAAGGGGGGATATGTAGATTTAAAGAGGGGAGAAAAAATAGTATTAACAACACGAGATGTTGAAGGAGATGAAACAACGATTCCAGTGGAATACAAAGAGTTCCCAAAGCTGGTGTCAAAGGGGGATACAATTTATCTCAGTGATGGATACATAGTTCTTAGAGTTGAAGATGTAAAGGAAAATGAAGTTGAAGCCGTTGTAGTATCTGGGGGGAGACTATTCTCAAGAAAAGGCATAAACATCCCAAAGGCTCACTTACCAGTAGAAGCAGTTACACCAAGAGATATGGAAATAATAGAATTTGCGATTGAACATGGGATAGATGCAATAGGGTTAAGCTTTGTTGGAAGCGTTTATGACGTTCTAAAAGTTAAGGGATTCCTGGAAAAAAGGAATGCTGGTGATGTATTTGTAATAGCAAAGATAGAGAGACCAGATGCAGTGAGAAATTTCGAGGAGATATTAAATGCCGCCGATGGGATAATGATAGCTAGGGGAGACCTGGGAGTTGAAGTTCCAATAGAAAGGCTTCCAATACTTCAGAAAAAGTTGATAAGGAAGGCCAACCAGGAAGGTAAGCCGGTGATAACTGCAACCCAAATGCTCGTTTCGATGACCACTGAAAAAGTCCCAACTAGGGCAGAAGTTACCGACGTTGCAAACGCTATTTTAGATGGTACAGATGCAGTCATGCTTTCAGAAGAGACGGCAGTAGGTAAGTTTCCAATTGAGGCAGTGGAGATGATGGCAAAAATAGCTAGAGTTACTGAGGAATATAGGGAGAGCTTTGGGATGAGCAGAATTAGGGAATGGCTAGAGACAAACTCCCATAAGGGAACCATAAAGGAGGCCATAACTAGGAGTATAATAGACGCATTGTCCACCGTAGATATTAAGTTCATCTTGACCCCGACAAGGACGGGAAGAACGGCAAGGCTAATTTCAAGGTTCAAGCCAAAACAATGGATTCTAGCATTTTCAACAAACGAAAGAGTCTGCAACAACTTAATGTTCAGCTATGGGGTTTATCCGTTCTGCCTTGAGGAAGGATTTGATGAGAAAGACATAGTAAGGCTGATTAAGGGACTTGGGCTGGTAGAGAGCGACGACATGGTGCTAATGACGGAGGGTAAGCCAATAGAAAAGACCGTAGGAACGAACTCAATAAAAATCTTCCAAATCGCTTAGCTTTTTCTACTTCTTTCTTTAACTGGCTAAACTAACAATGAATATTGTCCCTAGGACATCTGCTATAGTAGTTATAAGAGGAACCCCAAGGTTATCGGGATCCAAGTGAATCGCCTCTGATAAAAGAACCATACTTATCCCAATAGCTAAGATAGTTACAGTTATTAATGGAAACCCAAGGATTAAAGGAACAATTATTCCGGCCTTTGAATGCAGGAGAATCTCGACTATTACAATTCCAACTAAGTTTGCGATTATTCCCAAGGGAATTGCGAGGAGAGCTAACACAATAACCTCCAATAATGCCTCAAAATTCAAAACTCCGCTCCTTCCTTCAAGATGGTAGTACGTTGAAAGCTTTGCAACTCCGACACTTCCAATATTCCCTAGGCTATCTAGGATAGAAGGGTACAAAACAGCCAAAAGGATAGCCCTTGATATTCTCGATGAATAAGTTTCAAGAATTGAACCCGCAAATGCTTCCAAGATAACTAACCCAGTTAGGATACCAGAAATTTCCCGAAAGCTCCTGTCAAAAGTTCCACCAGTTTTTATAGTAAGAACAACTAAGAGAAGTACCATAAAAGCGAAAATGAGGTAGAATGCTTCTCTCCTAACTTCGTAAAGGTGAAGGAAGAATATTAACGTTGGAATTGTAATTATATCAGAAAGAGAGGTTATTAATGGGGTAGCGAGTAGATCAGGGTCAAAACCCTTTTTGTATGGAATTACTGTTATCAAGGCAGCAGAGTACCCGAGGAGTAGGCCTATTGAGAGAGCAGACATTAGTACAACAATCAGAGAATCTATTGCAGACCTAAAATTATCCACATGTAACACTCCTACGATCCACAATAATACAAGAGGAACCTTGGAAGAAAACACCGCCCTAATTATTTCCCTCTGAACTTCTTTATCAAAGATACTGGAGACTACACCTAGATTGAGTTTAGTCGTTAAGCGGGATGCTAAAGCCCCAAAAACATTCCCTCTAAGGTCCATAAGTCCTGGGAGTACCACTAGTAAAATAGGAAACTTTGTTGCTATCTCTGAATAATTTTCCCCCAGCACAGTCCCACCAACAAAATCTAAAAGCAAACATACCAGTAATGCGGGAAAAGTCAATTTTAGAATATTTTTAGCTTTTTCTAAAACCTCTTGTCTCACTATTATCACGCTCCACTTTTTCTTGCCCTTACTTTTGACAATAGAAGCAAATTTAAACTTTTTGCATATTCAAAAATTAAGTTTAAAATGGGGTCGTCTAAAGATAAGACCATGAAAGTGTACCACCCAGATAGGGATTGGCCTCCAGAATATAAAGAGGTGCTTGAAGAGCTTAAGCGCATTATAGACCCGATAACTGGTGATAATATTCTTGACTCGGGGGTAGTTGCTGCCCTTGAAGTCTCAGGTGATACATTAAAAATTTGGTTGAAATTTGAGAGTCAGGCAGAATACAATATTCTAGGTGGAGCGGCTATGGCATATTCCAGGATAGTTGGAGATATTATGGAACGATTTGCCCTTATTAAGTTTGACAAAGTATACGTGTACGATCTGAGAAATAATATAATTGGAAAGTTTGAAAATAAGAGAAGAGTATAGCTCCAAAACTTTTATAAAACTGAGAGCAGGTTAGCCAATAGGCTTCATTGTGATAATCAGGAGGTGAGATTATGGCTCTAAGGCCTGCCAAGATAGATAGGTACGTTGACAAGCCCGCTTATACAAGGAGGGAATACATAAGAGGAGCCCCTGGTCCAAAGATAACTATATTTGATATGGGGAACCCTGCAGGCGATTTTGAGTTTGAAGTGGCACTTCACACGGCCGAACCAGTTCAGATAAGACAAAATGCCCTTGAAGCTGCTAGGCAGCAAGTAAATAGATACCTCCAGAAGAACGTTGGTAGAAGCAACTACCACTTTAAGATAAGGGTTTACCCATTCCAGGTTCTCAGAGAAAACCCAATGGCTACGGGAAGAAAGGCAGATCGTTATGGTAATGGAATGAGGAGACCTTTTGGGAAACCAATAGGACTCGCTGCAAGGCTTAAGAAGGATCAGAAGATCCTGAGCATAAGAGTAAACAGGCAACACCTAAAGTTTGCCCTTGAGGGAGCTAGAAGAGCCGCAATGAAGTTCCCATGTAAGTGCTATTACAGAATCTATGATAAGAATGGAAATGATGTAACAACCAAGATCCTTTCCCAGGGTATTTGATTTTCCTTCCATTAATTTTATCTATTTCCATATTCATTCTATTCTTGGTGGTTTCATGAAATCTAGGGTAATAGTCAGGACTAGCTTCGATGCTGCTCATGCTGTTAAAGTTGAAGAAGACTGGGAAGAGCTTCATGGCCACACGTTTTTCTTGGAAGTCACAGTTGAGGGTTCTATAAAGCATGGATATATTATGGACTTTGTAAAGCTCCAAAAGCTTGTGGAAAGTGTAACTAGAGAATTAGATCACAGGAATCTTAACAAATTCTTCGATAATCCAACAACTGAAAACATAGCACTATGGATTGCTGAAAGAATAAAAGAAAAGCTACCTGGTAACGTAAGTCTAAAGAGACTTGTATTGTGGGAAGGAAAAGACTATGGGGTGGAGCTTGAGTGGTGAAGATAATATTGGCCGAGATATTCAATAGCTGGCAGGGTGAAGGAGGAAGCGTTCCTGGGAGTGCATTTGGGAGGAGACAAATATTTATTAGGTTTGCAGGCTGTGATCTTAGATGCTCGTACTGTGATTCTAGGGAATTCTGGGATGCAAGAAAAGTTAAGAAGTACCGGGTAGAGGTTGAGCCTTTTACGTGGAAATTTGAATATAAGAACAATCCTGCTGAAGTTGATGAAGTTATTAACGCTGTTTTAAAGTTGGATACGGGAGATATACACTCAATAAGTTACACTGGGGGCGAGCCAACTCTCCAGGTTAAGGGCCTTAGAATACTCATGAGCAAACTAAAGTCTCTTGGCTTTGACAATTTTCTGGAAACTCATGGGGGGTTTCCGGAGTTAATAGCTCAGGTTGCTGACCTCACTGACTATGCTAGCGTCGATATAAAGGATGAGAGTGCCAAAGCTACAAAAAACTGGAGAGACCTTGTTCTTAGAGAAATTAGAAGCATAAAAATCCTCAGGGAAGCGGGGGCTGAAGTGTATGCAAAGCTAGTTGTTACAAGGGATACAAAAACGGAAAACATTAAGTGGTATGCATCTCTGCTAAAAGGATTAGCCCCGCTTGCAATTCAACCAAAGGAACCAATGGACGTTTCAATGGATAAGCTTATGAGCTTTTACAAAGTAGCATCTGACATTTTGGGGAAGAAAAATGTTGGACTTAGCTTTCAAGTTCACAAATACTTGAATGTTCTTTAGCTACCAAAACGTGTATAAGTCATCTCCAGGAAAGTTAAAGTGATGGAAATGGAAGAAATAAAAGAATATTTAACCCTTGTTAGGGCAAGAATGGAGTTTACCGAAAAATTTTACGGATTTAAGATAAATTATCTTCCCCTATACTTTGAAGGAGATGAGATAATAGTGTTGGATAAAAATGACGGCAGGATAAAGAGGTTAAAGGATAAGAGACCACTTACAGAGGAAGAACTAAAGGAAATAATGCCGAAGATAAAAGAGAACATAGAGAAAGGATTAATAGATGTTCTCTTAACAATGAACTTTTCTTGCATTCATGGGCCGGAGGATTAGACATTTATTCTCTTCCATATTGTTTTGTCTTTCTTGTCCTCAAGCTGTATTCCAAGCTTTCTTAGTTCTTCCCTAATCTTGTCGGCAAGATCATACTTCTTTTCTTTCCTGAGTTGACTCCTAACTTCAACCAGTAGCTCTATCAACTTCTCCTCTTCTCCAACTTTCTCTTCCTTAAAGTAGTCTTCAAAGATTCCAAATATCTCACTTACAATCTTAAAGAATTCCCACGCTTTTCTTAGCACTGATTCCTTAGGTCTTTCAACTTCAGTTAGATATCTATTTATTGCATTACTAACTTCAAACACGGCTTTCAAGGCTTCTGCAGTGTTAAAATCATCATCCATGGCCTCGTAGAATTTCCTCTTTGCACTTTTTATCGCTTCATATGCTTCAAACTCTTCCTCCCCCCAAGTATATGACAGTTCTGCCTCTTTCATTGCAGTCCTTATGTTTTCGAGAGTATTGTATAGCCTTTCGAGATTATTTTTGGCATGTTGCAGGCCTTCCTCTGTGTAATCCAGTGGTGATCTATAGTGTTTCTGGAGGACAAAGAATCTTATAACTTCGGGATTATATCTCTGGAGAAGTTCCCTTACTGTCACAAAGTTTCCGAGGCTCTTGCTCATCTTCTCTCCTTTCACCATAACAAAGCCAGTATGGAGCCAGTAACGAACCCATTCATGACCAAAGCAGGCTTCACTTTGGGCAATTTCATTCTCGTGGTGGGGAAATATTAAGTCGTTGCCTCCCCCATGAATGTCAAAGCTTTCTCCAAGATACTTGCTGCTCATAACTGAACATTCAATGTGCCATCCAGGTCTTCCATCTCCCCATGGACTTTCCCACTTGGGCTCTCCTGGTTTGGCCTTTTTCCATAAAGCAAAGTCTTCTGGATTTTTCTTTCCTTCACCAGGCTCTACTCTAGCTCCTTTCCTCAGTTCTTCGATTTTTATTCCGCTTAGCTTTCCGTATTCGGAGAATTTTTGTACTTCAAAATAAACTCCGTCACTTCCCTCATAGGCATAACCCTTTTCTATTAGCTTTTCGATGAACCTTATTATGTCTTCTATATGTTCAGTAACCCTTGGATATATGTCGGCAGGTTTAACTTTCAAAGCCCTCATGTCCTCTAAGAATACTTTTATGAACTTCTCTGCCAATTCTTTTGGATCTTCCCCAGTTTCGTTTGCCCTCCTAATTATCTTATCATCAATGTCCGTAAAGTTCATTACCATGAGAACCGTATACCCCTTGTGTTCAAGGTACCTCCTAATCACGTCAAATGCTATGTAAGTCCTCGCATGGCCCAGATGGGGATAATCGTAAACTGTTGGACCACAAACATACATCCTAACTTCTCCTTCTTTTAGAGGCTTGAATTCTTCTTTTCTTTTTGTGAGGGTATTGTAAACCTTTAGAACCATGACACCCACCGCCTAGAACCTTCGATTATCCTTTTATTAGAGTGTCGGTAATGGTAAGACAACCTTTAAATACCTAGCGGAAAATAATTCTATTTGGTGATGGAAAAATGGTGACGGCTTTTATCCTGATGGTTACGGCCGCGGGTAAGGAGAGGGAAGTCATGGAGAAACTTTTAGCGATGCCTGAGGTTAAGGAGGCATATGTAGTCTATGGTGAGTATGATCTAATAGTTAAAGTTGAAACTGATACACTAAAAGACCTCGATCAATTCATAACTGAAAGAATTAGAAAGATGCCTGAGATTCAAATGACGTCAACGATGATAGCAATTTAGCCTTTAGCTTTTTTCTTTTGGAAGTCTCACTGTTCATACTGAAGATACAACATTTGAGCCACGTAAACTCTTTTTTAAATGTAATAATGGACTCAGAGAGGCTAGTAGGCTAAGTCGAAGAGAGTGAGAAGTTATTGGCTCTCTAACCTTTTACCAGGTCATTTGTTCATCATTATTCTTATCCTTTCAGCAGCATCTTTCGCTTTATCAGAGATATTACTAAGAGTCCTTGCAATGTTGAGTATGTATAGACCATCAGTCCAGTCTAGGTGGTTATTAAATACAAGCATCATAAGCTTTGTATCAAGCCCATCTATCTTGTTTTCAACTTCCTCTATTTGCCTTATAATCTCATACTCTTTCTCTATTTCTTTCTCCGAAAACCCACTTTCAACAACAGTATCCATCTGCTTTATTGCCTCATAAACTAGCTTTGCAGCCTTTATGCTTTCTTTGCCCATTTTTAAAATCACTTCTTTTATCTCATTTGGGATCTGGGGTTCTTTCTTCACTATGAGCCATTTTGCAGTGTCTTCAGCGGCATCGGCCACCTTATCCTGCATGTGGAGGTATTCCAATATGTCTGTTCTTTGAACTGGCATTAGAAGTTTTGAAGTGATACTATTCCTGAGCTCCATCTTTATTCTATCGGCAACATCCTCTAATCTATCTACTTCAATAGCATATTTTGCCATCTCCTCATAATCCCCCTTGGCCCAAAGATCAAGAGCCTTCTCGAGTGTCTCCACGGTTTGAACGACAACCTCTGCATGCTTTATTAGGGGCTTAAACGGACTTTTCGCAAATAACTTGGTCCAAACCTGCATGATATCACCCCACAATCAGCATTAGGCCTTTGAAAATAATCGCTGAGATAACTCCTGCTGTGGGAACAGTAACAAACCATGAGATTATTATATCCTTAACAATATCCTTATTTATTGCTTTTATCCCCCTGGCAAGTCCAACTCCAATAACAGCTCCTACAACCGTATGGGTTGTTGAAATAGGCATTCCGAGCCAGCTTGCTATCAGAACAACAGTAGCGGCAGAGAAATCTATCGTAAATCCTCTGGTGTTTGTTAATTCTGTTATCTTCTTTCCTACAGTCTCCATAACTCTATATCCATAAGTGGCGACTCCAATAGCTATCCCAAGACCACCCAAGGCCAAAATCCACCTCGGAACTGGAACCTTTGCTCCGGCCATTCCCATAGTTGCTATTGTATACACAGCAGCAACTGGACCTATGGCGTTCGCAACATCATTAGCTCCGTGGGCTAAAGCCACGTATCCTGAAGTTATTACTTGGACTCTTCTGAATATAGCCTCCGCTCCTAGATATGGATCAACTTTGGGGAATCTGACTTTTAGTATCAAGGTAACTATTATGAACGTAATTATTCCTACAGGTATCCCAAACTTTACAATGCCGACGAAGAGAGATTTCCCGTGAAGAACTTTTAGGTAGAACATCGTTCCTATAACAACGAATGCCAGCCCAATCCAGAATGGTGACCATCTTTTTGCACTTTTTATTGGGTCTTGGCTTTGTAAGACAGTTCTTGTTATTGCTTTGAAAATAAAGAATGCAAATATTGCTCCAACTATTGGCGAAAGAATCCAGCTCATAACAACTTTCGCCATTTTGCCCCAGTTCACTATAGATGTTCCAGCATAAACTATTCCGTAACCCACTATACCCCCTATAATTGAGTGTGTTGTTGATACGGGGAGACCGTATTTCGTTGCTATTACAAGCCAGATTGTAGCCCCTAGGAGGGCAGCTATTGACCCATATATTAAAACGTTCGGGTCAGTAATCTTAGAGGGATCTATTATTCCCTTCCTTATGGTTTCTGTAACACTCTTTCCAAAGAAGTACGCACCTGTGAACTCCAAAACACCAGCTATTAGAACGGCTTGTCTAGGAGTTATTGCACCTGCTCCAACAGCGGTGCTCATGGAGTTTGCGGCATCGTTAGCACCAATTGCCCATGCCATCGCAAGCCCCAAAATTATCGTGAACAGAACCCAAGGATCGCCAATTATCACGGCGATTTCACCCGGCTAAACGTTGCCTTTTAAATATAAATATCTTGCCGAAGTATAATATAGACTCCAAAATATTCTATATAAAATATTTATCAATATATATTCCCGGGGGGAGAATTAGGGAGACTTCCTTAACATTCTTTAAAAACGGTATCATGTTTATTCCCTCATTCACCCTTATTCCTTCCAAGTACGGATTTATTGTAGGGAATATAATGAACTTTCCCACTTTTACAAAGCATTTAACTTTTCTTTTTACTCCGCCAAAATCGATCAAGGCCGTTGGATGAACGTGACCCAGGAAAGCCCTCTTGAAGTCGCGGTCTTCTGGAAGGTCCCTATGCCCATGAATAAATAGGATATCATCCAGGATGTAGTAGTCGACAACCTCTATGTTCTCAAACTTTCCTGTAACTTCCTCGATCTTACCATCGTGATTTCCCTTGGTTATGATAACCTCAATATCTCTAATCTTAGAGAAGAATTCAAGTAGTATCCTTTGCGTATATTTGGAAATTCCAAGCTCCTCCTTAACATCTCCAAGAATTATCAAAACGTCTGGGTCTACACTCAAGATATATTCTGCAAGTTTACTTTCTAGCCTCGACCTTATTTGAACCCCTCTAAAAGGTTCAAAGGCTAGATGGGGATCTGCAAAAACTAAAACTTTCCCTTTGGAACTTTCAAATTCAAAAGAATATAAAGAAAAGTCCATGGTCAGATAAGTCCCCTCTCCTTCTTTCTCTGTCTCTTGAGTCTCCTAATTCTCTTTTTAATCCACTTCCACCTCATTCTACCCTTCTTTTTCCATTTCCTTGGCCTCCTCTTCATGAGCGTCACCTCCCAATCTCTCAGTTTTAAGGGCAGACCCTTATCTTTTAAGTTTTATCAATCAAAATTTTTATCTAAGTTATCTGTGGATTTCAGAGGGAATAAGAGTGTTTTTAGCTTTAATTTGATAATGTGATATTTATTTTATCGAAATCGCATAAAAATACTGAATTAGCAACTTTTTACAAGATAAGAGCTATATTATCTGATAAAAGATACCCCATAAACTTAATTAGCCTCAAAATTAAAACAACCCTCGGTGAGAGTATGGTAAAAGTGGCGTATGTCCAAATGGAACCACTTCTCCTAAATCCTGATAAAAACTATTCAAAGGCCGAAGGGCTAATAAAAGAAGCAGCAAAAAAAGGGGCTAAATTGATAGTTCTTCCAGAGCTTTTTGATAGTGGTTATAACTTTGAAAATAGGGATGAGGTTTTTGAAATAGCTCAACCGATTCCAGATGGAGAAACGACGACTTTTCTTATGGATGTTGCTAGAGATCTTGGAGTATATATAGTAGCTGGAACTGCAGAAAAAGAAGGAGAAAGTTTGTATAATTCAGCTGTTGTTGTTGGGCCAAGAGGATACGTGGGAAAATATAGGAAAGTTCATCTATTCTACCGAGAAAAATACTTCTTTGAGCCTGGAAACTTGGGATTTCGAGTTTTTGACTTGGGCTTCCTTAAAGTAGGGGTTATGATATGTTTTGACTGGTTCTTTCCGGAAAGTGCAAGAACACTAGCACTAAAGGGAGCTGACGTCATAGCTCATCCAGCCAATCTTGTAATGCCTTACGCACCTAGAGCAATGCCAATTAGAGCCCTCGAAAACAGAGTCTATACCATAACAGCAGATAGGGTAGGTGAAGAAAGAGGTCTAAAATTCATAGGGAAAAGTCTTATAGCTTCTCCAAAAGCAGAAGTGCTCTCCATAGCCTCTGAAACTGAGGAAGAAGTTGGGATAGCTGATATTGATGTACATATAGTCAGGAATAAGAGAATTAATGAGCTTAACGATATCTTCAAAGATAGAAGGCCCGAGTATTATTTCATGTAAAGATAATAAGATGTTTAAACTCAGAATCCACCAAATTAAGAAGGGTTGCTAAAATGGGGTATGTTAGATTGCCATTTAGGGATGGCTATTATGAAGTGAGGCCTACCAAAATAGTTGCTCTGGCAAAGAATTACGTTGAGCATGCCAAAGAAATGAATGATGAGCCTCCAGACGAACCCATAATATTTTTAAAGCCCCCTTCTGCCCTCATAGGGCCAGGAAACCCTATTATACTCCCTAGGAAAAGCAAAAGAGTTGACCACGAAGTTGAGCTTGCAGTAATTATTGGAAAGAGAGCGAGAAAAGTCCCTGCCGAAAAGGCCTTTGAGTACGTTCTTGGCTATACGATTCTCCTGGACATTACTGCCAGAGACTTACAAGATGAGGCAAGAAAGAAAGGACACCCCTGGACGGTTTGCAAAGGATTTGATACATTTGCTCCCGTTGGGCCCAGAGTGGTTGATAAAAGGGAACTCGATCCTAGTGACCTCGAGATAGGACTTAAGGTAAACGGCAAATTAAGGCAAATTGGAAGAACGAGTCAGATGATATTCAAGATTCCAGAGTTAATTGAATACATAAGCTCAATAATGACGTTAGAGCCAGGTGACATAATAGCCACCGGAACACCGCCGGGAGTTGGACCTTTAAGGCATGGAGACAAAATTGAAGCTTGGATCGAAGGGATAGGGAAAGTTGAGTTTGATGTCTTAAGTGAAGATTCAATTCTTTGCTGAACTTATCTCCTCACCATTTCAAACATCTTCGAAGGGTTACATTTTATTTCTGGTTTTTTAATCCCTCATCCTCATAAGCAGCTCAAGCGTTTGCATTTTCAAGAACTTCAAAATAAAGAAATCTGTGGCATTTCTTCTCACGTGGATCTCCTTGCTACCTTATGACGTAGCAGTGAACATCTAAGCCACCATGACCAATTATCCTCTTCTCTAGTATTTTAAATCCATGCTCTTCAATTGCTTTTTCTATTGCATTTTTTTCTGTAGTAATGAACACCCCTCTTCCGTTTAAGACCTTGGATAGCTCCGAGAAGAATTCTGAGTACAGCTTTGGTATCATACCCTTCTTTCCAATTTTCAAACCATAAGGTAAGTTGCTGACCACTGTATTTACTTCTTCAACATATTTGCTAAGTTTCGTAGCATCTCCGAGAACAAACTCTATTTTATCAAAAACGCCGGCTGCAATTGCATTCATTTTTGCCCCTGTGAGATGTTTCCTAAACTTTTCGAGGCATATTATCCTGTTCTTGTACCCTCTAAGGGCAAGTTCTATCGGAATTGTTCCCGAGCCACAGAATGGATCAGCAAAAATTCCTTCGGGCTTCGAAAGCTCGATTAGCGCGTTTGCTATACTTGCCTTCAGATGAGCTGGGTGATCATAGACTCTCCATGGCCTTCTGTGGAGTGAATGATCCCCTGTAATGTCAACCCCAAGTATGAAAATGTCCCCAATGAGCTCTGCCCTGATTATCACGGCTGGATGGTCAAGGTTAACGGGAGCTTTAGTTTTTTCCTGAATAATCCTTCCAACTACCCTTGCAATATCTACGCTTCTAAATTCATGACTTCCAAATCTCTCGGCCCTAACTCCAAAGCTCTCTTTTTCCTTTAAGTAAGCCTCTATATCAACCTCTCTTGTCACATTCTCAATTTCTTCTAAATTCCTTGCACGAGAAACTGTGAGGAGAGAAATTATTCTATGTAACGTTCTTGAGTTTTTTGTTAAAACTTCTCCAATGCTTATTGGTCTTTTCTTCCCTTTTTCGTCAAGGTAATATCCCTCTTTAGTCTCTAAGAGAATTCTACCTTCTATCCCCCAAGGTCTAATTTTAATTTTCAGAACTAAATCTGAAAGTATTCTCTCTATCTCTTTCGCTGCTATATCCTCAATTCCCTGAGCGGTAGTTAGAAGGAATTTCGGCATTTTCAGTCCTCCAATATTGCTATTATTCCTTTCCACTTTTTACCAAAACATTCACTCATAACGACATTCTTACCAGTAATTTTCTCAATAAACTTTAATGCATTGGGACATTTCTTAAAACCAGTTGCTATTGCTATTGTAAATTCCCCAACTTTTACCATCCCAAATCTCTTTTCGCTTCCTAGATATTCATGCAGCTTATTTTCATACCTCCATAGTATCATTCTTGGCTCCGTAATTTCATTTGCTTTTATTTCACTTAGTATATCATCAAAGCTGGGAATGAAGGTTTCTTCTTTCTTTTCTTCCTGACTAAATAGCGTAAATCTCCCAGTTTGCCATTCCCTAAGGAACCATCTTGCAGTTTCTTCAATATCGACTTCTCCTCCCTCTCTAAAGAGACCTCTCTTCTCTCCTATCATCCTCAAAATATCCTCTTCATTCTCGAATTCTTTTATTCCAAATTTTTCGGTTAGGGCTTCTTTTCTTGTTTCAAGTATTCTCTTAATTAGCTTTAGCGCTGGTTTAACTGGGTCTCTTATTTTATCCGCGGGAAATCCCCCTTTTATGACCAGCTCATCAAAATCGTCAATTGGAACCACTCCGGGAGTATCCAAAAGCCATAATCTTTTTGTGAGCCTAATCAGTTGTTTGCCCTTTGTATATCCAGGAATTGGGGCAGTGCCAACAGCGTGTTTTCCCTTGAGCACGTTAATTATTGTACTCTTCCCAACATTTGGATAGCCAATTAGAGCGACTTTAACTTTTTCCTTCTCAATTGATTTTGCAATCTTCTTTAGCTCTTTTCTAAGGATTCCTGTTCCTTTTCTCTCCCTTGCAGAAATGAATATTATCGGGACGTCACTTCTTTGTTTATACTCCTCGGCCCATTCTTTGGGAACTAAGTCAGCCTTGTTCATAACGATTAGTAACTTTTTTCCACTTTCAATTACCATCTTCTCGAGTTTCTTATTTCTGGTACCTATTGGATCTCTAGCATCAACTACCTCAACGACAATATCTGCCTCGTTAATTACCTCTCTTACTATTTTCCACGCTTTCTTTTGTTTCATCTCTGACCACCGTTATTTCAAATATTACAGTGCCTCCGTTGGTATAAGGAGGACCAGGATCTAGACACTGAACGTAAGCTTTTTCACCTTTTCCAAGCCCAAGATCTTTTGGCTTTATGCCTTTCCTAAGGGCTACTATATATGGTAGCAACGATGCAAATGCATGCGTACAAATTGCGTCTGTTTCTTCCAGCACTACTTCTGGACCCTCTATAGTAATTTTATCTCCAATTTTAAATACAGGACAATTTCCCCTGATCTCTACAACCTTTATCACTAATCGTTCCACGTGTGATCACCTAGAGGAAGTTTAATAATATTTGGGATAAAATTATAGTGGCGAAATCTAAATAAACACATAAGAACATGGATGAATAGTAGGATATTTTGCTGGATGATTATTATTTTTACAGATAACCCAATGGTGGTGTCAACGGTGGCCGAGGATATTGAGGCAAAGATAAGGAGGCTTAGAGAGTTAGGGAGAGCCGTAAGTGAAAGTGAAGAACAACCCCCTACTCCTGCCCCTCCTAGACCTCCGAGGAGAAGAATATCAAGAGTTGGTATGCTTAGGGAGAGAGAAAGACGAAAAAGGATAATTATCGGTGCTCTTGTGTTAGCAATAATTATTATTGGTGCGATAATAAGTGTTTACATCTATTTAGAAAATAAAGCCGCAAGGGAGTTAGAAAATGCAAAAAAAGCTAAAATTGCAGAAGTTAATGCATGTTTTAAAGGACCATTAGCTAATGATACTGCTAAAATTCAACTAATAAATGCCATAATGGCCGCTAATAGTCTTGAGGAATTACAAAAAATAAATGTGAAGGAAGTATGCCAAGAAAGGTGGAAAGCATATGAAGAAGCTAAACGTAAAGCAGAAGAAGAAAAATTAGCTAGAGAATTAGCAGAAATTAAGAATAAGACGAAAGAGAACATAGAAATAGCTTTTGAACCATTATTGCAAGTTCAAGTTCCAGACACCCTTAGAAAGGAGATTGTAGATACCTTAAACATGCTCTTGAAAGAAGTAGATGAAGCAAAGACAAAGGAAGAGGTACTATCTATTGATCCTAATCCTTATCTGCTAGACCTATGGAAGAAAGTCTATTACTACAGAATTGATTCTATACCAACTACAAAAGTTATCCTAGTTAAAGGCAATGTAACCAATATTTATACAAAGAGTGAAGCTAAAGAGGTTATAAGTAAAGTCGAAAGCCTTGCAGACTTGCTTCAGTACCAAGTACGGGAAGTGAAATTCGTTCAAATAGCTCTCGTATTATCCAGAAAAGATGCGAGTGGAGGCTTTTTAAAGCCAGGAGACAAAATCGAAATATATGACAAAAGAACCGGAAAAAGATTAGTTCCAGAAGGATACGTAGTTCTCGTGTTAGTAGATGCGAGCCAAATAAACTTAGCCGAGACTCAATCTAAGAGTAAGAGTGAAAGCTACTCAGAAACAAAGTCTTCACAGCAATCTTCTACTACAAACTATTCCCCCGGAGAGACCTCTTATCAAGAATCTCAGAGTATAAGCTCTCAGACATCTGTCCAACAGACGATCTCTGAATCCCTGTCTGCGGGGTATTCCTACAATGTAAATCTTGGGGAAGTACTCAAAGCAATAGCAGCAGGAAAAATTAAGAGCCCTGATACAGTTAAGGAGGTATTAGAGGGTTATGGATGGAGGGTTTTGAATTTAGAAGAACAAACTAACCTCCTGGCATTGGATCCAGATAGAACTAGAGTCCTTGTGATCGTTGAAATACCTTCAGAGTTTATGGAAGAAGTGCTTAAGGCAGAGAATTCTCTAGTTATAGGCAAAATCTCGGGGTGATCTAAGATGAAATGGCCCCTCTTTTTGATTTTATTATTAGTTGGTAGTTTGGTCATCCAAACATCTCCAGCATCTGCCCAAGAAGTTATTGCACCCAACAATATGTATTTAACAGCTTTAATCAGCTTAGAAATAAACTTCACGCTTATAAATACAGGAGATGAGCCAAAGTTCATTATAGTAAATCCTAGATATCAATTTGAAGTTATTAGGGAAGACAAGAGTGAGGTTTTGCACCACATAAGTGGCGATACAGGGTATATAGGCTCTCCCAATCTTAACATCTTAAATTCGAGAATCGGATTTTGGATATACCCCAATGAAGTTTTGAAGGTAAAATTCTTTATTGATACACCAACAAAATTTCCGATTAAATTAAGGGATTATACAACCCTTCCATGTGCCGGACAAGTTAGGGTTATCTCTGGAACTCCCATGATAGACATTCCCTACGGCACTTTAGATAATGGGCCATTTTGTGATATCCTATACCCTCAACTCATCAACTCCCCAATTTTTCTCAAGCCAGAGACATTCTTCCAGTATAGAGAAAAGAATATAGTTCTTTACAGCTATGAAGGACTCGTTAAGTTAAATATCACCCATGACAAGGGAATAGAAAATGTCACCCTAGGAAGAGACTGGTTTGCCGTTGCTATTCCAATATTCTTCCCAAATGCAAAAATGTATGATTTCTATCCCGAGCCAACAATGAATTATTCAGATTATATCTCCTACATTCGTGGAACATTTTGGAATATGATACCGCACGAAACACCCATAGAGAAAGAGATATCTGAAGATATAGTCCTATATGATATAACAGACAGCTTGCTTTCTACAAATTTTGAAGCTAAGAAAGAAGAAAACGTTAAGTTTGAGAAAATAGATTATCCAATATGGATAATATGGTTAGGGGATAAGAATTCCATTGAAATAGAGTACAAGTTTAAATGGTCTAGAGGGTGAGGTGAGAGTTTTGGAAGAGAAGAAAAAACGTTCATGGATTGATGAGATCTTAAGTAGTGATAATTTAACTCTCGAGGCTATTCTTAAGAAAGGAGCTACACCTCCAAAGAAAGAAGAAAAAAAGGAGACATTAGAGACGTCAAAATCTGTAACACTTGGAGACATATTGATGGGGAAATCCCTCACTAAAGAAACAAGGCCCGCAAAGGAAGAAAAACCAGCACTACCATTAGCATTTATCCAGGAACCAAGTGCCCCAAAACTTGAGGAAATTCTAAAAAAGCCCGAACCACAGCCTGAAGAAAGAAGACCAATAGGACCAACTCTTCAAGAGATTCTATCCCCAACGGGAAAACCAGGGAGGTATATTGGAGAAGTTAAGGTTCTGGATGTTTATGGAAATGTTAGAATACTAAAAGTTAAAGGAGAAGCCGTTCCAATATATGAGATAAACTTACCAAAGCTAAGTAAGGAAGAAGAAAAGCTGCTTAAGATGGTTAGAGACAGGGCTATAGTTGAAATACAAATTGACCCAGAATCCATACCAAATTACGAGGAGAGAAGAAGGGTTTTCATGAGAGAAGTCAGAAAGATGGTTAAAGAAATGGCTCCAACACTATCTGAAGGTAGAGTTGAGCTTCTTGCAGAGTTAATAGTTCAGAACATGATAGGATATGGAAAGCTTGACCCACTGGTAAGAGATGACAATTTAGAAGAGATTATGGTAATAGGACTATATAAACCCGTTTATGTATGGCACAGACGTTTTGGAATGTGTAAAACTAACATCTCATTCTCAAACGAACGTGAGATACTTAACATCATTGAAAGAATTGCAAGAGAAGTTGGAAGGAGAATTGATCAACAGAATCCCCTTTTAGATGCGAGACTTCCTGATGGAAGCAGAGTTAATGCCACACTACCACCAATAAGTCTCGATGGACCAACACTTACGATAAGAAAGTTCAAGAAAGATCCACTCACAATAATAGACCTAATAAAATATGGAACAATGAACAGTGAAGTTGCAGCATTTCTTTGGCTCCTTGTCGATGGACTCGGTGTTAAGCCAGCCAATATCCTGGTTGCTGGTGGAACGGGTTCGGGTAAGACCACTACTTTAAACTCATTAGCGATGTTCATACCCCCAAGTGAGAGAGTAATTAGCATAGAGGATACTGCAGAGCTTCAATTGCCAATAGAACACTGGGTAAGGCTTGAAACAAGGCCTCCAAACGTTGAGGGCAAAGGAGAAATTACCATGGATGACCTAGTTAAAAACACCCTTAGAATGCGTCCGGACAGAATCATCGTAGGTGAAGTCAGAGGACCAGAAGCGAGGACAATGTTCACAGCTATGAACACTGGACACGATGGGGCCCTGTATGGATTCTCTGTAATCCAACTCTCTGATGGAAGGGTTGAGTTTATTGGGAACTTGGTGGACAGACTGTTTGAAAAATATTCCAACAAAGTCAGAAAGTACAAAGACCTCGAGTTCATCGAGCTTGAAGAGAAAGACGTATTTGAAGTTGTTAGTGTTGGGCCCGATTTAAAGGCCAGAAAGCGCAGGGTTACGAGGGTCTGGAGAAGGAAGGTTAAGAGGGGAGAGAAGCTTATCCTAATCAAAACAAAGGCCGGAAACGAGATAATTCTAACGAAAGATCACCCCGTCTTTACCTTCCTGCATGGAGATATCCTCAGAAAAGAAGCCGAGAACCTAAAACCCGGAGATAGAATAGCAATGCTCCTCTCAATCGGCGTACATTCTGATTCGTATGGAAGCATTCCCTCGAGATCATATGAGTACTCAGATTTCACTAGTCTAGGGATTGAAGTAAGTGGAATTGGAGACAATTCAGCCGTAATGGCAAATATGGGACATGAGATTGGGGTTCCTCAAATTTCTAGAGGGTATGAAAATGTTAATGCTGAGTCATTCATTGGAGACAGCATTCCCGTGCCTCCACTTGTAATGAAGACGCTGAGAGAAAGACTAAACCTCACTAGGGCTGAACTCTCAAAGCTGGTTTCATACTATGTAAGAGAGAATATTCCAGAGCACGTCATAGAGTCCATAGAAGATGGCAAAACAAGAGAAATTGGAAGAGATATACTAAGAGGAATTTCTTTGGCATTCCAAAGGATAGCTAAAGATATTGGAGATAAAGAGTCCTTAATTCTAGCAAAGAAGTTGGAGATAATTAGCAAAGGTGACATTTACTGGGACGAGGTAGTTAGTGTACAAGAAATTGACCCCGAGGCATTTGGAGTAAAATACCTCTATGATCTAACTGTTGAAGGATATCACAACTACATTGCAAATGGGATCCTAGTCTCAAACTGTATGGGAACAATACACTCAAATTCAGCTAGGGAGACAATAGTCAGACTTGAGAGCCCACCGATGAATGTTCCGAGGATTATGATTCCTGCCTTAGATATAATCATAATGCAAGTCAGGTACCATACTAGGAAAAAAGGCACTATAAGAAGAATTACGGAGATAGCGGAAGTTTCTGGCATTGAGGGTGAAAGCGTTCAGCTTAACTTCCTTTATAAGTATGACCCAGCGAAGGACGAACTTATAAGAACCGAAGTGCCAAGTAGGTTCATTACAACATTGTCTTATCACACAGGTATGTCTATTGAGGAGCTCAAGCTTGAAATTGAAAAGAGAAAACTAATATTAGATTGGATGATTGAGAAGGGAATAAGGAAAATTGAAGAAGTTGGAGCTCAGATTAGAGAATTTTACATTGATGAAGAAGAATTCCTAAAGAAAATTGAGAGAGAAGCAGCAACAATAGAAATGAGCAAGAAAGTTAAAGAGTTCATATGATGCAGAGGGGGAACAGTGATGGGGATCATTTCCGCATTTTTAGAATTCCTGGAAAAGCTTGGGGGAAAAACCCTAGAGGTAGCTGAAGTTCCAGTAAGAAAAATCCCAGAGAGGGGAGTATCAATAAAGGAGAGGCTCGAATATCTTAAACAGATGAGGGAGCAAATAGAGGAGGAGAAGGCCAAAGAGGAAGAGAAGTTAATAGAGGAGACAATTGAATGGCGTGAGAAAGTTATTGAGAAGACACCTCTCTCAGAGAGAATTGCTGAGGGATTTCTTAAATACTTCCGAGGTCCCGTTGAATCGTTAAGTAAGTCAATCAAGGGTCTTGAAATTGATCTATACAGAGCTAATATAACAATGTCCAAAGAAAAGTACGTAGCCCTTATGTTGGCTGTTGGTATAATAGTCTCCCTAATGAGCCTAGCTTTTGCAATAATAATATATCTTC
Source organism: Pyrococcus sp. ST04 (assembly GCF_000263735.1). Lineage (NCBI taxonomy): Archaea > Methanobacteriati > Methanobacteriota > Thermococci > Thermococcales > Thermococcaceae > Pyrococcus > Pyrococcus sp. ST04. Next base: position 1,114,348 of record NC_017946.1, on the reverse strand, counting down.
CTTGGGATTTAGCTATTTTATTGGCCTTTCTTGGCTTTATCCTGGGCTTTTTCTACATGAGGATATATCCAAAGCTCGTTTGGAGGAGAAGAGTTGAAGAGGTTGAGAGGGCCCTTCCATATGTCCTTAGGCATATGGCCTCTCTATTAAGTGCTGGTGTTGGAATAGCAGAGGCAATGGTTTCCGTTGCGAAGGCTGATTATGGGGTTATCTCAGAGGAGTTTCAAATGATAGTCCAGGACATGCATAAAGGTGCAAGTTTTGAGGATGCTCTCTCAAGATTCGAGGAGAGAATGGCTTCTGATAACGTAGTTAAGGTAACTAAACAGATATTAAGAGCAATAAAGTTTGGAGGAAATCTTGCAGATATCCTATATAAAATGGCAGATGAGTTTGCATTTGAGTATAGAATCAAGCTAATGGACTATGTGCAGAAAATAAATGGCTTATCGTTCGTATATATGTTCATGTCTGTCGTCATGCCTACACTTTTGATAGTGGCAATTTTGGCAGGATCTTTACTAGCTAAAAGGCTCGTAATTACAATATCTGGCCTTGTAGTTCTAATGCTATTTGCATTTCCGATGCTTTCTGTAATAATGATAATTATGATAAAGAGAGCTGAGCCGAGGTGATATTATTGGAAAGACGTGGTGAGGCAAAGAAAGGAGTAATAACTCCAATATTAACGAGAATCATAGAAAGAATCGTGCCAAGGAGGGCACTTAAAAGATATGATATTCTGTTATATTCAGCTGGTATTGACTTCAAGGCATCTGAATATATAGTATTGTCACTAATAATAGGGATCATCATTGGTGCGATACTATTCATTTTTAGTAATAATATCACTCTCCTGGCACTTGGATTTTTATTTGGGAGCCTTGGAATAGGATACGCCTATCCTCACCTTAGAATTTCAAGAAGAATTGATGAAATGGAAAAAGCTCTTCCGGATGCTCTTTTTTACCTTGCAGGCTCTTTGAGAGCAGGTGTATCTTTTTCCGAAGCTCTTGAAGAGTTAACAAACGCAAAATTCGGAGCTCTAACCCAAGAATTTAGAAGAACCGTAGCAGAAATTAAGAGGGGTAGACCAACTATAGATGCCTTAAGGGCATTTGCACTGAGGAATAAAAAATCCGAGGTTATATACAGGGCAATGATGATAATAATTGAAGCCCTTGAAAGAGGTGCCCCAATGGCAGACGTTCTTGTAGCCGTGGGTAATGATGTCAGGGAAGTCCTAAGGATAAAGAAAGAGAGAAAGGCGTCTACCGGAATGCAAATGATGTTCTTCATAACTTCTGGAGGGTTTGTCGGTCCATTTATTGTTGCTGTAATTTCGAACATAGCAACTATGATGACGTACTCTGGAATGGAGGTTCAAATACCAGTTAATGAACTGAGAATAATCTTATGGCTATTCTCAATTATCCAAGGATTTATAACAGGACTGGGAATTGGAATAATAAGAGAGGGAAAATTTTCAGCTGGTGCAAAGTATGGAATCCTTGTTTCAATGATGGCAGGGGCAGTATTTTGGGCAGGAATGCAGGTTAAGATTGGATTCTAGTCTAATTTTATCCCCATAAAGCGTTTAAATCTATATTTAATATGTAAAATTGTCAAATATTAATGGGGTGAATTCGATGTCAGAAAAAATGGTAGCTATCATGAAGACAAAGCCAGAGTACGGGGCTGAACTTGTCGAAGTTGATGTTCCAAAGCCAGGGCCGGGAGAAGTTTTGATAAAAGTTCTAGCAACCAGCATTTGTGGAACTGACTTGCACATATATGAGTGGAACGAATGGGCACAAAGCAGGATAAAGCCTCCTCAGATAATGGGTCATGAAGTTGCCGGCGAAGTTGTGGAAGTTGGCCCAGGGGTTGAGGGAATAGAAGTCGGTGACTACGTCTCCGCTGAAACTCACATAGTCTGTGGTAAGTGTTATGCTTGTAGGAGGGGACAGTATCACGTCTGTCAGAACACGAAGATATTTGGTGTTGACACAGATGGAGTATTTGCTGAGTACGCAATAATTCCTGCTCAGAATGTTTGGAAGAATCCAAAGAGCATACCACCCGAATATGCCACCCTCCAAGAACCCCTAGGAAACGCTGTAGACACTGTTCTTGCAGGACCAATAGCTGGTAAGAGCGTTTTAATAACAGGGGCTGGCCCCCTGGGACTTCTAGGAATAGCCGTTGCGAAGGCGTCCGGTGCATATCCAGTAATAGTCTCAGAACCCAGTGAGTTCAGGAGAAACTTAGCAAAGAAAGTTGGCGCTGATTATGTTATTAATCCATTTGAAGAAGATGTTGTCAAAGAGGTAATGGATATAACTGACGGAAATGGAGTTGATGTCTTCTTAGAATTTAGTGGGGCTCCAAAAGCATTAGAACAGGGACTACAAGCTGTTACCCCCGCTGGTAGGGTTTCCTTACTAGGTCTCTTCCCAGGTAAGGTTAGTATAGACTTCAACAACCTAATAATCTTCAAGGCTCTGACTGTGTACGGCATAACTGGAAGACACCTTTGGGAGACTTGGTATACTGTTTCCAGACTTCTCCAGAGTGGAAAGCTTAACATTGACCCAATAATAACCCACAAGTATAAGGGATTCGATAAGTATGAAGAAGCCTTTGAGCTTATGAGGGCTGGCAAAACTGGAAAAGTTGTTTTCATGCTAAAGTAGTACATTTACTTTTGTAAAGTTTTTTGGCTCTTTTTCAATATTCTTTGCCAAATGTTTATAGGATATTACTATTGTAACATATTGGCGGGAGAGAAAAATGGACATTGAGTTGATTATTAATCTAGAAAACTTTGATATTATGATCACAATCATGAGAAAATATGTAAAAGAGGTTAGCGGTAAAGAGGTTTCAAAAACAACTCGAAGGCAACTACAGGAACTTCAATATTCCAGTTTTCAAGGACTTGTGGATGAATCTCTCCTATGATACCTATCTCTTTCCCATCTACAAGGATTTTTCCTACTCTTCCGGGTATAAAGCTTCCATGCTCTGTCTCTTCTATTTCGTATTTAATTCCCAGGTGCCTCATTAGAGAGTCAAGAATTTCCTTTGCGTTTGTAAAGGTATATCCCGTGCCCGCCAGTGCAACTGCAAGCTTGGGTTCGCTTACAGTTTTGGTTTCCTTAGATTCATCTATCAAGGTTGCTAAACCGACCTCAAATATCCTTTGAGGATACTCTTCATGAGTGTTATTGCTTAAGAACTCCATTAGACTTGGAAGGAGCCACTTTCTCAGAGCGCTCCATCTCTGACTTATTGGATTCGCAATTTCTACGATGTCCTCTTCTGGAATGTTCATCTTCTTGAACTGAGCCTCTTTATTGGTTAAGTTAAATGTCATTACCTCTTGCAGGCCAAATCCTACCATCAAATCCCTAATCGCATCCTCGAAATCTTTAAATGGATCTCCTCTCCCCTGGACAGCCAACTGAGGCTCTTCAGGTTCTATGTTGTTATATCCGTACGCTATTAGAACGTCTTCAAGGACATCCCTAGCGTGCATTATATCATCTCTAAACGCTGGATACTTAAGCTTAATCTTGCCATCATAGATTTTTACTTCGTACATCATTCTCTCAAGTAGCTCTTTGATTTCCTCTTCACTCAGGGTAAGACCAGAGAGCCTCTTTATGTACTCTGCCTCCACCTCAAATTCTCTGGGAGTTAAATCTGGCGTTTCTATCTCAAAATCCTTGTAGACAACCCTAACACTCTTTATTTTTCCACCTCTCTCGGCTAATGCTGTAACCATGACGTTTAAGGCTAGCATGACCTTCCTTAGATCCCATCCCGTGACATCTATGAAGACGTTTCTAGTTTCCTCGGTAACTCTCCCAGTGAATTCGGAGTTTATTATCGGAGGCATTGAAAGGACATTACCTTCACTATCAACTAAAAGTGGATAATAGGGCTTGTCTTTTATTAGATGACCATATTCCTTTCCTTTCTCATGCTTCTCAAGTATCTCTTCAAGCGTCATCTCTTCGTTGAAGCCTAGAGGAACAAACTTCTCATCCTTCCTGGCGGCCCTATAGTAGATTGGGGGCTTAACTTTATCGAAGTCGAAAATTCCTATGGCTACCTCTCTTCTCCTCCTTCCAAATGTTAGGGCTACTTTTTCCTGAAGCTGTATCATTTGGCTTAATGAATCCTCGTCAAGCCTCAGTCCTTCGACTATAGCATAAACTCCGTAAGGCCTTACGTCCTTGAGCTTCTCGTCCACATATACAACGACATCACTCTTTTCAATTTCATATCTTGGTAATCCTTTTTTTATTCCAAGTGCCCACTTTATCTGCCTTGCAACACCCTCCGCACTCCAGAGATCAGGTCTGTTGGTGTCCTTGGAATCCAGCTTGAAGTATACCTTTCCATCTTCCTCCCACACGTCATCAAGTTCACATTTTGCATAGAGTACCAAGTCTTCCCATTCTTCAATGGTGAAAGACTTTCCGATGAGCCTTTCCAAATCTGACTTCGAAACATCAAACTTTGGCATGTTATCACCTCACCAGATCAGCTTTGCCTCTCTAAGCCATTTTAGGTCGTAGCTGAAGAGGTATCTTATGTCATCTATTCCGAGCTTAAACATTGCGAGCCTATCTATTCCAATCCCCCAAGCTATAACTGGCTCTTTAATTCCTAAAGCCTCAGTCATTTCCTCCCTGAATACTCCCGCCCCACCAAATTCTACCCATCCGAGTTCCGGATGGTATGCGCTAAGTTGAACACTAGGTTCTGTGAAGGGATAGTAATCTGGGAAGAACTTTACCTTCTTTGCTCCGGCTATTTCTATGGCGAACCTCTTAAGTATTCCGAGGAGATGTCTGAATGTTAAATCTTCACTAACAACGAATCCGTCTATTTGGTTAAATTCTATCAGGTGTGTTCTATCCAAGACATCGGGCCTGAATACCCTTTGAATTGTGAAGTACTTTCCGGGAATTTCAACCCCTTTTGCGAGCTGTCTTGCACTTAGGGCCGTTGCATGGGCTCTTGGCATTAAAAGCATGGCTCTCTCTGGTGACCATACATAGCCCCATCCCCTAGATCCAGCAAGCCCTCTCTCATGGGCAGTTCTTACTTTCTTAACTAGCTCTTCATCTGGGAGAAAGCCCTTCTCAGGGTACTTAAGTTGATATGTGTCTGTCCACTCTCTGGCGGGATGGTTTTGAGGCTGGAACAGTGCATCAAAGTTCCAGAATTGTGTTTCTATTAGGCTTTCCACGGTCATCTCAATGAATCCCATTTCAATTAACCTTCTTCTTATTTTATCCAAGAAAACCCTGTATGGTTGCTTTTTGCCAGGATATATTCTTTTTACCGGAGCTTTTATGTTAAATGGCTTAAATTCAACTTCTCTCCACTTTCCTGAGGTAATTAGTTCTGGAGTTAGAATGCTTACCTCTCTTTTAAGCTCTATTCCTTTCCTTATTATCTCAAGCCCCTTCTCTGTTATTTCAACTTCTCTCTCAGTAACTTCTTCTTCTTGGGCGACTTTTCTCCTTTTGAGTTCCTTTATGCTTATGACCTTTTCAACATCTTCAAGAGGCAGTTCTTTTTCTCTAGCGAGAAGTTCGAGTGCTTGGTCTATTGGCCTCTTCTCTGGTTTTTCCCCTTTTTCTGTTATCTCTAGTATCAGACCTTCTGGAGTTTTCTCAACTTTTACCCATCCTTCTCTCCTTAAAAGACCAACAATTGGCTTTATTTCGTCTTCTGTAAGAACTTCTTTTAAATCCTCAAGTTTGATTCTTTTCTTCTTTTGTAAAACCTTAAGAGCTCTTATCTCTGGGAGGCCTATTTCAGCATACTTCTCTCCCACATTTGTTAATTTAACAACCTTTATCCTTCTCTCATGAAGCTTTGCGAGTCCTTCCTTTTGGAGTGTCAATATAGCCCTCATAACGGCTACTTGCTCCAAACCAGTTGCTTTTGTAAGGTCTTCAATTGATGCCTTTTTTAATTCGCCAAGTTTTAGAAGGACAAGCTTTTCGTTATAACCTAGCATTCCCACTCACACCCCGTGGTGTAAGGGTCATATATTTAAAAATGCTTTTTGGTTAGTTATTACTGTCCGACCCCGCCCGGGTGGCCCGACCGAGGGAGCGCGCCGGGAATGGCGCGCAATGAACGAGGCGACGTCGCCGGGCGGACAGGGCCCGGTCTCCGGGGCCGCCTGAGGAAGCCGAGAATGGCGGACAATGAGGGCGGGCGGATAATCCGGGCCTATATTACTTCAATCCTTACTCTATCCCCATCTTTAAGGTTTAAAACCATCCTCAAGTTTACTGGAGCTATGACTTCTGCTATTTTTGGTGGGTGGATTGTTCTCGAGGGTATGACTATAGCTCCTTCAATTCCATCTATTTTAACTCTATAAGCCCTCACATCTCCAAATGTTCGTCCATCTTTCACAAAACCAGGAATTATTATGGGTCTTGAGTTGCAAAGAGCATCGAATATCGTCTTAGGAAATATGACTTTAACATTTAATGTTCCGGGATACGGGTCAAAGCCGAGATATTCTTTAATTAGAGGGGCATACTGCTGAACATAGTAAGCTCCTTCACCAATACCAGAGACCACCTCCCCCACTATAACCCCGCTATAAAGGGCAGAGGACAACTCTTCGTATAAACTTTCAAGAAGTTTAATGCCCTTATCAGTTATCTCTATCAAAGTTCCTTTCCTTGATTCCTGCTTGAGTATATAGCCGCGATCAGCAAGCTCCTCGAGCCATCTTAATACTGTTTGAGGGGATACACCAAGTTCATTTCCAAGCTCTCTTAGGGTTATGAAGACTTGTTTCCCTATCCCCCCTCTCTTAGCGAGACTTATGAGTAAATAAAGGGCTTTAACTTTCATTTTATCTTCCCCTTTGAAAGTTTATCGGCAAATTTTAATGGTTTCGGATAACCTTTTTCATCTAATAATTCTCTGACTATCCTAACAGCATCATCTAGAGTTATCAAATTTCCGACACTTACATAAACCTTCCCCACCTTTCTGTAAAGCTCTCTAGGAACACCTTTTAAGGGCTTTTTTGCAACGCCTATAGTGGGCTTCTTTATTAGAATTCCAATGTGCGAAGCCAGCCCATATCCTCTTGGATGTGCTTTTCCGTGCCCCTCAACGAGTAAGACGTCAAACGATTCTCCTCTTATTGAGAGTAAGATAGGCCTTGTTTCTCTCAAAAAGAAAAATGTTGGAATGTAGGGAAAAGAAACGGTGCACTCAACAACCTTTGTTTTCAAAATATTACCCGAAGGAAATGAAGCTAGTACGTAAGCTGCTCGTGCCTTCTCTCCCCTATAAGAGACGTCAACGGCGGCTACCGTTTTGACCGTTTTAAGCTTCTGCTCCACTATCCTTTTACTTAGCTTCATCTGAGCTTCCGCTATCTTTTCTAGCATTGAGAACTTCCTCCATCTTCTGTTGAAGCTTCATATTGAGCTTTGCCCTAGTTATATCTTCTAGAGTTCTTTCAAGAATGTATCTCGCTTGATCTTGTTTTTGCCTGACGTTCACAAGCCCTTTAGGATATTCCAGGGTCATTAGTTCTTCATAAACCTCTTCCATGAATCTGTAAGTGCTCTCTGCGACTTCAATGTTTCCCTGCATTAAGTTTATTAGAAAGTATCTTCTAAGCTCGCCAATAAAGTCCCCGACGCCAAGGATGTAGTCCTGAGGAGGTATGCCAAGTTCTTCATGGCTTGGAAAGTCTCTATCTGTAAGATAGTGATACATCAGAGTGGCTTCAACAAATTCCTGATTTGCAGTTTGCACATGGCCTGTGTAATACAAATCTGGATGATTAACAAGTTTCTCTTTTAACTGCTTCACAAGGATGCCAGCTTTTGTAAGCCTTTCCTTGGCGAGTTCCATATCCCCTCTGTGCATCGCTTTTATTGAATCTCCGCTTAATCTTACAATTTCCCTGCTAATTTGAAGGGCCTCTTCCCTTAGCGTATCTTTCTCGTCGAGTTCTTTCTTAATTGCCCCAATTATATCTTCTATCCTCATCTTCTTCCCCCAAGATGTATCTGGGCAAAAGTTTTTATCCTGAACGGTCTAACCTTGCCCTCGGCTAGTGTGGGGGTGAGAAAATGGTGAAGTTTTGTCCTAAGTGTGGGAGTATCATGATCCCCGATAAAAAGAGAGGAGTTTTCGTGTGCAGAAAGTGCGGTTACGAGGAACCAATAAACCCAGAAGATGCCAAGGCTTATAGAAGAACGGAGGAAGTTAAACACAAGCCAGATGAGGGAGTTATAGTAGTTGAACAAGATTTCTCAACTCTCCCAACAGCCAAGGTTACATGCCCCAGATGTGGTCACAACGAAGCATGGTGGTGGGAGTTGCAGACAAGAGCCGGAGATGAGCCAAGTACAATATTCTACAAGTGCAAGAAGTGTGGTTATGTATGGAGGAGCTACGAGTAGAAGTGCTAAGGAGACTGGCTGAACGAGCTCTGAAGGAATTGGAGGAGGCTTATAAAAGGATACCCGACACCAACAACGGAAAGACTTATTTATGGAGAGGTAAAGAAAGGGTTAGACTCATGCTCAATATTCTAAAGGAGGTGTAATGGAATGCCATTTGAAATAGTCTTTGAGGGAGCAAAAGAATTCGCTCAGCTTATAGAAACAGCAAGCAGGCTAATAGACGAGGCTGCTTTCAGAGTTACTGAAGAAGGAATAAGCATGAGGGCAATGGATCCAAGCAGGGTCGTTCTAATAGATCTTAACCTCCCTGCAAGTATATTCTCTAAGTACGAGGTTGATGGAGAGGAAACTATTGGAGTGAATATGGATCACTTAAAGAAAGTCCTCAAAAGAGGAAAGGCTAAAGATACTCTTATATTAAAGAAGGGAGAGGAGAACTTTCTTGAAATAAGCCTTCAGGGAACAGCCACCAGAACGTTTAGACTTCCTTTGATTGATGTGGAAGAAGTCGAAGTAGATCTTCCCGAGCTTCCATTCACGGCCAAAGTCGTAGTTCTTGGTGACGTTCTTAAAGAGGCAGTAAAAGATGCATCCCTTGTAAGTGACAGCCTTAAGTTCATAGCCAAGGAGAATGAGTTCACAATGAGGGCAGAGGGAGAGACGCAGGAAGTTGAAATAAAGCTGACTCTAGAGGACGAGGGTTTGCTTGATTTAGAAGTTGAAGAGGAAACAAAGAGTGCATATGGAGTCAGCTACCTTGCGGATATGGTTAAGGGAATTGGAAAGGCAGACGAGGTAACTATAAAGTTCGGAAATGAGATGCCCATGCAGATGGAGTACTATATCAGGGACGAGGGTAGGCTAACATTCCTACTTGCTCCAAGAGTTGAGGAGTGATATCTCCTTTCTATCCCCTTTTTAGGTGTTTAGAATGGATATTGAAGTTTTAAGAAAGCTTCTTGAAAAGGAGCTTTCTTCCCTGGAATTAACAGAGATTGATGAGGACTTTTATAGGGACATAGTGAGTTTCAAGAAGGCGTTGGAAATTAGTGCAGAGAGGCATGAAGAAAGAGGAGAAGAAATAGAAAGAAGGCTATATCTGGCCCAACTGTCGCTCCTTCAAAACCTTATACGAGAAATCTTGAAAATAAGGTTGCACAAGATAGTTGATATGGCCTTTGAGGGAGTTCCTCGCAATCTCGTTGGTGAAGAAAAGAAGATATTTGCCATAATCTCGGCTTTTATAAATGGAGAACCCCTACCCTTAGAAAGCAAAGAACTTGAAATACAGGAACCTTCTGAGGAAGAAGTGAAAAGGAGACATGGCATTGTTGACTTGTATCTAATAAGAATCGACATTCCAAAAATTCTTGATGAAAAACTCAGAGAATATGGACCATTTAAGGCGGGAGACCTCGTAACTCTTCCCAGATCAATAGGGAACGTTCTTGTAAAGAGAGAAGTAGCCGATAGAATAACACTAAGCCTTTAGAACTAGTAATAAGGCTAGGATTAGAGGCAGAGTCGTCGAATATAACATAAGTTCGAAACTTATATCAGCAAGATATCCTCCCAGTAGAGGCCCTATAACCCATCCGAGACTCATCATGGTATTTAATAACCCCATTCCTTGGCCTCTCTGGGTAGAGGGAGTTCTTTTGGCTATGTATGTTGATGATGAGCTTATTATCATTGCCCATTTTACCCCAGAAACTATGCACACTAATGTCATTACTAGAACACTTTTGGCAAGAGCATAGCCTATGAAAGTGAATATATAACCTACCAGGGATATTTTGTAGAATAGTGATTCTCCATACCTATCTATTAACTTCCCGATGATTAGGGAGCTCAAGGCTGCTGCTAGAGAGTCAACGCCAAAGAAAAGGCCCACAAATTCTTCTCCAAACTTTTCCTGGAAATATACAGAAACGGTGGAGTAAACTTCACCAGATGCTATCATAGCTAAGAACACAGAAATATAAAAGAGGCCTAACTCACCTTTCATAAGCTCTCTAAAAGCCAGCTTTGTTAGTTCAACTCTCTCAGATTCCCGAGCTTCTTGCACAATTATGAGCCTCTCAATTTTACGTCTTGGTCTTTCTCTTTCCTTTAGGGGGATCAGAAATAAAATCGCTATTATTGAGAATATTGATGCAACAAAGAATGCACTTCTTACATCCATCTTCTTGACAACGTAACTCCCTATAAAATTCCCTACCATATATCCCATGTTCTCAATGAAACTGAAGAACCCAAAAGCAGAACCAACCTTCGTTGAGAGCTCTGATATCAACGCTGAATGAGCAGGGGCTAGAGAAGCACTTAAAGCACCTTGAAGAGCCCTAAATCCAAGGAGAAGGAGTGGGGTTGTTATGAAAGATACTATGATGTAGGTTGTTGCAGATGACAAGATTCCAAGGGCTATAAAGGGCTTTCTCTTTCCAACGCTATCAGATAGATATCCAAAAGGGTACTGGAACACTGTGGAGGTTAAGTTAAACACCACGCTCAGCATCCCTACAAGAAAAACCGTGCCCCCTATTATCTTCATGTACACAGTTAAGTAAGGAAACGCTATTCCCCAAGATAAGTTCGCAAAAAACATGGCTATCGCAAAGAATATTATATTTCGTCTTGTGATGTTTTTCTTTTTGATTTTCCTGGCTTTTTCTCTGATTCCCTGTAGCGCCACTGCCTCTCTTGCTTTCATTTAGCTCACCCTCTAAACGTTTAGCTAATGACCATAATGGGGGTAAAGCTTATAAGTTCATCGGAGGGTAAAGGTTAATCGAGTGGGGGCGTGGTGTAGCCTGGTCCATCATCGCGGGCTCCAGAGGCCATGAGGACAGGCGGGTTTGCTGACCTCGGGGCGTGATGAACCTTTGGAGCCCCGAGGGCCGGAGAAACCCGCGGACCGGGGTTCAAATCCCCGCGCCCCCACCACCTCATTCTTCTAGAGCCTTTTTGACTGCAACTTCAGCAATTACATCCATCGGGTCTATAAGAGGAACATCTAAGTCTTCTGGTTTTAGAACAACACTAACCTCAGTACATCCAGCAATTATACAGTCCGCTCCTCTCTTCTCTAAAGTCTTTGCAATTCCCAAGAGAAGTTCTCTCCCAAGCTCCAAGTTGCCTGCCTTTACTCCATCATAAATGCCTTTCATAACGATTTCTTGCTCTTTTTCACTTGGAATTAAAAGGGATATTCCAAATTTCTTGAGGGCTTTGTGATAAACTCCACTGACTATGGTTCCAGTAGTAGCTAGGAGGCCAGCCTTGTTACAGCCAATTTCTCTGAGCTTCTTTGCTGTCTCCTCAACCATGCTAATAATCGGGACCTTTATCTCTCTTTGAATATCCTCAATAAAAGCGTGGGCAGTATTACACGGCATTATTATAAAGTCAACTCCACATTCCTCGAGTTCTTTAGCAGTCCAAATAAGGTAGGGTCTTGGATCCTCGCCTTTGCCAAGTATAAATGCAGTTCTGTCAGGAATTTGTGGATTGTTGTATATCACTATCTTTGGGTGATCTTGGTCTCTTTTCGCGGGGGTTTTCTCCACTATTCTTTTAAAAAGCTCCACAGTAGCTAGGGGTCCCATTCCACCTAATATTCCGATGATCTTCATTTTACCTCCCTCAGTTTTCCTTCTCTTATTTCAATCTCTCTAGCCAAGAGGAATAGGAGATCACTTAGGCGGTTGAGATATACTAAGCTTTTCTTACCAATACCAAATTCTCTAAGAACTGTGGCAATTTTTCTCTCTGCTCTCCTTGTTATTGCTCTGCATACATCGAGCTTGGCGCTTGCTAAAGACCCTCCAGGGAGTACGAAGCTTTTTAGTTCGACTTTATGTTCGTACTCTTCTATTAGCTTCTCAAGCCATTTTACTTCTTCTTCTGTTATCCCTTTTATTTTTCCCTTACTTCCAAGCTCACCCATTATCTTGTAGATATGAATTTGGATAGTGTCTATTATTTCCCTAATATTCTCATCAACGTAGTGCCTGGCTTCTCCCAAGAAGCTCGTGAGTTCGTCGAGTGTCCCATTAGCTTCCGTTATTGGAGAGTCTTTCCAAACTTCATCTCCACCAAAAAGCCTTGTTGTTCCTTTATCCCCAACTTTTGTCGTGACTTTCATGTCCCATCGCCAAGATTAAGTTTCATCTTCCTAAGAAAAGCTTAACTACAAGATCTTGGTCTTCCCAGTAAGTGTATATCCAAAATATTCTATGTTTTTTAACGTCTTCCTTAACATCTTCTTCAGATAATATTTCCTCCAATATCATCTCAGCATATTGTTTGCTAAAAGTTGGGTGATAAACAACCTTAAGGTCATTAAATCTGAATATCCATACTTTTCTTTCTTTGAATCCTGGAGGAATAGATATTCTGAGTTCTTCTCTTGGAAATAGAAGGGTTTTATTTTTGAACATTCCAACTAGTATCTTGCTCAGTTTATATGCATCAAAATATGTGGGGTTATAATCTTCATTTCTAAAATCTGGCACAGTAAGCAAACCTGTATATAGAACATTTCCTGGTTTTTGAACTTCATATACCTCAGCTTCGGTGATTATTTTTCCCTCTTTCGCAAATTCAACCCAGTAACTTCCCAAATCTTTAGGTGGCAATCTTTGGTCAAGAACAAAGGTGGTATTATCAATTTTCACGGCGACGGCTGAGTGCATTATTGGGGTCTCTGCGAAGTGAATAAGGAGAACATATACTGGGGTTATATTTAATGCCAACAGTATTCCAGCTGTTAAGACAGTATAGTCCGTGCATACACCCTTTCTCCTTTTTAGAAATTCTGATGGTCTCAATATAATCGAAGACTTCTTTTCGTTATCATATTCAAAATATTCTCCTTCCCACTTTAACAAATCCCAGATTACCTGAGCTTTGCTAGAACTGTTGAACTTTTCAGAAAGGTTTAGGAGTATTGGCCAATCTTGCTTTATATAGCATTCCAACGCCTGTGTTAGGTTGGATGTTGTACATTCTTCAGGGGCTACTACTTTTGTTACGGGAGAGTTAGTTGGAGGACTTATTATGCCCAAACATCCGGAGGAAAGTACAATGATCACAACAATGAATGCCAAAATCTTATTCACTCTACCCACCTGCCGCTAGTGTTGCGAGAAGGGGAACTAGAAATGGGACTAATAGGCTAAGTATGAACCCATGGATAAAAGCTAGCATTGTGATGTCCTTTCCTCCAAATTTTACGATAATTGGAAGTGTTGTATCCATCGTTGTTGCCCCACCGATTGATATCGTGACCTCTCTACCAAGTTTTGTTGATAAGGTTGGATATAGTACAACTGTGGCCACTTCCCTGAGAAAATTTGAAAGGAATCCAACAACTCCGTAAAAGGCTGAATACTGCCCAATGAATGGGCCAGTAAAAGAATACCACCCAACTCCAGCACTCGCAACAATCACCCATTTTATGTCGAGGTTGAGGATGAGAGATGCTAGCACTCCCCCAAATATTGACCCTATCAGAGTAGCTATGGGGAGGAGGAGTCCTCTCCAGGATAAATTTTTCTGCAATTCTTTTAGCTTTCCGTTCATTCCAATGTCAAGCCCTATTATGAAGACCAGGATGTAGAGAGCAATTTCATACAGGTTACCAGCATTTATTCCAAACTTGCCAGCTATGTATCCAGATATTAAGGCTATTATAACAGCTATCATGAACTTCATTGACGTTCCCTCCAAAGCACTAGTGCAAGACTTAAGCTACCAGCAATTGTAAACATCGCCAAAACCATGGAAATCAAAAGTGCATTTATTGCATTTATTTTAACATTCCCAGCTTTAATGCCCATTAAGAACACTAGAACTATTACTGCAATTGACATCAGCATTTCAGTATTTAACCTTCCCCTATCCCTTAGTATGTAACCAATGAGAATCCCAAAAATTAAGGGCACTAAAAAGTTCATTCTGCTATCCTCCTTATGACCTTTATTGCCTCTGGAACAGCTCTCTCCACCTCAGGGCTGAGGTTAAGTCCAAGTTTTATTTCTCTAATTGTTATCCCTACAAAATGAAGTTCAGCATTTTTTAGCCTTTCATCAATTGACATGAGAAGTTTAAGACCTTCAATGGCTCCCATAAAATGAGCACTTCTAATTTCTGCCTTAAGCTTCTCAAATATTTCCTTTCCTTTTAAGTGAATTATCTCCCCAGGGGTATCAGACAAAATTGCATCGATGATTATTATCTTCCTTTCTCCTCTATAGACTCGCTGAAGTGAAAATATATCCGTTCCAAGTTCTTCTACTCTGTATCCTAATTTTTTGAGCTCTCTGCCAACTCTAATTCCCACCCCATCATCTCCCATAACTTCATTTCCTAGGGAGACTATTAAGATGGTCATCAAAAAGTACTGAATAAAAGGTATTAAAAAGCTGACCTTCCTCCTAAATACTTGCGTTTTAAAAATTAAAAAAGGTCATTTAAGAACAGGTCTGAACTTGTAGCCATACAAAATCAAGCCATCTTCCTCAAACTCCCTTATTTTCCTGGTAACCATTTCAACTTCCATACCCTCTTTTATTTCCTCAGGGTCTACATCAGTTAGCTGGGCTAGTATAACTGGCCCTTCTTCAAGCTGAATAAGGGCAATTGGATAGGGCTTATAGTATTCAAAACCACTTGGGGGGTTCCTGACCAATGTCCAAGATATTACCTTACCTTTTCCACTGAATTCAAAATCCTCAACATTCCTACTGCCACATACAGGACATACAGGTCTTTTAGGGAAGAAAACATGTCCATTTTCACATTTTCCACCTATAAGCCTGTACTTCTCTTTGAAGTGTCTCCAGTATCGGGAAACCTGCATTGGCCTTCCCATTTCAGACCCTCCTTAAAACTGTGACAGTTATATTCGATCCCGTACCTCCTATATTTTGAGTTATACCAATCTCAGCGTCTGGAACTTGTATTCCGTTTGGAGCTTCACCTCTTAGCTGAAGAACAGCTTCTACTGTTTGGTATACCCCCGTCGCACCAACAGGGTGTCCTCTGGCCTTAAGACCGCCCATGGTCTGGATTGGATAGTCTCCATCAATTGCTATTTGTCCTTCTTTGGCTAATTTAGCACCTTCTCCCTTCTTTGCAGCTCCGAGAGCCTCTAAGCTTAATGCGGCCATTACTGTAAAGGCATCGTGAACCTCAAAGAAATCTACTTCCTCTGGAGTAATGTTTGCCATCTTGTATGCCTTTTCTGCAGCTATTTTAGCAGCTTTCAGAGTTAGGAGATCCTCTCTATTTGCCAAGTTAATTGTGTCAACAGCTCTACCCATTCCTGCCACTTCAACCCATTTATCCTTTGGAACTCCAAGCTCCTTTGCTTTTTCTGGAGTTGTTATTATAACGGCCGCAGCACCGTCACATACGGGAGAAGCATCGAATAACTTAAGCGGATCAGCTACGTACGGACTCTTCATAACAGTTTCAACTGTTATTGGCCTCTTAAACATTGCATAGGGATTTTTCGCTGCATTTGCATGTGCATTTACTGCGAATAATGCAAGATCCTCCTCGGTATAGCCATATGTATTCATGTAGTGCCTCATTATTAGGGCATTAAGAGCAACGAAGCTTGCTCCGTGGAAGAGTTCCCACTCTGCATCGCTAGCATATGCCAAATACCTAGTTGCATCGCTTGGCCAAGCATCGGTCATTTTTTCAACTCCAACTACAAGAACTACATCCTCCAATCCACTAAGTACTGCCTTAACACCTTCTTGGACGGCTGCCCCACCAGAAGCACAAGCCGCCTCGATTTTTACTGCTGGAATGTTTCCAAGTCCTGCCCAATCAGCTATTAAAGCACCTAGATTTTCTTGTTCAATGAATGGTCCAGAGGCCATATTCCCGACGTATAATGAATCTACCTTATCTATACCCGCATCATCCATTGCATTCAAAATTGCCTCGACGGCAAGATCCCTTAAGGCAAGCTTCCAATGCTCTCCAACGGGGGTCATTCCAACGCCAATTATTATGGCCTTTCTCATTTCAACCACCTCATAGGATATACTTTCTCCTCGCCTTCGCATACAGTGCGTAGTCTATTACTTTCCTCCTCTTTACATAGTCCTGAACTTTTGGAGCAAGATCTCTCTTTTCCTCTATTGCATCTTGGACAACTATACTAAAGGCGTCACTTCCTGCCCCAGAGCCAAAACTCACCCAGAGAATCCTATCTCCTGGCTTGGCTATGTCTAAGACTGCAGAAATGCCAACCATCGTTGCCCCGCTGTAAGTGTTTCCTATCTTTCCAGTTAGAAGTCCAGGTAGGACTTTCTCCTTCGGTATTCCAAGTATTTTTGCAGCTGTAAGGGGGAATTTGACGTTTGGTTGGTGGAAGACTGCATAATCGAAGTCGTTGGGGGTTAGTCCTAGTTCATCCATCAGTGTTTTTGCTGCGGTAATTACATGGTGGAAATATGCGGGTTCTCCAGTAAACCTGTTTCCGTGTCTTGGATAGTGTTCATGTTGCCTCCTCCAAAAGTCAGGGGTGTCTGTAACATATGAATAGCTTCCCTCAAAGTAAGCAACAGTTTCTGAACTCTTCTCCCCAATTATGAATGCAGCACCTCCAGCACCAGCTGTAAACTCCAAATGGTCCCCAGGCCTTCCTTGGGCTGTATCAGCTCCTATGGCCATTGCATATTCTGCCATTCCCGAGGCTACGAAACCTATAGCAGCTTGTAACGCCTCGGTTCCGGCTTTACATGCAAACTCAAAATCTGCCGCCTCGAGGTCTGGTGTTGCCCCAATTGCTTCTGCTATAATGGTTGAGGAAGGCTTCACCGCATACGGTTTGCTCTCACTTCCAAACCAAATAGCCCTAATTTTTCTTGGATCGATTCTAGCTCTCTTTAAAGCATTCCTAGCTGCTTCGATCCCAATTGTCACAGCATCTTCATCAAGACCTGGTACAGCTTTTTCTTCAATAGGAAAGTTAGAAACTCCCCAAACTCTCCCTATCTCCTCATTCCTTATTCTGTACATGGGGACATAGGCTCCATAACCAACGATGCCAATCTCTTTAGCTGGCTTTAGCAGTTTGCTCATTGACCACCACCTTCGCAAACTTTCATTAGAATTAACTTTCGTATGTGGAGGGCTTGAAAATTATAAAAGGCTTTCGGTGAAAGCCAAATCGACCTTCGTTAATTATCGAAATGTTAAATAAACATTTTTCAACGAAAGGTTTGACAATTGACGTGAAGGTTTTCACTATACACCGAAAACTAAATAAATAGGACTCGGTCAAACCAAAAATGAGCCAGATCAATTGAAAAATTTTAAGGAGGCATTGAAGATGATAGAGATACGTTTTCACGGTAGAGGAGGACAAGGTGCAGTTACAGCCGCAAACATTCTCGCAGAGGCTGCATTTCTAGAAGGGAAGTATGTTCAAGCATTCCCCTTCTTTGGAGTCGAAAGGAGAGGTGCTCCTGTTACAGCATTCACAAGAATTGATGACAAACCAATCAGGATTAAGACCCAAATCTATGAACCAGATGTTGTTGTAGTCCTTGATCCTTCTCTTCTCGAAACTGTAGACGTGACAGCTGGCCTTAAGGATGATGGAATTGTTATCATAAACACCGAGAAAAGCAAGGAAGAAGTCCTTGAAAAGCTCAAAAAGAAGCCAAAGAAGCTTGCACTAGTGGATGCAACAACAATAGCTCTAGAAGTTCTTGGCCTCCCAATTACAAACACGGCAATTCTTGGTGCAATTGCAAAGGCTACTGGACTAGTTAAGATTGAGAGCATCAAGGAGGCAATCAAGGACACATTCTCCGGAGAGCTTGGTGAAAAGAACGCTAGAGCAGCCCAAGAAGCTTTTGAGAAGACACAAGTGTTTGAGCTTTAACGTCCTTTAGTTTTTGCTCTCTTATAACCCTCTTCCGGGAGGTTTGGAAAGTGGTAGACGTAAATACACTCTTCGGGAAGACAAAAGAGGAAGCAAAACCGATTTCTCCTAAGTCTGTAGAAGAATATCCAGAAGCTCCCATTAGTTTGGGAACAACCTTAGTGAACTTTACTGGAGATTGGAGAACTTTTATGCCTGTAATCGATGAATCTAAGTGTGTGAAGTGTTATATATGTTGGAAATTCTGTCCTGAGCCTGCAATATTCATAAAACCAGATGGTATGGTTGCAATAGACTATGATTATTGTAAGGGTTGTGGAATTTGCGCAAATGAATGTCCAACGAAGGCAATAGCTATGGTGAGAGAAGAGAAGTGAGGTGTAAGGACATGGAGTATAAGCCGATTAAGAAAGTTGTAAGCGGTAATTATGCGGCTGCCTATGCAGCCCTTCATGCAAGAGTTCAGGTAGTTGCAGCTTATCCCATCACACCTCAAACGAGCATTATTGAGAAGATAGCAGAGTTCATAGCTAATGGTCTGGCTGACATCCAATATATTCCCGTGGAGAGTGAGCACTCCGCAATGGCCGCATGTATAGGAGCATCAGCAACGGGAGCAAGGGTCTTCACGGCTACTTCCGCCCAAGGTTTGGCCCTCATGCATGAGATGCTTCACTGGGCAAGTGGTGCTAGGTTACCAATAGTCATGGTCGATGTTAACAGGGCGATGGCTCCTCCTTGGAGCGTTTGGGATGACCAAACTGACAGCCTTGCTCAAAGAGATACTGGGTGGATGCAATTCTATGCGGAAAATAACCAGGAAGTTTACGATGGTGTTCTCATGGCATACAAAATTGCAGAAACAGTAAACCTTCCTGCAATGATCGTCGAGAGTGCCTTCATTTTGAGTCACACCTACGATATAGTTGAGATGATACCACAAGAACTCGTTGATGAGTTCTTACCACCCAGAAAGCCCCTTTACAGCTTAGCGAACTTTGAGGAACCATTTGCAGTTGGTGGCCTAGCAACTCCAAACGACTACTACGAGTTCAGGTATAAGATAGCAAAGGCAATGGAGGAGGCTAAGGACGTTATAAAGAGAGTCGGTAAGGAATTTGGAGAAAAGTTTGGCAGAGACTATAGTGAGATGATTGAGAAGGCCTACATAGATGACGCTGACTTTGTCTTCATGGGAATGGGATCCCTAATGGGAACGGTAAAGGAAGCCGTCGACATGCTTAGGAAGGAGGGCTACAAAGTTGGGTACGCTAAAGTTAGGTGGTTCAGGCCATTCCCAAAGGAGGAACTAATTGAAATTGCCGAGAGCGTGAAAGGTATAGCTGTTCTAGACAGAAACTACTCCTTTGGCCAGGAAGGCATACTCTTCAATGAGGCAAAGGGTTCGCTCTATAACGCCTCTGCTCACCCGCTCATGAAGAACTATATAGTCGGGCTAGGAGGAAGAGACTTCACGGTAAAGGATGTTAAGGCAATAGCCGAGGACATGAAGAAGATTATTGAAAAGGGTAAAGTTGAGGAGGAAGTTGAGTGGTATCATCTTAAGAGGTGAGAAAGATGGAGGTTCCTGAGAATATTAAAAAGAGGCTCACCATTCCATTTGAAGAGCATTTTTACGCTGGTCACACTGCATGTCAAGGATGTGGTGCTTCCCTGGGGCTTAGATATGTCCTAAAGGCCTATGGAAGGAAGACCATAGTTGCAATTCCTGCATGTTGTTCAACAATTATTGCTGGTCCTTGGCCATACTCAGCCTTAGACGCTAATCTCTTCCATACAGCATTCGAAACTACGGGAGCTGTTATAAGTGGAATCGAGGCGGCTTTGAAGGCACTAGGTTACAAGGTCAAAGGAGAAGACGGGATTATGGTTGTAGGATGGGCCGGGGACGGTGGAACTGCAGATATAGGCCTTCAAGCACTAAGCGGATTCCTCGAGAGGGGTCACGATGCAGTCTATATAATGTATGATAATGAGGCTTACATGAATACTGGTATTCAGAGGTCAAGCTCGACCCCCTACGGAGCATGGACTACAAATACACCTGGAGGGAAGAGACACTTCCTTGAAAAGAGGCACAAGAAGAAGGTTATTGACATAGTTATAGCACACAGAATTCCATATGCAGCCACTGCAAGCGTTGCATATCCTGAAGATTTCATAAGGAAGCTGAAAAAAGCTCAGAAGATTCCAGGCCCAAGCTTCATCCAGCTCTTTGCTCCCTGTCCAACTGGATGGAGATCCCCAACAGACAAGACAATAGAAATAGCGAGACTCGCGGTTCAGACTGCATACTTCCCACTCTTTGAATACGAGAACGGAAAGTACAAGATCAATATGCCAAATCCAAAGAAGGAACCGAAACCAATCGAAGAATTCCTAAAGCTTCAGGGCAGATTTAAGTACATGACTAAGGAGGACATTGAAATACTTCAAAAGTGGGTTCTTGAAGAGTGGGAAAGGTTAAAGAAACTGGCCGAAGTGTTTGGTTGATTCCTCCTTAATATATTTAAGTCTCGTGGGATAACTCACTTGAGGTGGTAGGTATGGCTGAGAGTCCGTTTAAGGCGGATATAGAAAGGGCACAAAAAGAGCTAACAGAAAAAATGACGCCGGGAGCAATAGTCTATCTTCCTGGGAGTAGCGTCATTAACAAGACTGGTTCCTGGAGAGTTTTTAAGCCCGAATTTAACAAAGACAAGTGTGTAAGGTGCTTCCTCTGTTACATCTACTGTCCAGAGCCCGCAATATACCTCGATGAAGAAGGGTACCCAGTTTTTGACTACGACTATTGTAAGGGTTGTGGAATCTGCGCAAATGAGTGCCCAACCAATGCTATTGAAATGGTTAGAGAAGTGAAGTGATGTGGGGTGGTGTGTGATGCCGATTAGAACTGTTATGAAGGCTAATGAAGCAGCCGCTTGGGCTGCCAAGCTTGCTAAGCCTAAGGTTATAGCAGCATTTCCAATCACACCTTCAACTCTCGTCCCTGAGAAAATTAGTGAATTCGTAGCAAACGGAGAACTGGACGCAGAATTTATCAAAGTTGAGAGCGAGCATTCAGCAATCTCAGCTCTTGTTGGAGCCGCCGCAGCGGGAGTTAGAACGTTCACAGCAACAGCTTCACAAGGTTTGGCGTTAATGCATGAAATTCTTTTCATTGCGGCTGGAATGAGACTGCCAATAGTTATGGCAATTGGAAACAGAGCACTTTCAGCCCCAATTAACATATGGAACGACTGGCAGGATACCATAAGCCAGAGAGACACAGGATGGATACAATTCTATGCAGAAAACAACCAAGAAGCCTTAGATTTAATCTTAGCAGCTTACAAAGTTGCAGAAGATGAGAGAGTTCTTCTCCCAGCCATGGTTGGATTCGATGCATTTATACTAACTCACACAGTTGAACCAGTTGAGATTCCTGACCAAGAGGTAGTTGACGAGTTCTTGGGAGAATACGAGCCCAAACATGCGTATCTCGACCCACAGAGGCCAATAACTCAGGGAAGCCTAGCATTCCCAGCTCACTACATGGAGGCAAGGTACTTAGTATGGGAGGCCATGGAAAGAGCCAGAAAAGTCATTGATGAAGTGTTCGCAGAATTTGAAAAAACATTTGGAAGGAGGTATCAGAAGATTGAAGAGTACAAGACCGAGGACGCAGATATTATCTTTGTAACAATGGGGTCACTCGCAGGAACACTCAAAGAATGGGTTGACAAGAAGAGGGAAGAAGGCTACAAGGTTGGAGCCGCAAAAATGACAGTTTACAGACCGTTCCCAATTGAGGAGATAAGAGAACTTGCAAAGAAGACCAAAGTCCTCGCATTCATAGAAAAGGATATTAGTATGGGGCTTTATGGAGCTGTATTTATCGACGCCTCAGCCGCCCTAATTAACGAAACCGAGAAACCAATTCTTCTCGACTTCATAGCTGGTCTTGGTGGAAGGGACGTGACCTTTGCCCAGCTTGATGAGGCTCTCAGCATAGCGGAGAAGGCTCTCAAAGAGGGTAAGGTTGAGAAGCCAATTAGTTGGATCGGATTGAGAAAGGAACTTTTGGAGTGAGGTGGTAAAAATGGCAGCTAGGAAACCTCCTGTCACACTTCGTGAGTATTGGGCTCCCGGTCACGCTGCATGTGCTGGATGTGGATGTGCAACAGCATTAAGGCTTGCAACAAAGGCATTTAGTGAGGCAATGGAGGAGAAATATGGAGATCCTAATGCCTTCGCAATAGCCCAGGCTACTGGATGTATGGAGGTTGTTAGTGCGGTCTTCCCATACACTGCTTGGAAGGTTCCATGGGTGCATGTAGCATTCGAAAATGCTGCCGCAGTAGCCAGTGGTATTGAAGCAGCATGGAAGAAAAAGGGGATTAAGGGCAAAATACTTGCAATAGGTGGAGACGGTGGAACTGCAGATATAGGTCTTCAAGCTCTCTCTGGAATGCTTGAAAGATGGCATAACGTTGTATATCTGATGTATGATAATGAGGCTTACATGAATACTGGTATTCAGAGGTCAAGCTCGACCCCCTACGGAGCATGGACTACCACTTCACCACCTGGAAAGTACTCAGTTGGTGAAGACAAGCCGAAGAAGTGGGTAGCCCTAATTGCAGCCGCACACCAGATACCCTACGTTGCTACCGCAAGCATAGGTAATCCGTTTGACTTTATAAAGAAAGTTAAGAAGGCAGCAAAAGTAGATGGCCCAGCATTTGTGCAGGTTCACTGTACCTGCCCAACAGGATGGAGAACCCCACTCGAGAAAGGTATTGAGATTGCTAGATTAGCTATTGAAACCGGAATGTGGCCGCTCTTTGAGATCGAAAACGGTGACATCTGGAACATAAAGATCCAACCACCAGGAGGAGGCGCAAAGGTTCACAAAGAAGGTGGAAGGGTAGTTAGAATAGAATTCAAGAAGCCCATTGAGGAGTATCTTAAGCTACAGGGAAGATTCAAGCACTTGTTCAAGAGACCCGAAGCCATAGAGGAACTCAGAAATCAAATTAAGGCCATGTGGAAAGTTCTTGGAGTTGAAGCAATCCTTCCAAAGCCTGAGGAGTGACTTCTCCCTTAACATTTTTATTCTCTTCTTTTCATTTTCCTATCGATGCGAGTAGCAATAATGACAAGTGACCCAAGGGTGTATTATATAGCTTCGAGAGTTTTGAAAGAGAACAAGATCCCATTTTACAGCCTAAAGATCACTGACAAAATTCCCTTCGATGTTGAAGTTATAGTAACCAGTGAAAAAGATAGCAAAGAAATAGACTTTCCAGTTAAGATAATAGTTAGGGACGAGACATTTATCGACGAACTTCTTCTCAAATTAGAAGGAAAAAAGAAATTCAAGACAGTTTTTATCGCAATAGATCCTGGAGAAAGACCCGGAGTTAGCGTCGTGGCTGATAACCGGGTTCTAGAAGTATATCATCTGAAAAGTCCTAAAGACATCGACGTAATAATTCAACTATTAGAAAAATACCCAGGAGCCAAAATCAAAATTGGGCACGGAGCAAAGAGACATAGAGTAATGATGCTCAAAAGCCTTGCAAAAATCCTAGGAGAAGACTATCCGATAATACTGGTCAACGAGAAGGGAACAACACCCAGAGTTGGTGGAGTTGAGAGCTGGGCAATCCAAGACATAGTGGCATCGATAAACATAGGGCTAAGAGAAGGAAGAGAGGTTAAGATCAGAGAGCTAATAAAGGGAGACAAAGTTACCAAAGGAGAGATAGAGAATATAAAGGCAAGGAGTAGAATATTAAGTGGGGGTAAAATAACGATATCATCCGAACTAGCGAGAGAAGTTGCCCTCGGAAATATTACAATAGAAGAAGCTATTGAAATACAGAAGAAAAGAATGAGGTGGGAAAATGATCCTAGGAAGAGGAGATGAAAGGGTAGACGAAATAAAGTTAAGAGTTGCTGAAGCTTTGAAGTGGGATGTTGGTAGAGGGATAGTAAGATTTGATAGATCATATCAAAGAAAACTTGGAGTAAGTTCTGGAGATATAGTTGAGATAGAAGGTGAAAGAGTTACTGCAGCAATAGTTGCGAATGCTCATCCAGATGACAGAGGACTGGACATAGTTAGAATGGACGGATACATAAGAAAGAACGCTGGAGTAAGCATAGGAGACTATGTAACCATAAGGAGGGCCCAGGTTAAAGAGGCCAAGAAAGTAGTCCTCGCACCGGCACAAAGAGGAGTAATTATTCAAATCCCAGGAGATGTTATAAAAGGCAACCTTCTCGGGAGACCCGTTGTCAAGGGAGACATCATAGTTGCAAGCGGAAGGAGCGAGCTCTATTCTGGAAATCCCTTAGATGAGATATTCCGGGGATTCTTCGAGGCGATGTCAGTAGGGTTTGGAGAGCTCAAGTTCGTAGTCGTGAACACGGTTCCCAAAGGGATAGTTCAAATAACTTACAATACCGAAGTTGAAGTACTGCCACAGGCTGTTGAGGTAAGAGAAGAGAAAGTACCAGAAGTTACATACGAAGACATAGGTGGTCTCAAAGATGCTATCGAGAAGATAAGAGAAATGGTTGAGCTTCCATTAAAACACCCAGAGCTCTTTGAAAGATTGGGTATTGAGCCTCCTAAGGGTGTTTTGTTGTATGGTCCGCCGGGAACTGGGAAAACGTTACTGGCCAAAGCCGTTGCTAATGAGGCTAACGCCTACTTCATAGCGATCAACGGTCCAGAAATAATGAGCAAATACTATGGGGAGAGTGAAGAAAGACTGAGAGAGATATTCAAGGAGGCTGAGGAGAATGCCCCAGCAATAATATTCATTGACGAAATCGATGCAATAGCACCAAAAAGAGAGGAAGTTGTGGGAGAGGTTGAGAAACGCGTAGTCTCACAGCTATTGACCCTAATGGATGGATTGAAGAGTAGAGGAAAAGTAATAGTAATAGCAGCGACGAACAGGCCTGATGCTATTGATCCGGCTTTGAGGAGGCCGGGTAGGTTTGATAGGGAGATTGAGGTCGGTGTTCCAGACAAGCAAGGAAGAAAAGAAATCCTACAAATCCACACAAGAGGAATGCCAATAGAGCCCGATTTCGACAAGGATAGTGTTATAAAAGTTTTAAGAGAGCTTGAAAAAGAAGAGAGATACGATAAAAGCTTAATATCACGGATAATCGAGAAGATCTCAAAAGCTTCAAGTGAGGATGAAATAAGGCAGATCCTCAAAGAGGAGGGGAAGATATACGTTGATGTTAAAGCCAAGTTGATAGATAAATTACTCGACGAGCTCGCTGAGGTCACTCATGGTTTCGTGGGTGCTGATCTTGCCGCCCTCGCAAGAGAGGCAGCAATGGTGGTTTTAAGGAGATTAATCAAAGAAGGAAAGATAAACCCAGAAGCCGAGACAATACCAAGAGAAGTTCTTGAAGAACTTAAGGTCACGAAGCAGGACTTTTATGAGGCTTTGAAGATGGTTGAGCCTTCTGCTTTGAGGGAGGTGCTTATTGAGGTGCCTAATGTCCACTGGGATGACATTGGCGGCCTAGAAGACGTAAAACAAGAACTAAGAGAAGCAGTAGAATGGCCATTAAAGTTTCCCAAGGCGTTCAAAAAGCTTGGTATCAGCCCGCCTAAAGGTATCTTACTCTATGGTCCACCGGGAACAGGAAAAACACTGTTGGCCAAAGCAATAGCAACAGAAAGCCAAGCAAACTTCATCGCGATAAGGGGTCCAGAAGTGCTGAGCAAGTGGGTCGGCGAGAGCGAGAAGAGAATAAGGGAGATCTTCAGAAAAGCTAGGCAAGCTGCTCCATCCATAATATTCATAGATGAAATTGACGCGATAGCTCCAGCTAGAGGAACAACAGAAGGCGAAAGAGTTACAGATAGGTTAATTAATCAACTTCTAACTGAAATGGATGGAATTCAAGAAAATAGCGGGGTTGTTGTTATTGCAGCCACTAATAGGCCTGATATACTAGATCCGGCATTGCTGAGACCGGGCAGGTTTGACAGGCTGATACTTGTGCCTGCACCGGACGAGAAGGCAAGACTAGAGATATTCAAGGTCCACACGAGAGGAATGCCCCTCGCAAAGGATGTCGATCTCAAAGAACTTGCCAAGAGAACAGAGGGATACACAGGAGCTGATATAGCTGCACTAGTTAGAGAAGCTGCAATGAACGCTCTGAAGAGAGCAGTGAGTACCCTCCCTAAAGAAATCGTGGAAGAAGAGAAAGAGGAGTTCCTCAACAAATTAGTTGTTACCAAGAAGGACTTTGAAGAAGCCCTCAAGAAAGTTAAACCAAGCGTTACGAAATATATGATGGAATACTATAGACAGTTTGAAGAGACAAGAAAGAAAGTGAGTGGTGAAGGCGTGAAGGAGCCGGACTATTTCACTGGATGATCTTAGTTTTTAAAGTTGGCTTTATGAAAATGTTTTCAGAATTTCTTCTATTGTATCTTTTATCTCCCTAGGCAGAACTACCCTATCTTTTTGTTTGGGAATTTCTGAGAGATCAAATGGCAGAATAACGATTTTATGATTATCAAAAAATTCAAGCTCTTCCTTGGTTAGCCATTCATTGAAATTCTCTCTCTTAGGATATATAAGAACAACATCTGTATCTGCCCTCCGAGAATATGCATAAATTTGATATAAGTCGCAACTTTTGATTAACTCATCTTCTGAAATTTCCTTATACTTCACTTCAACTATTAGTTTTATCTTATTATCCTTCTTAATCACGATATCCGGCCTTACAGAAATACCTTTGTTTGGTACTAAGTTCCCAATGTACTCCTCTTCCTTGACCTCATATTGTGAAAATTCCTTTTTAATAGCTTCGTAAACATATTTCTGGAATAAATGGTTCATGTCTACAAAGAATCCAAAAGTTTTTTCTTCCCCAAAAATTCCACCAAATCCAAATAATAAAATAACAGCCAAGTTAAAAGGCACCTTAAATCTCTCATTAAGGCGGGTGAAATGAATTCTCTCCACATGAGATTTCAATATTTTCGTTGGAATGACGTCACTAAATATTAAAATTAACTGGCTTAGTAACTTTTTGTTAATGTTAAGCCTAGTCTTTCGTAAGGCTAGTAGGGTAGTAGCATAGAAAATCCGATTCAGAAGGTTATCTTCTGTGAAATCATAATATTCAACACTAAACGTATGTATCTGATGTGGAAGTTTTCTAATTTGGCGTGTGAGTAGAAGTTTTCCCCTAAAGAACTTTTCCTCGCTTTGTACCTCCACGTATTCGCGATAATACCCTCTCTCTATTTCCTTCCAGAGAGTTTTGGCAAAAAGATAGATAAAAACTTCATGAAGACCATTTTGAAGACCCATCTGGAGGAGCTTTGTTAGTTCTTTTTCTTTAATTCCAAGATTATAACTTATATCCAGCATTTTCAAGAATACTGCAAGAGCCTCTGCCTTCTTTTTCTCCTCTAGCTCCTGTTCATTCCGGTATATCTTGGGTAGTACCTGAATTTGTAGCGAATCCAGAAATGCAAACCCAACATAGCTTTTTGCCTTTAAATAATCTGCATAAAGGGTAAAAATCCCATCATCTTCATTTTTGAAATTATAGCTTCTATTTAGCTCCCTTATTCTCTGAATTACACGCGGATCCTGGAGTTCTTTTCTTGTAGAATAATAAACCCTGTCGTGCTCAAAAATAGTCAACGGCTCCATTAACCTCCCTCACTACCTCGCTTAGACTGTCCTCGGTCTGCTATTTCTTTTAGAGCCTCGACAAACTCTTTATTACTGAGGTTTTTCTTTATGTCGTAAATACGTGTCCCGTTAAATGAACCCACTTCCTGAATAAACGGTGAAATGATCTCTTTTAGACTGTCCCAGTCGTTGTAGAAGTACTCTTGAAGTAGTGGGATAATCTCATTATACCAGACAAAGCGGAGATCATCTAGGCTTTTGACTTTCAAGAAATAGCTGTGGCCGATCCTATGATCCCTGTCCTTGAGAGCAGCAATACGGAGATTTAACTCTTCTAGCAGACCCTTAAGAATCTCATTGTCTCCTAATATTTTAAATAACTCATCTATTGAGGCATTGATTTTTTCAAACTCCTCTTTCGAGACGGACTTTTCCCATAGCTCTAACAATTTGTCCTTAGACAAAAGCTTTGGTTTTGGCTCAAATTCAAAGAAAGCAAATCTCCTTCTCAGTGCCACATCGAGAAGAGCTATGCTTCTATCAGCAGTGTTCATCGTTCCTATGATATAAAGATTGGGAGGCACGCCAAACGGCTCTCTAGAGTACGGTAGCGTTACGATCAATTCATTTTCTCCTCCAATACGCTTGTCTTTCTCAAGAAGTGTTATTAGTTCACCAAAGATCTTGCTTATATTGCCACGGTTAATTTCGTCAATAATGAGATAGAACTTTGGAGCTCCTTTGAAAAGACCTTTTCTATTTTCTTTTGACAGCAAGAATTCCCACAACTTCTCTTTAAGTTCATGATATTTTGTGTAATCCTCAATTTTAGCATTTGGCTTTAAATAGGCAGAGAGCTCCTCGACAAACTCTGGAAGCGATCCCTCGTCATTTTTGTTGGCATTTTTGAGGGCTTCTTTGAGGGCTTCAACTACAGCTCTAAGAGCTATCTTCTTGAAGATCCCATCTTCAACAACATAAGTAATATTCTCTCCTTTGCTAACTGGCCTATACCCCTCGATGAATTCTTCATAGCTATAGGACTGATGGAAAGTAATAATCTCCCATTTGTCTCCAGGTTTTTCATCCCCCGTAACTGTTTTAACATAATTAAGAGCAAACCACGTCTTTCCAGTACCAGGTGGTCCATATAAGATTACCTGTCCTTTATTTTCAAGAAGCTTAGTTATTGCTTGGTACTCATCAACTGGAACTTTAGTTGAACCCTCAGAGGAGTTTGCAGGGAAAGTTAGCTTCGAAGTTTGAGAAAGCATTAAATCCACTATCTGTTTTATATCTTCATATTTTTTGCTCATAACACTCCCCCGCCCAAAGTCATATTTAATTATGTCTGGACTCTCTAAAATCCCTAGATTTGAGATAATCAACGTCATCTTCCTGCCATCTTTGGAGTTATATGCGTTTTTTAATTCTGCGAGTTGCTCTGTAGAAACGCTTTTAAGTCGGTTTAGAACGTCTGGAACTACAGCTATAGGTGTTACTTTCAGACGATATCTCCATATTCCCGCTATGGAACCCCCTTTCTGGGGCATTTCGCCTGGCCAGTATTCTTGGTTTTCTTGGAAGGTGTCACTCACAACCCCGATCATGAAGACGCCATAATACTCTCCACCATTTTTGTTTGTCTTAAACAGAACAACGTCGCCCTCTTTTAGGGTACTCCAGTAATTTCTATGAGAGTCATTTAGTCCCCATATCACCCATTTTTTACTGGTTTTTCCACTAATATCATACATCCAGTCGATCAGGCTCCAACTCCAATGAACCTTTGTGCCCTGGAAGACGTGAACTTTCTCAACTTTTCCATTCTTAAGTTTTGAAAGAATTTTTTCAACCTCTATACTCATTTTCCCTCAACTCCGTGTATTTCATGAATTTCCCCTTTACGAGCTCAACAGGATATTTTCTCTTATTCTTCTCTAGCTTTCTCAATATGGCATCTTCCAGATCAATGCCTAACTCATTAGCAAGCAGAAAAGTATAGATGGCAACATCGGCAAGTTCATCTGCAATTTGCTCTTTTTTCTCAGGATTTTTAACATCTTGGAGAATTTCATCGTCAGTTTTCCACTGAAAGTGTTCAAAAAGCTCTCCAATTTCAATTATCAATGAAATAGCTAGGTTCTTTGGGGTATGATATTTCTTCCAATCTCTCTCATCTCTGAATTTTACGATCTTTTGTGTAATATACTTTATAGAGAACATTGCTATCTCCAGAATAATGTCTGCCTAGCATAGGCCTTTTATAATTATCGGTAGTATCTGACCATTATATGAAATAAATTAAATTATGTTTACAGACAGGACTTGATAACTCTGAGATAAAGCTTTGTCACTTTAATTTTCTGAACAACTCTTCACATTCAGCAATACTCTTTACATCCACTCTGTTAGAGGAGATAAGTCTTACAGTCTCTACAAGATTAGGTTTTTTGTTTTCTATAACTAAAACTCCTCTTCCAGTAATTTTAGCGAGATTAAGGACACTACCAATACTGTGCTTATCAAAAGTTCCCAATTCAACTTCAAAAGCCAACACTTCAATTGGGCTAATGTCTCTAATCGGGGTAACTCCTAAGGAGTTCAAAAACTCCTTAAACTGGATCTCAGTATTAGCAGGCAATTCTAGAAGCCATACAACATCGTGACGAATAAAAGTTACCCTCCTCTCAAACCTTTTCAGCCATTTTGGAGTGTATTCAATCACAGAAATAAAACCATGTTTCTTCCCGAATTCTGTCAACTTCTGCATTACATTATTGTGGAGATTATCCCTCAAACGTGGAGTTTTGAACAGTAATGGTTCCTTGATATGGGACACATCACTATGAGAGTTTTTCATGTTATAAATGACTTTTTGAAGCTCTTTAATTGAGATAACAAAAGCATCACTCACTCCAGAGAAATGTTTTAAAGTTCTTGCTATTCTTTCGGCTCTTTCTTTATGCATGTAATCTGGATGTTTTGGGTTTTTACTAGGAACAACGTTAAAGGAGTATCTAAATCCAGCAAGCTTTAGATTCCAGATTTCGCTCATGATTGTTTTCGAAGTGGCATCCAGAGAGGTGATTTCAAAAGCTGCATATGGATACAATGCTTTTGAACCTTTCCAGTAAGGCCACAAGTCATATACTCTGTATATAGCTGAGGATTGTGCTTCTGAGAGCGGATAGAACCATACTACATCGATTATTGGTGAATATCCAGGATAGAGGTTTTCTAGAGGATACTCCTTTGTAGCTAAAAACCCGAATTTGTTTCCCAATTGGACAAGCTCATTTTGTAACTCAGTATGGAGGGTAGCTGGGCTCATTCATAACACTTCCTCTGACAAAATAAGATAGCATACACTATCCAAAAGCTGATAATTCCCAATTTTGTATTCTTTCATGTTATTTAAGGTTCGCCTTATATTTCAGAATTTGGGGAATATTTTTAAGTTGAATGGTGGGCCCGCGGGGATTTGAACCCCGGACCTCCACCTTGTCAGGGTGGCGTCATAACCAGTCTAGACCACGGGCCCGCCCAAATTTGTGGTGGACCGGCCGGGATTTGAACCCGGGGCCTCCGCCTTGCCAAGGCGGCGCTCATACCAGGCTGAGCTACCGGCCCACCGTCCGTCATTTTCTTCTTTGGTCTGGATTTATAAAGTTTACTATCAAGATGCTTTTTAACTCAATCAATTCCTTTAGCCTTGTTGAAACCTTCCCCCTTTTGTAGCCCTTTTATTCCTTTCAATTCTTTTTTAGTCTTATTGGAACAGTTCCTGACTGCCTCACAGTCTCGAACTGAATCGGCCTTTCAATTCTTTTTTAGTCTTATTGGAACCAAACCCGCAGCTCGAGGGTAAGATACTCCAGAACCACGCTTTCAATTCTTTTTTAGTCTTATTGGAACTCAGTTTCACATTCCAAATCGCATTTGCTACCTCCTCCTTTCAATTCTTTTTTAGTCTTATTGGAACTTATAGACGTCTATTCCATTGAGAACATGATTGAAGACTTTCAATTCTTTTTTAGTCTTATTGGAACGGGGCGTACCAAAGTACCAAGCCGTCAAAAGGAGGGCTCATCTTTCAATTCTTTTTTTAGTCTTATTGGAACGACGCCCAGGTTTATTATACTACTACAGAGGACACGGCTTTCAATTCTTTTTTAGTCTTATTGGAACTTGCCTCGATGTGGTAGTATTCGCTCGTGTCGATGTACTTTCAATTCTTTTTTAGTCTTATTGGAACAGGATGGCTTGTCGGTTTTTCAAGCTATTTGGATACCCTTTCAATTCTTTTTTAGTCTTATTGGAACCCGTGTCTAATGTCACGTATTGAGTGCAACATTGACTCCCTTTCAATTCTTTTTTAGTCTTATTGGAACAGGGGGCTTTTTTGGTGTTTTTTGTTTTTACATTATTCTCTTGATTTTTTATAAGGTTTTTGCTGGAGGGGGCTTTTTAGGGTTGGATGAATGCCTAGAGAAGAGAACTCTAAACAGTTCTATCATCCAAAACAACGCCTTGTGAATCCTCTACCCTCAAGTAAGTTTTGAACAGTGTTAAACTCCAATGGTCAATCATAAGAGTAAACTCAAAATCAAGGCACGGGAGTATAGTACTTTCCAAAACTCTAGGTTTCCATAATGTTTAGGGTTTTTGGAGGGTTCTAGTGGTTCCTCTAAAAATTTTGAAAAAATTTCGTGATGGTTTTTGGGATTAATTATTACGGATTGTAATATTCTAACGATTGATTACTAAAGCCCTCCAATCCACTCTCGAGGAGTTAATTTTGAAGTGAAGGGCTTAGAGAAGAGTAAAACCAAAAACAACCCAAAACACCAAAAACCGAAAAAATTTAGAGTTCACTTGGGAATTTAATTGCATCGAATGGACAGGTTTGATTACACAGGCCACACCCTGTACATATTAAGTTGTCAATCTTGACCTTCCGAGTTTCTGGGTCGTATACCAATGCTGGACATCCGGTTAGGAGTATGCACGCTTTGCATCCAGTACACTTATCTTCAATTACCACTGGGATTTCTCCAATTTCACCTCTCCTTATAACTGGAATTACACATTCTCTTCTTGCTATTATCACCGCAGGTCCTTTAACCCTCATTGCCTCTTTTATTGCCTCCTTTGTCTCCTTTAGATTATATGGATCTACTGTTTTAACGTACTTGACCCCAATAGCTCTAACAAGAGCCTCTATGTCAATTTCAGTAAAATTCCTTCCTGTTTCGCTTCCACCTGTTCCTGGATGTGGCTGATGGCCAGTCATTGCCGTTGTTCTGTTGTCTAATATTAGAACGAGAACATCTAAGTTCTTGTAAACTGCATCGATAAGAGGCTGTATTCCATTATGGAAGAATGTGGAATCTCCAATTGTAGCTACTACTTTCTTTCCAAGGGCGACGCTTTGGCCATTGGCCAAACTTATGCTTGCTCCCATAACGAACTCTGTCCATATGGCCTCTAATGGGGGAAGTAAGGACAGAGCATAGCATCCTATATCCCCATGGATTGGGATGTCAAACTTCCCATAGCCTAATTCCCTGAGAGCGTCGAGTAACGCTCTGTAGCTTCCTCTGTGCGGACATCCTGGACACATAACTGGGGGCCTTTTAGGAGCTAAAGCTTGGGCATCTTCGACCTCTTTAGGGAGTTTTAGTTCCTCCTCTTCTTTGCCCAAAAGCTTAAGGAGGGCGTTTCTAACTAACCTGGGGGTAAGCTCACCTTCGAGGGGTAGATGACCCGTTCTCTTTCCGAAAATTGGCACTCTAAGTCCCTCTTCATACGCAACTATTTTGATCTCTTCCTCCAAGAATGGTGCTCCTTCTTCGATTACTATGACCCTTTTGACACTTTTCAAGAATTCAATAACGAGTCTCCTTGGGAGGGGATGAGGGGTTGACAGCTTTAAGATCTTAAAGTTTTCTCCAATCTCAGGGAGAACTTCCTTAACGTAATTATACGGAGCTCCCTCCACAATTATTCCTATCTCACCCTCTCCCTCAATCCAGTTGAATTTTAAAGCGTTAAATTCATCCTCAATTTTTCTTAATGTATCATTTAGCCACTTGTGCCTCTTTCTGTTTCCTTCCATGCTTGCCCTTACGTACCTCTCTATGTCCTTCTTGAAGTGGGGCTTTCTTTCTAGAGTTTTAAACTCGCCAACCTCTACATCGGCCGTTGTATGGTTAACTCTCGTAGTTGTCCTAAATATTACTGGAACCTTGTACTTCTCACTGAGCTCGTAGGCGTATATGATTAAGTCGTGAGCCTCTTGAGGGTCATATGGTTCAAGCACGGGAAGTAGAGAAAGTTTTCCATAGTACCTATCATCTTGTTCAGTCTGGCTTGTGTGAGGGCCAGGATCGTCCGCCACTAGAATAACTAATCCTCCCTCAACACCCGAATACGCTAGACTCATTAGGGGATCAGCTGCAACGTTGAGACCCACACACTTCATTGTTACCAAACTTCGCAATCCTGCATACGAAACACCAGCAGCTTCTTCTAAGGCAACCTTTTCATTTGGTGCCCATTCAGCGAAGACTTCTGGTTTTAGCCTTGCTATTGTCTCAATTACTTCCGTCGAGGGGGTTCCGGGGTAGCCTGTAGCAAACGCTATTCCAGCTTCAAGGGCTCCGTAAGCTATGGCCTCGTTACCCATGAGAAGCTTCTTCACGTTTAATCACCAATCTTAAGGTGTTCGCGAAAGTTAAAAATTTTCATCATATAAAATACATGGTGGTGAGGTTGGAGGCCCTCATAAACGGAACAATTTATACATCTTTTAGTCCACTAAGAAAAGTTTCTGGGCTTGTAATCGCAAATGGAAGAGTCATATACGCTGGAGATTCAGAAACAGCCAGAAGCATTGCTGAAGCTACTGGTGGAAAAATTACTGATCTCCAAGGGAAGTACGTCATGCCCGCGTTCTTTGATTCTCACATTCATCTCGATGAACTTGGAATGAGCCTTGAGATGGTGGATCTAAGAGGTGTTAAGAGTATTGAGGAGCTCGTTGAGAGAGTAAAAAGCGGGGAAGGCAGAATAATTCTCGGCTTTGGATGGGATCAGGATGAAATTGGTAGATGGCCAACCAGGGAAGACCTTGACAATATAGACAAGCCGGTGTTCCTTTATAGGAAGTGTTTCCACGTTGCTGTGATGAATTCTAAAATGATTGAGCTCCTAAATCTAAGTAAGACTAAAGATTTCGATGAAAATATGGGAATAGTACGAGAAAAAGCACTGGAGGAGGCTAGGAGAATAATAAATGAGAGAATACTAACAGTTGAGGATTACAAAAGGTTTATAGAAAAGGCTCAAGAGCACTTAATAGAGCTGGGTGTTCTGTCTGTAGATTTCATGAGCGTAGGTGAGAAGGCATTAAAGGCTCTCTTCCAACTTGATAGAGATGGAAAACTTAAAATCAACGTTTTCGCTTACTTAAATCCAGAGTTACTAGAGTGGCTTGAGGAGATGAACTTCGGAAGGTTTGAAGGGAAAAAATTGAGAATCTGGGGAGTTAAGCTGTTCGCAGATGGAAGCCTCGGAGCAAGAACTGCCCTTTTAAGTGAAACCTATTCAGATGATCCCTCAACTTCTGGTGAGCTCGTTTCTACAAAGGAGGAGCTGGCTGATATTATTGAGAGAGCAAAGCTCCTCAAGTTAGATGTTGCGGTTCATGCTATTGGTGATGGAGCACTGGACGTTGTGCTCGATGCTTTTGAAGAGACGAACTTCGCAGGAAGAGTTGAGCACGCTTCTGTTGTAAGGGATGATCAGTTGGAAAGAATAAAGGAGCTAAACGTTAGACTGTCTGTGCAACCCCACTTTATAATAAGCGACTGGTGGGTTGTTAAGAGGGTGGGAGAGAAAAGAGCTAGGCTTGTATATAGATTTAAAACACTTTCTAAGTACGCTCCGATAGGATTTAGCACAGACTCTCCAATTGAGCCTGCAGACCCATGGTTGACAGTTGAGGCAGCAGTAAAGAGAGGAGAGGGAAAGGTTGAGCTATTTGAGTATACAAGGGAGGAAAAAGTTAGTGTTGAGGGGGCCCTTCACTACTATACCGCAGGTTCTGCAGAGGTTTCACTTGCTGGGGGCTTAGGAAAGCTCGAACCAGGGTTTGTTGCAGAGTACATAGTGCTTAATAGCGATCCATTGCTAAAGTTTAAGGATTAAACTGTGTCTCCACCTTGTCCCTACTCTGAACCTTATATCTCTAATAGAGTACCCAATCTCCTCGGCCTTATTCTTTATCTTTTCTAACAGACTTTCCTTATCTGGGAGGAAGAGTGCAACTTTGCCCCCTGGATTGAGATAATCAATAGCTTCTTCTATTAGCCTAATGGAGAATCCCTCCCCATATTCCCCTCCCCCTATTGCTTCCCCTTCAGTGAGAACGTTTCCTTTCTGCCTGTCATAGTATGGAGGGGCTGAAAATATTACGTCAAACCTCTCGCTAATTAGGCCTTTTATTATTTCTCCATGACTTTTTACTAATTTGACACCAGCTTTGTTCCTTTTAATGTTCTTCAGGGCATATTCAAAGAACTCATCGTCTATTTCAGTTGCAGTCACATCACACCCAAATATCTTTTCAGCTAAGAGGGCCATTAGGGCTGTATGTCCGGTTCCGATTTCAAGAACTTTTTCTCCCCCCTTTAGAAAGGTTTTTAGAAATATGTACCTGGAAATTGGAGTTGTTACGAGACCTTTTGGGTGATACTCAAGTTCAAGGCCGAATAAGGCTCTTGCAATAGCCTTGTTATATAAGATCCTTGCCTGCCTGTTAGAAAAGTCTAGCCTTCCCTTATCATCAACATAATAAGCTAGTTCTGGGACTATTTTTATGGCTTCCTTTATTGGAAGTCCCAGTTTTCCATCTTTCCACAGGATCATGCTTGTTAGCCCCAAAAATTGTTCTAGCGGGCCGGCCGGGATTTGAACCCGGGACCTCCGCCTCCGGAGGGCGGCGTTCTGTCCTGGCTAAACTACCGGCCCACCCATTGTCATCTCATTAGGACGATTTTAAAACAGTTCCGCATAAGTATAGTTGGTGATATAATGCCTAGAGTAGCCGTTATAGGTGGGTCTGGAGTTTATGACTTTCCAGCAGAAGAGAAGAAAGAGAAAACAGTAAAGACTCCCTACGGTGATGTGCTAGTGTCCATTGGAAAAGTAGGAGATGAGGAAGTTGCGTTTTTAGCAAGACATGGAAAAGGACACTCAATTCCTCCTCACAAGATAAATTATAGAGCCAATATTTGGGCCCTTTATGAGCTTGGGGTTGAGAGGATAATAGCAACATCTGCAGTAGGTTCACTGAATCCAAATATGAGACCAGGAGATTTCGTTATTCTTGATCAGCTTATGGATTTCACAGTATCAAGGCCGAGAACTTTCTATGATGGGGAGGATAGTCCTCATGATAGGAAGTTTGTTGCACACATTGACTTTACTGAGCCCTACTGCCCAGAAATTAGGAGGGCTTTAATAACAGCTGCAAAGAACCTTGCCCTTCCCTATCACCCTAGGGGAACTTACGTATGCACTGAGGGACCAAGGTTTGAAACTGCAGCTGAAATTCGGGCATACAAGATTCTTGGTGGGGATGTTGTTGGAATGACACAGTGTCCAGAGGCGATTTTAGCCAGGGAACTTGAGATGTGCTATGCGAGCGTTGCAATAGTCACAAACTATGCGGCGGGAATAAGTAAGCAGAAATTAACCCATACTGAAGTCGTTGAACTAATGAAGAAAAAGACTAAGGAAATAGTTTCCCTAATAATTGCTGCAATTCCTTTAATTCCAAAAGAGAGGAAATGTCCGTGCAAGGACGCACTTAAGGGAGCAACTGGATAAATCTTTTTATTAGTTGTATTTTCTTCCTATTCTTTTGAGTTTTAACATATATTTGTAAAATAAATCTTAAAAATATGCCATCATTTGACAAAACAAAGGCAATTGGAGGTGCCATGATGGGGTGGATTGAGAGATATTTTGAGTTTGAAAAATATGGTACTGATCTCAAAACTGAAGTTCTTGCCGGTGTAACGACGTTCATGACGATGGCTTACATTCTCTTTGTTAATCCAGCAATTCTGAGTAATGCAATGGGCAAAGACGCGTTTGATTCACTCGTTGCAGTGACCGCACTCGCCGCGGGTTTAACGACAATACTTATGGGTGTTTACGCAAAGAAGCCTTTTGCACTAGCTCCGGGAATGGGTCTCAACGCGTACTTTGCCTTCACAGTAGCGCCAAAATACGGGTGGAAAGTAGCCCTTGCTGCTGTCTTCGTTGAAGGTATAATATTCATTATCCTCAGCATAACAAAGGTCAGGAGTGCTATAATTCATGCAATTCCAATAAGTCAGAAATATGCCGTTGGTGCTGGAATCGGTCTCTTCCTGACGTTCATTGGACTTAACGACGTTGGCCTATTAACGGCTGCAACTACAAAAGAGGGAATTCTTCAGTTTACGGGCCTCAACGCTCCAGCCCTTGCAAAACCCGAAATATTGCTGTTCCTCTTCGGTCTGTTCGTTGCGGCAATTCTAATAGGTCTCAGAATTAAGGGAGCATTGCTGATATCGATTCTCGCTACCAGTATAATAGGATGGATTACGGGGGTAGCTCCAAGACCAGAGCAAATATTCTCAATGCCAACGATAAGCTATACGTTTATGAAGCTTGACTTGCACGGTCTGATAAACGCTGGAGCCCTTGGAGTTGTGTTTGCATTCTTCATGGTTGACTTCTTCGACACATTGGGTACCGTAACTGGACTAAGCGCAAAGGCAGGGTTCCTGACTAAAGAGGGGAAGATACCAGATGCAGAGAAGGTTCTCCTTACCGATGCAATAGGAACAACCTTTGGTGCTATCCTCGGTACTTCAACCGTAACAACGTACATAGAGAGTGCTGCTGGAATTGAGGAAGGTGGAAGAACAGGGTTAACTGCAGTCGTTACTGGTCTTCTCTTCCTAGCAATAGGTCTGTTTATAGCCCCAGTTGCAAAAGCTATTCCAGCATTTGCAACGGCCCCTGCCCTTGTTATAGTGGGTTACTACATGATGAGCGCTTTTAAAGAAGTTGATTTCAGTGACCCAACAGAAGCAATTCCAGCATTCCTGGTTTTGATAACCATACCCTTCACTTACTCAATAGCGGACGGTATTGGAGTAGGTTTCATCAGCTACACCTTACTGAAGGTATTCACAGGAAGGTGGAAAGAAGTACACCCATTAATGTATATTCTAGCCTTGGTGTTCGTTGGATACTTTGCCTACCTTGCGGGAGTCTTCTGATTCTTCCATTACTTTTTTTAAGAACTGTTTCAGAACATATGGACAGTTCTCCTGGATGTATGATATGAACTCTTTTATCCTCTGTATGGTTATGTCATGAACATAGTGCTCAAACTGGCAGGCATCTTCCTCGGCAATATCCGGAGGTATGCCCAGAACGTTTGTGAAGAATTCAGTCAACAATAGGTGCTTTGAATATGTTTCTTCAGCTATCTTCCTTCCTTCCTCGGTTAATAATATCCTATCATATTTTTCATATTCAATTAGCCCCTTTTCGGCAAGCTTTTTTAGGGCATCAACAACGCTGGGAGGTTTAACTCTAAGTACTCTAGCTATGTCCTTAACCCTAATAACTCCTTTATTTTTTTGTAGGAGATACATGACTTCAAGGTACTCTTCTTCTCTTTTTGAAACCACCTTCACCTCACCAAAATTAGACTAGCCTAAAGAATTTAAATAATTAATTGAGAGGTATCCTTTCAACTTCAACTCTATCCCACGTCGGGTACTCCTCCACTATGTAGAATTTCACATCCCCTTCAATTGCATCTGCAAGCTCTTCTGCAACCTCTACTGGCATTTCTATTCTCTTCTTCTCCCAGTTTATATAGAGCCACTCCTCTGGAACCTCAGCCTCCTTAATTAAAAATTCATAAAGCTCTGTAAGATCATCGTATTCTGCTATTCCAAATCTTAACGTTCCATCTTCTGTGATCTCCATGTATGGCTTTGCCACATTTTTTGCCATTCTTCTTAACCTGTTTCTAAGTTGAACAGCATCCTTGAGCTTTGCAGTACAGAGGTGGTAATTTAAGGATGTGTTCTTTTCGCCCCATTCAAGAATGCTTAGTCCCGACTCGAGGCTCCCTTTTATTGCAGAGCTCTCGTCACTAATTGGCTTGTACCCTCTGGAGAGAAGATTCCGGAGGTTTGTTTCGCTGTATTCGAGCTCGTTTATGTTGAGAAACTTTGCCCCCAAGCTGTCTAAGAGACTTGCAAACCACTTAATTCTCTCTTCAAATCCCGGAATCGCAGGGACTTCTCCTCCGATATCCCAATCAAAATTAAAGGCTTTCTTTAGATTTTCAATTTCTCTCTGGAAGAATTTTGAGTTTGGCTCAAATAAATCTGGGTGGAATCTTATCTCATCGAGACCTGCATCATAAAGTCTTTCAAGAGCTTTCTCATCTGCTAGAACTCCCGTTGTATATAAGTGGATGTGAAACTTTTTCCCAAACTCCTCTTTTAGTGCCTTTATGTACTCCACTGTCCTTGACAGCCTAGCGAGGGGGTCACCTCCAGTAATTCCGGCTCCTTTTGCTTCCTGTATTCTTGCTTCTTCAAATATATCCTCTATTCTTTTTACAGGCCTTTCATTTGCATAGGTCACATCATTCCTTCTCCAAGGGCTAAGGGGGCAGTAAAAGCAATTTCTTGGACAAACCCCCGTTACAAAGAGAACCAGCTTCTCTCCCCTCACACAGTACTTGCAACCTTCAGGGAGGTCCCCAACTACATATGAATAGTATGGAGTCTTTCTCATTTTTGCTCCCCTCAGCCAGCCATCCTTTAATCATCGAATCATTTAACAGCTCTTTCATCATAGGGATATGTTCTTGATAATCTTAGGTATCTCTTGAGGTTCAAGGGCAGTTTCAACTATATAACCCTTCTCAACCAGTATCTTTGTAAAGAGCTCATTTCTTTTCCATCCGTCAAGTGTCATGTCTCCATAAAACATGAGTTCTGGAAGTATTATAAGTCCTATGTCAACTTCAGGAAGCTTTAATACCTCCCTCAACACATCCCTACCAGTTAAAAGACCAGCCGTTCCAATATTGCCACCGAAAAATT
The DNA here is from genome assembly GCF_000263735.1 of Pyrococcus sp. ST04. Lineage (NCBI taxonomy): Archaea > Methanobacteriati > Methanobacteriota > Thermococci > Thermococcales > Thermococcaceae > Pyrococcus > Pyrococcus sp. ST04. Next base: position 1,073,049 of record NC_017946.1, on the reverse strand, counting down.
CATTTTTTACCATTACAACCTTAATCTTTGGAAAGAGCCTCTTCATCTCTGGATAGGCAAGTTCTCCCGTGAAGATGTATGTTGGGATGGTTGGTTCAATGTCAAATGGTTTTAATCCAATAGTAAACTCCCCCAAGAGGGCCAAAAATATTGGAGGGATGACAACCTTTATATCGAGCTCTTTATCCTTCTGAAGAGCAACCTCCTTGACAAAGATCAGCTCTTCCTTGGTTAGAGGACGAACGTTAAATTTATTGTACTTCGTAACGCCTACTGGGAAAAGCCTGACCTCATGAATTCCCATTCTGTCAAGGTCTTCTATTATCTCTCCAATGTCCCAAACGTTGTATCCAGGAGTGAGTATTATATCAGCTATTACTCTGAAATTCTCAGCTACAAGGGGAAGTAGATCTATAAGCTTCCCAGCATGCCTGTTTCTCATTAATTTAACTCTGACTTCCTTTTTTGTTGTATGAACGGAAATCTGTATTTCGTCAAGCCCAGCTTTGTAAAGACTTTCAATTCTCTTCTCATCAAACCTTACGTTTCCGGATGTATCAGTAACTCTAATCCACAGATCATAATTTTCTCGAGCATATTTTATCCTCATCTCTAGCTCAGGGTCGTTTAAAGTGTCATGCCTCGGAACTTTATATATCATGTCTGGCGGATTTTGAAGGAGATAACAGAATATACAACCATTTCCACATGGCCCCGCTTTTGAAGAGGGTGGAATAACCAATAGGTCGTCTCTTTCATCCACTCCATCGAGTTCGTACTTTGTAATCTTCCTGAGCTTTAAATCTTCAGTAAGTTCGTACATCTGGCATAATGCCAGAGGACTCACTTAAAAGCTTAACTTCATCAACTAGGTTTTGATAAAATATTAACCCAGCTACACTCGTTAAGACGAATAGAAGGGCCACAAAAGGAGATTGAAGGAGTAATCCAATCAGAATTCCAACAAAGTTTGGGGATAGCAAGTACACCATCGTATAGGCTATGCTTCCAGCAACTAAGAGGGCTATTGCCGATAATACCAGGAGAAGACCAAACCCATACGTCGATAGTTTTTTCCTTAGAGGGATGAACATTGCTTTGATTGCCTTCCCAATGCTACCCTCCAGAACGTAGGCTGGAAATACAACTGAAGTCATGCCAACTAGGAAGGGAATGAAAACCAGCTCAGCAAACATCAAAAGGAGGAGACCAATGCTTACCAATCCATGAGTATCTCCCAGTACACCAAGTCCAATTATTATCAGAAAAGGAAATGCAACTACAATTGCAAAGAGAGCAATTATCAGGATTATTAGTATGTTCAACAAAAATGCTGGAGCTATATGTTCAAATCCTACAATTAGGCTGTCCAATATGCTAAAATTCTTGCCTCTTCTAACTTCAGCCGAGTACAAGACTATTCCATACTGAATAGCTGAGCTGATTAAGAGTTGGAGAAGTGAAACAAACAGCAGTTTCTTGAGGAAGCTTTCAGGGAGAAATGCAGATCCAACAGCTCCATACTCCTCCACCATTAAACCCTTTTCGAGCTCTTCTAGAGGGTATATTGATGAGATGTCCTTTTGTAGGTATGCTCTAATTGGGGCAAAGGCCAATAGAACTATTAAAGGTAGTATTACTAATTTAGGATTAGAAAATACAAAGTTTATAGCTTCTCCAAATGACTTTATTCCTACCATTTTACAGTCCCCTGTACATTATGAATGTTTCTTTTTTAAATGTTCCCTCCAAAAACTTTTAAACCTCTCTTGTGAGGTAGCCAATGGAGTGGGCCGGTAGCTCAGCCTGGGAGAGCGCCGCCCTCGCAAGGCGGAGGCCGCGGGTTCAAATCCCGCCCGGTCCACCACCCTTATGCTACATAAACTATGTTAACTACAAAAAATCTGTTCTTAATTGTAAGGAGGGGAGATGGTTGGAGGAAGGCCATAGAACTATTCTTCGAAAGTTTGAGCATATAGAACATTGCCTAAAAAGGAACGTTGAAGCGCATGTTTCCAATGGCTTTGAAGATATTTTCCTAATACACAGTAGTCTCCCTGAGATCGACAAGGATGAAGTTGATTTAAGTGTTGAGTTTCTTGGCAGAAAATTTGACTATCCAATAATGATAACCGGCATGACGGGGGGAACAAGAAAGGGGGAGATAGCTTGGAAGATCAACAGAACTCTGGCTCAAGCTGCTGAAGAACTTAACATTCCCTTCGGTGTTGGCAGTCAGAGGGCTATGATTGAAAACCCAGAGACATGGGAAAGTTACTATGTCAGGGACGTTGCTCCCAATGTGTTCTTAGTAGGAAATCTTGGAGCTCCCCAATTTGGGAAGAACGCAAAAAGGAGATATGGGATTAGGGAGGTCTTGTATGCGATAGAGAAAATTGAGGCCGATGCCATAGCTATCCACATGAACCCCTTGCAAGAGAGCGTTCAGCCCGAGGGAGATACAACATTTTCTGGCGTTCTTGAGGCCCTCGCCGAAATAAAGGCAAACATTGATTATCCAGTTATAGCAAAGGAAACAGGAGCGGGAGTTTCCAGGGAGGTTGCTGTAAAGCTGGAATCAATAGGGATCGATGCAATAGACATAAGTGGACTTGGTGGAACGAGCTGGAGTGGTGTGGAATACTACAGGGCAAAAGATGAGTTTGGAAAGATGTTAGCACTGAGGTTCTGGGACTGGGGGATTAAAACTGCAATAAGTTTGGCAGAAGTAAGGTATTGGACGAGTCTCCCCATAATAGCTAGTGGTGGCATGAGGGATGGCATAACTATGGCAAAAGCTCTCGCACTGGGTGCAACGCTAGTAGGAGTTGCACTCCCAGTTCTTAAGCCAGCTGCGAAAGGGGATGTTGAAGGGGTTAAAAAAGTTATCATAGGATATGCAGAAGAGATCAAAAATGCCATGTTTTTAGTAGGAGCAAAAACTATAGAGGACTTAAGAAGGGTTCCAATAGTTATTGTTGGATTTGTCCGGGAATGGCTTGAGCAAAGAATAAATCTCAATGAGTTCTTGTCTTCTAGGTTTTGAAACAATTTTTTATTAAGCAAAAAATTTATTAACACATATTTTGTAAATTTCACTTGATTAGACAATTAGTTATGGTAAAATAATTAATGAGGGTGAAGAGGGTTGGCCAAATATCAACTTGTGTTTGAATGGCCGAAGAAGAGGCTCCCTCTACGGTATAAAAGAGAATGGGATATGGTAAGGGTAAAAGTTGAAGAAGACAAGCTTGTCAACACTCTCCTGAAAATTCACGAGGTGTCTGAAGGAAATGTAGAAATAACAATAATGAAGGGGAAGGAAAGTGTCGGTGAGGCGAGATTAAAGGGAGACAGTATATTACTAGCGTTTTATAGTGAATCACCTTATATCCCAGAGGAAGTTGTCCTATATATACCAAAAAATGAAGTTGTAGATGCCGAGTTGATAGCTGAGTTACCTTTTCTCATTCCAAATACCATTGAGAACGTTAAAGAAGAAGAAAGGGGAGATATAATTATTGTAAAATTTAACGCAACTACTAGGGAAATTTCTGGAGTATCCGAATTTTTCCCAGATGAAAAGCCCGAGGTTGAGGTCGTTCTAAAAAGGTCTAGTAAAACATTTGGAAATCATGAAGAATTGTTTATTGAGAGTATTAAAATAAAAGGGGCTAAAAAAGAGGTTAAATTTCAAATGTCGGAACATAAGCTTTAATTCCTGAGCGGACGCACTTCCCTGGGCAGACTTTCTTTAATGGGCATAACTCACAGCTTGGTGCTTCAACTTCTTTTAGGTATCCCATGCTCTTGAGTATTTCTAGTATTCCTTCAACTTCCTCTTTAGATAAGCCAGATTTCTTTGCTAGCTCCTCAATTGTGTAAGTTCCATTTCGAAGGAGATCTAATATCTGTTCAAACTTTCCCATTCATATCACCGAGCCTATGGCATATGCTATAATCCCGACGATTGTGGCCAGTGTTAAGTTGTACAATGCAGCCACACTCATCCACTTGGTTCCCCCTTCAGCCCTTATTGCTGCTAGTGTGGCTATGCAAGGGAGATATAGAGTAGTAACTAGGGCGAGTACATATGCCTGCAAGGGCGTCATTGCGTGAACCATAGCTCCTGCCAGAGATTCTTCTCCAACGCCGTAAATTACACTGTATGTTGCTATCACATTTTCCTTCGCTATTATACCGAAGATTAAACTAACAGCTGCCTTCCAGTCCAGTCCCATCAGCTTGGCTATTGGTTCGAGAGCTTTTCCTAGCCTTTCAGCGTAGCTTAGTCCAGTCCCAACTGGTTGGGGATAAGAGGACAAGTACCATATGGCTATTGAACCGAGCAGTATCACGGTTGCTGCCTTTCTAAGGAACTCTTTGCTCCTCTCCCAGGAATGGATTATAACGGTCTTCCATGATGGTATTGAGTAGTCTGGAAGTTCTATTATGAACGGACTTTCCTCACCTTTTATAAAGAACTTTCCGAGGATTAGAGCTGAGATTAAGGCTAGGGCTATCGCTATTGCATAAATGCTTATCGCAACTAGTGCTGCTTTGTCCGGGAAGAATGTATCTGCGAGGAAAGTTATTACGACCATCCTCGCGACGCATGGAACTAGGGGATTAACTAGCATTGTCAATATTCTGTCTCTTTCATTCTCTAATGTCCTTGTGGCCATGATTGCTGGAACATTACATCCAAATGCCAGTACCATTGGAATTATGGCCTTTCCCGGAAGATTGAATATCCTAAGGAACCTCTCCATCATAGCCGCAATTCTGGCCATATATCCTGTGTCTTCAAGTATTGACATGCCCACGAAGAGGAGGAATACCAATGGGAAGAAGCTGAGCACTGCTCCAACTCCGCCGATTACTCCATCCACTATTAGCCCTCTCAAAGTTTCATTAGTTATATGGGGGGCTATTGCCTCTCCAAGCCATGAAAATGCAGAGTCAAGCCACTCCTGAAGAGGTCCTCCCAGGGTAAACACAAACTGGAAGAGTAGATAAAACACTATGAGCATTGATATTATTCCATAAACGGGATGCGTTAAGAGTTTATCCAACTGGTCACTCAATGTTTCTCTTATTTCAGCGGGATGCCTCACAAATTTTCTCAACAGCTGCTCAAGGAACTCATACTTTTGACTCGCCATAACTATATCCAATGACCTCTTGTACTTCTCTTCAAGCTCCCCTATATGCTTTAGTATTTCATCCATCTTAGATTGTCCAAGATACTTTAGTACCAGCTTTATCACTTCCTCGTCTCTTTGGAGGAGCTTTATAGCAAGCCACCTTACTGGATACTTCTCTGCTAACGGTGTTCCTTCGAGTACTTCAGAAACGTGCTGTATTTCCCTCTCTATGTCGTCATCATACTTAACTACGATTGGATTCGTCGTTATCTTCCCGTCTGCCATCATGACTATCGTTCTCTTAAGTTCCTCCAGCCCTTCTCCACTCTTCGCGTTAGTTGGAACAACAGGAACCCCTAGGGCTTTCTCCATAGCTTTGATATCAATTTCAACCCCTTTCTTCTTTATAAGATCGAACTTGTTTAATGCTATCACAACGTTCTTTGCCCCCATTTCAAAGAGCTCCAGTGTAAGGAAAAGGTTCCTCATCAGACAAGTGGAGTCAACTATATCGACAATTACATCTGCATTCCCCTCTAGAATGAAATTTCTGGCTATTAGCTCATCAACACTGTGAGCAGTCATTGAATATATTCCTGGCAGGTCAACCACTAGAAACTCCCTGCCCTTATACTCAAATATTCCCTCCTTCTTCTCAACAGTGACGCCTGGCCAGTTGCCCACATGCTGCCTTAGTCCAGTGAGGGCATTGAATATTGTGGTCTTTCCAACGTTTGGATTCCCAACTAATGCTATTGTCTTAAGCATGTTCACACCCTCCTGACAAGTATTTTGTTTGCTATTCCCCATCCAAGGGCTATTCTAGAAGAGCCAACAGCGACTATCATCGGGCCTGGTCCCCTACCCTTAATGACCCTAATTGTTACTCCGGGAGCTATGCCCATCGCTATCAATTTAGCCCTAGCATTTGGGCCTCCTCGGATGTCAATGACCACACCTGCCTCCCCTTCATTTAGTGCTGTCAGTGGCACATACAAATTAGGCACCTCCCAATATTATTAGGCCAACCTAATTTTTGAAAAATGCCTTTAAAAGAATTTTGTCCGAAAAAAGAAAAGAATAAGTTTGAAATTCGTTATAAAGGAAGCGAAAAGAATTCAATTGTATTTTTCTCTAGTATCCTCTCTATTTCATATATCGAAACATTCTTTATCTTTGCTAGCTCCTTGACAACAACTTCAACGTACCATGGCTTATTTTTGACTCCCTTATATGGACTCATATAAGGGGAGTCTGTCTCTCCTAAAAGATAATCAATTTCGATTGCTTCAGCTACCTTTCTAACTTCTGGAATAAAGACGATTCCAGTAACTATCCCTATAACATGACCGTGATCTATTATTTCCTTAGCAGTTTCAACGTCTCCAGTATAGGAGTGAAAGTATGCTTTAACATCGTATTCGCTGATTATTCTGAGCGCTTCTCCTTCTGCATCCCTGGCATGTACAACTACGGGTAATTTTAGCTCCTGAGCAAGTTCAAGAAAATGCCTGAAGATTTTTTCCTGGTTTCTCCTTTCTTCAAGGGTCTTCGCATGGTAGTAGTCAAGTCCTATCTCCCCAATTGCAAATATATCATCTTTGTGCTTGATTATAAATTCCTCCACTTTCTCAACTTTCTCCCAGTTTCCTCTTTTAGCTTCATTAGGGTGATATCCTAGTGTAGGGAAGAGAAAACCAAAGTAGGGTTTTAGAATCTCCCAACTTTTCCACACGTGAACTTTCCTGTACTCAGTTATTGAATCAACTATGGCCCTTAATTTTTCCCTCGCTTCATTAACTATCTCAACATGGTTCTTTTTGAAGAATTCAATATGAGCGTGAGCATCTATCATCTTAACCACCGAAAAATTTTACAGAGGAACCGCTTATTAACCCTAATCATGGAATTCAAAAATAAGCCTTTAATAGGAGTAGTTCACCTCGGGCCTCTCCCTGGATCCCCCAGGTATTCAGGAAATCTTGAGGAAGTCATTGAAAGAGCCATTAAAGATGCAAAGACGTACGAAGAGGCGGGATTCGATGGTGTGATTGTCGAAAATTACATGGATTACCCTTTTGGAAAAACTATTGGAAAAGAAACCCTGGCCGCGTTTTCTATAGTTGCAAGAGAAGTGAAAAGAGAAATATCAATACCGCTTGGGATTAATGTTTTAAGAAATGATTGTATTGCTGCTTACTCAATAGCATATGCCGTTAGAGCTGACTTCATAAGAGTAAACGTACTTACTGGAGTCGCCTTTACCGACCAAGGTATAATAGAAGGATGTGCACGAGATCTTGCACTTCTGAAGTCAAAATTACCGGCTAATATCTTGATCCTTGCGGATGTTCATGTTAAGCATGCAGTTCACTTCTCCAGCTTCGAAGATTCCCTTTTGGACACTGTAGAAAGAGGAGGAGCTGATGCCGTTATTATAACTGGAGCAAGAACTGGCAGTCCACCAGACATAGAGGTGGTAAGGAGAGCAAAGAACCTTATTGATGTTCCGGTAGTTGTTGGCTCTGGGGTTACTTTAGATAACATAGGAATTTTCCTAAGGTATTCAGACGGTATAATAGTAGGGACGTGGGTTAAGGAGGGAGGAGTAACAGAAAACCCTGTTTCCCTCAAAAGGGCTAAATCTCTAGCTAAAGTTAAAAGAGATATTTTAAAATTGTGAAATAATCGGGGGGTGTTCTCGGTGGGGAAGTACTTTGGAACTAGTGGAATAAGAGAAGTTGTTAATGAGAAGCTGACACCCGAACTTGCCTTGAAGGTCGGCCTTGCCTTGGGAAGTTATCTTGGAGAAGGAACAGTTGTGGTGGGAGTTGATACAAGGACAAGCAGTGAAATGCTAAAAAATGCTGTAATAAGTGGCCTACTATCCACGGGAATCGATGTTATTGATATAGGTCTGGCCCCAACGCCATTAACTGGATTCGCGATAAAACTCTATGATGCTGACGCGGGAGTTACGATTACAGCCTCTCATAATCCCCCCGAATATAATGGAATAAAAGTTTGGGACAAGGATGGTATGGCATACACGCAAGAGAAAGAGAGAAAGTTGGAGGAGATAATAGATTCAGGAAAGTTCAAGAAAGTTGCATGGAATGAAATTGGAAAATTAAGAGAGGAAGATCCAAAAAGAGAGTACATAAATGAAGTTCTAAAGAACATTCACCTCGAAAACTCGTACACAATTGTTGTCGATACTGGAAATGGAGCCGGTTCAATTCTAAGCCCCTATCTCCAAAGAGAACTCGGAAATAGGGTCATAGGCTTGAACTCCCATCCAAGTGGCTTCTTTATTAGAGAGCTCGAACCAAACGCCAAGAGTCTTGCAATGCTCTCAAAAGTCGTCAAAGCTATGAATGCCGACCTTGGAATAGCCCATGATGGGGATGCGGATAGAATTGGAGTTGTTGACGATGCAGGAAACTTCGTTGAGTATGAAGTCACGCTCTCCCTCATAGCAGGTTATATGCTCAAAAAGTTCGGAAAAGGAAAGATAGTAACGACGGTTGATGCCGGATTTGCTCTAGACGACTATGTAAGGCCTTTTGGAGGGGAAGTCGTTAGGACAAAGGTTGGTGATGTTGCGGTTGCTGAAGAGCTGAAAAAACATGGGGGCATCTTTGGAGGGGAGCCAAGTGGAACATGGATAATGCCTCAATGGAATCTCACGCCGGATGGAATTTTCGCCGGAGCCTTAGTTGTTGAAATGATAGACCGGTTAGGCCCTATAAGTGAACTCGCCAAGGAAGTTCCTAGGTATGTAACTTTAAGAGCAAAAATTCCGTGTCCAAATGAGTTCAAGAAAAGGGCCATGGAGATTATAGCGGAGAGGGTGTTAAAGGAATTTGAGTATGAGAAGTTAATAGACATCGATGGAATAAGAATTGAGAACTCGGATTGGTGGATTCTTTTCAGGCCTAGTGGAACTGAGCCTATAATGAGGATAACGCTAGAGGCTCATACAAGAGAGAGAGCAGAAGAACTAATGAAGAGGGCGGAGAGAGTTGTTAAGGAGGCAATAAAGGAGGCCCAAGGATGAATTATATAGGATACGCCCTTCTTTCTGCATTCTTTGCTTCTCTTGTTCCAATTTTTGGAAAGTTAGGCCTCAAGAATACTTCTCCAGAAGTAGGATCAGCTATAAGAGCCTTGATAATGACAATTTTCCTCTTTGCAGTGAGTGTAGGTAGGAAAAACATCACAACTCCACCTACTAGAGAACTAATTTTTCTCACCCTTTCAGGACTGGCCGGAGCGCTATCGTGGTTCTTCTACTTTAAAGCAATAAAACTTGGAAAAGTCTCCATAGTTGCTCCAATAGACAGGATGAGTGTGGCTCTTGCTGTTCTATTGGCATGGATATTCCTAGGAGAGGAAATCACTGTTAGATCAGTTATTGGAGTTTTGCTAATAATAACAGGTGTCATTTTGCTTATATGAAGAGAGAATGCAATTCAGCCGTGGTCCAGCTTCATCACCCTTCAGCAGTGCAAGGGCTCATCATCTCGAAAATTCCTTAAATGTATAATCCTTTATGAAGCTGGTGGTGTGTATGGACATTGAAGAAAGAATAAATCTCGTGTTGAAGAAGCCAACGGAGGAAGTCTTAACGGTTGAAAATTTGAGGTATCTCTTTGAGGTGGGCGCTCCTCTACAACATTACATAGGATTTGAAATAAGCGGTTACATTCATCTTGGAACTGGACTAATGGCGGGGGCTAAGATAGCTGACTTTCAAAAGGCAGGAATAAAAACAAGAGTATTTCTAGCAGATTGGCACAGCTGGATAAACGATAAGTTGGGCGGAGATCTCGATGTCATTCAAGAGGTTGCGTTGAAGTACTTCAAGGTTGGAATGGAAAAGAGCATTGAGGTCATGGGAGGAGATCCCAAGAAAGTTGAGTTTGTCCTTGCCAGTGAAATTCTCGAGAAAGGGGACTACTGGCAAACTGTAATTGACATCTCAAAGAATGTCACCCTGAGCAGAGTCATGAGGTCAATAACTATAATGGGAAGACAGATGGGAGAGGCTATAGACTTCGCAAAGTTGATCTATCCAATGATGCAAGTTGCCGACATCTTCTACCAGGGGGTTACCATAGCACATGCCGGAATGGATCAGAGAAAAGCTCACGTAATAGCCATTGAAGTTGCCCAGAAGCTTAGGTACCATCCGATAATGCACAATGGGGAGAAGTTAAAACCTGTTGCAGTTCATCATCATTTGCTCCTTGGACTTCAGGAACCTCCAAAGTGGCCTATTGAAAGCGAAGAAGAGTTCAAGGAGATAAAGGCACAGATGAAGATGAGTAAATCAAAACCCTACTCAGCAGTTTTCATCCACGATACTCCAGAAGAGATAAAGCAGAAGCTTAGAAAAGCTTTCTGCCCGGCGAAAGAGGTTAGGTACAACCCGGTACTTGACTGGGCAGAGTACATAATATTCAGAGAGGAGCCTACGGAATTTACAATCCACAGGCCGGCGAAGTTTGGAGGGGATGTAACTTACACAACTTTCGAGGAACTTAAGAAGGATTTTGCTGAAGGAAAGCTTCACCCGTTAGATTTGAAGAATGCAGTAGCCGAGTACTTAATAGATCTCCTAGAGCCAATAAGGAAGTACTTCGAAAAGCATCCTGAACCTCTTGAACTAATGAAGCAAGTGAAGATTACCCGCTGATGAGCTCTATATAGAGTCTTGGCTCTACATCCTCTTTACTGAGGCCAAGCTTCCTTGCGACTTCCCATATTTTCTTTTTTGCTTCTTCAGGATTTTCTGCAATAACCTCAATGTCAAGAAAGTCTCCAGCTTTTTCGACCCTGTTCAGTTCAAATGTTATGTCATTCAGCTTGTAGACCCATCTCTTTTTCTTTATTACAGCCTCAACTTCAAATCCAAGTCTCTTGAACATTTCCAACGCCTTATTAAAGTTCCCAACTTCGAATTCTACCTCATAGAACTCCTCATTTCTTTCGTCCATTATCTCCTTATATGTTATGTAGTACTTTTTCATATTGTGAATCGCTCTAACTCTCAAAAGCTTTGGTCTAGGAACCCTAAAATAGACATCTTCCTGATCTTCAAAATGTGAAAATATGACTCCAAGGGATTCTAACTTCTCCTTTATTTTATCTAGATCCACCCTAAATTTTACCTCGATTTCCATAATTTAAACCTCCGCTAAGAACCCTGCTACATCATCTCCTTTCTGGATTTCTGAAATTGGAAGGACGATTACGTTTTTTAGGGTTGGGATACTCTTTATATTGTCCTCTATAAACCTCATTAATTCATCTTTCTCGTTTTTTCCCACTAGAGCAATTATTTTATCAGAGCCACTCTTTGCAACGAAGAGCACTCCAGGTAAAGCGGAGAGAGTCTTAGTTATGTACTCAACGTATCTTTCTAAAAAGTCCTCTATAATGGGTCTTCCAACTTCCAAGATTATAAAGGCCAAATATTTGGGCTTTAAAGGTTCTCCAAGTATTATTGTATATTTTCCTATGATTCCCCTTTCCTGCAATTTTTTGATTCTAAAGTGAACAGTTGACTCGGGTTTACCAAGCTTATTACTAATTTCCGCGATTGTGAGCCTCGCATCACCTTTTAACAATTTTAATATTGCTCTATCTAAATCATCTAGCTGGATGTTCGGCATTTTTCATCCCCCATCTAGGATAGATATTATGTGTAATTCCCAATATGTCGAGGATTTTCCCAATTATAAACTTTACCATGTCGTCTAGTGTTTTAGGTTTAATATAAAACGCTGGAGATGCTGGCATAATGATGCCACCAGCTTGGGCAACCTTCAACATGTTTTGGAGATGCACCAAGTTAAGTGGGGTCTCCCTTATAAGTAACACAAGTTTTCTCTGCTCCTTGAGCGCAACATCTGCAACCCGTGTTATTAGATTATAGGAGAAACCATTTGCAATAGCCGATAGTGTTTTCATAGAACATGGAGCTATCACAACGGCATCGAAGGGGTGGGAACCTGAAGCTATTGGAGCAAATAAATCATTTTCTTCAAAATCTGGAACTATATCCACCCCCGTTTCAAATTTAGCAACTCTTTTACCAGTTTCAGATGCTAAAACTATAACTTCATGTCCAAGTTTTTTTAATGTTTTAATAAGTTCAATTCCATAGATCGCACCACTTGCTCCAGTTATAGCTACTATTACCTTCATTTTGACCAACCAAGATTAGTAAGCTCAGCAAATCCTTATAAAGTTACACTGAAAAATTATTGATGGTGCAAGAAGTGGAAACGTACTACATACTTTTAAAAAAAGCAAAAGAGCTTGCAGAAGAGCTTAATGCTAAAGCTCTCGTGTTAGTCCACCCTCCCTTTGAAGATATAAATGCTGATTTTAGAGGTCAGATAGTTGTTGTTGGAGGAGATTTTGAGGTGGGAGATCAAGGGATCAAAAAGCTTCCGTTGCCTCTCTCCATTGGAATTGACAACCTACTAAACTTAGTCGCAGCATTTCTCAAAGGTCAGGGAGTTATAAGTAAGGGGGAGATCCTTGTATATGTGACAAAAGACTCTATAGGTGTTAAAAAAGTTGAAGAGAAAAGTTTGATATCAAATGAAATTTTTGAGAGGTATGAGGGTATAGTTGAGAGGGTATTAGAAATAGCAATCGAGCTAAGTATAGAAGGGAGAGAAGGAAAGCCCGTTGGAACGATATTCGTTATAGGGGACACGAAAGAAGTTATGAAACATTCTCATCAAATAGTTCCAAATCCGTTCAAGGCCCACAATTTAAACATCTTGGATCCTAAAATCAAGCCAATAATAAAGGAGTTTTCCTTTCTAGATGGAGCCTTTATAATAACCTCAAAGGGTAGAATTTTGAGTGCTGGAAGATATCTAGATGTTGATCCTAAAAGTTTAGACGTAACGATCCCCCAGGGGCTAGGAAGTAGACACTTGGCCGCAGCCGCTATAACAAAAATAACTAAAGCAATAGCTGTAACACTTTCTGAAAGTGGAACCGTAAGGGTATTTAAAAATGGAGAGATAGTGCTCGAGTATAATCCAAGGTTATCTAGATCTTTTTAGCATAAGTTCCCTCTTTAGGATTTTATTTTCCTCCCTAAGCCTGTTCCGCTCTAGCTTCATGAGTTCATTGTCACTTAACGCTTTCTTGTAAAATTCTTCGATTCTTGCTAGACTCTTTTCCATTTCGTGGAGCTTCTCTTCCAACCTTTCTCTCTTTTTAACTAAATGCTCTATGTACTCAGCAACGAAAGTTTCTTCAACCTTTGGAATATTTTCTCTTATAACTCTCTCAATATCAATGCTCTTGAGCTTCTTAAACAGTTCTCGTGGAACTGTTATGGTTATAAGAACTTCCCCATGTACTCTGTCGGGATTGGGCACAGAACTATCCTTCTTCCCCATAAACAATCACCACAGCTTGGTGAATTTCCCCAGCAGTCTTGTCTCGTGTCTAGGACAAAGGAGCACGAATCATTTAGTGGACAGTCAATGCAGGAGGGGTATGCTGATGCCTTTACTGTAAATCGGAACCAAACAAACTCTCTGCTCATCCATATGTCTTTCAGACTCTTTTTCCTAACGTTTCCAAAAGAGTGGGCAATGACTTTCTTTTCTCGTCCAAAGATGACTTCAGGATATGTGTGAAGGAACCTGTAGCATGGGAAAACTTCTCCATCCCACCTGACTACTGCTACGTTGTTCTCAACAAACTCACAATACCTTTCAGTTCTTAATTTAAATTCGGCAATTTTCATAAAAGGCCCGCCACTTGCTATCCTTTGAAGCTCTCTAACTATTGGATCCATATCAACACTTCCATCATAAACGATGAGTTTTGCTTGTTCTTTTGTCATTGGGATCATGTTTGATACTAGCATTGAGTCCACGCCAAGTTTCCTTAGATATAGCGCCATATCAGGCAGTTGCTTGTAATTTTCCTTACTTGCAACAACTTCTACGCCAATGACCGGTTTCTCGGTTCCATACTCCTTCTTTAGCTCTACCAGCTTTTTTATTCTGTTTTCAACAATTTTTGACGTTACATGTCCGAATTTTATTATGTCAGAAGCCGTGGGTATAGCGTCCATAGAGAAGTATATTAAGTCAACACCGAGCTTCACGAACTCTTCGAGCATTCTTTCTGTTAGAAGAACACCATTAGAACTCATTCCAAGGGCAAAACCTCTTCTTTTAACTTCCCTAACCATGTCCATAAACCTTGGATGTACCGCAGGCTCTCCAATACCTCCAAAGTATATCATTTTAAGTTCAGGGAATTCCTCTGCATCATCTAGAATCTTCAAGAAGAGATCCCAGTCCATGTCTCCTTCTTCATCTTCCCAATATTGCTTGAAACACATTTCACATTTAAGGTTGCAACGGTTCGTGATCTCTATGTAGAGGTATTTCAGATCAGGTTTTGGCTCTATTGTAACCTTAGCACCCCAGAGATGAAACTCCATTCAACCGCCTCCAGCAGGTGGGAATATACTAACAACGTCTCCATCCTTTAAAGGTGTTTCTAGACCTTGAAGGTGCTCTATATTGTGACCGTTAATTAGAATCATATACCCCTCCTCAAGCTCTTCCTTAACCTTCGGGTACTGGGAATATATCTTCTCGAGTAACTCTTTAACAGTTGATGCTTCCTCCTCAAAAATTCTCTTTCCAATTATCTCGATCAAAGTTGCAAAAACCTTAACAGTCACTCTGGCCATCTATATCACCTTCCACCCGAGTTACTTCCCCTTCAGGCAAGAGTCAGCCACCACTTACTGGCGGAAATATCCCAACCACATCACCATCTTTCAATTTTTCGTCCCAGCTTACATACCTGCCATTAACTGCTATGTTAGCATCAGCATCCTCGTCAAAACCTTCTCCAAAAACTTCTTTCTTAAACTTCTCATGCCTTTTTTTAACTTCCTCAATTAAATCCTTAACTGTGGCTCCCTCTGGAAGCTCAATAATCTCCTCATCTATCCCAGCTAATGTTCTGAACCTCGCCAAGTACTTTACCTTTACTTTCATCCTTTCTCCCTCTTATCTGTTTTCTCGTTAAGTTAATAAGGTTTAGCTAAAAGGAAAAGAGTGTAACTTCGACCTCTTCCCCCTCTTCAAGACTTTCGACGTTTTCTGGAATCTCTATGAACCCATCAGCATCTACAAAGCTTGTTACCGCACCGCTTCCCTTTAGAATTGGAATTGCAACATCCCCTTGAAGCTTTACTGGGAGGAACTGCCTCCTACCCTTAACAGAGAAAACCTTATGCTTAAGTCTTGCTCTCACTTTCTTTATTCTTCCTTCTCTACCATACGCTTTTAGTATTAACGGAGCAACAAGAAGAGTGAAGTTTGTGAGGCAACTTGTCGGGTATCCCGGAAGGCCAAATATTGGTTTTCCTTCTACCAATCCTATTATGGTTGGCTTCCCTGGCTGAATTGCTATGCCGTGGATTTTGATTTCTCCTAGTTCCTCTATGACCGAAGCCGTTAAATCTCTCATTCCTCCACTGGCCCCTCCGCTTAGAACTATTATGTCTGATAGCATTATGGCTTTTCTAATTAGATCTTTAAGGCTATCCCTATCATCCTTTGCTATCCCTATAAATATCCCCTCTCCCCCCAGCTCTCTTACAGCATCCGCAAGGGCTCTACCATTGATATCATATATCTGACCAGGTTTTAGCTCACTTCCTGGCAAAATGACCTCATTCCCAGTACTTATTATTCCAACTCTAATTCTCCTGAACACCTTGATCCTCGAAATGCCAACAGCAGAAAGAAGAGCCGTTTCCTTAAATGTTAGCCTCGTTCCTTTCTTCACTAGCAGCCTTCCTTTTTCTATGTCTGCACCTTTTTTCATAACACCGAGACCAGGATATGCTGGCTTATATATTCTAATCCGATCATCGAACCTCTCGACGTCCTCAAACTGAATTACAGCATCAGCCCCATTCGGAAGCATTGCACCCGTTGATATGTAAGCGGTTTCACCTTTATGGAGCTCTATTTTTGGAGTCTCTCCTGCATGGATTTCCCCAACAATCCTGAGCTCTACTGGACTAGCCTCGCTGGCCATGAATGTGTCTTCTGCCCTAACGGCATATCCATCCACTGTTGCCCTGTCAAAAGGGGGAACATCAAGAGGAGAAAATATATCTTCCGCAACTATCCTTCCAAGAGCATTTTCAAGCTCAACCTCTTCAACTCCTGGTGAAATATCGAAAGATAGCACAACCTCTAATGCCTTTTCTAATGGAACAACTTTAAGGAATGCCATTTTTCATCCCTCACTTAGTTGAGAACAAAGGTTTATAAGACATTAGAGATGGTATAGTTTTGGGCCGGGGTAGCCTAGCCAGGGAAGGCGCGGGACTCGAGATCCCGTGGGCGTTTGCCCACCGGGGTTCAAATCCCCGCCCCGGCGCCACCTGCCGAGGAAAATTAAAAAAGAAAGAGTAACTATTCAGTAGTTACAATAACCGAGTCCTTCTCCACTATTATAGTGTGCTCAAACTGAGTTACAATTCCATTTCTAATTTCCTTCAGAACTGGATATCCGTAAAGGGCTCCAGATTTTTCTAGGCTTCTTAGTGCAAGTTTTAATTGTCCCTCAGGCATCTCACCCTGGAGCCATCTATATGCAAAGGGAAGGGTTCTGTACTCTCTTTTTATCTTTGCAAGTAAGAATCTTGCTTGAGCCATCCTGACGGGAGCATCCCTAACGTACATGTATATGAGAGTTGGGGGAACTTCTATGACTTGGCCAGCTCCAGTCGTTGCAAAAGGCTCTATTGCAAAAACATCCCCCTCCTTGAGAACATAGTTATCATGAGGCCTGTAGATGTTGGGGATACTGATTCCAGCATGAAGCTTATACCTCTCTATCTTGTGCCCAGTTAGGTTGACTATTGGATTGAAACCTCTTTTTCTAATTTCGTTTTCTATAGCTCTCCCAAGTTCTTTTATTTCAACACCCGCTTTTGCAACGCTTATTGCAGCATTAAGAGCTTCTTTAGCTGCTTCCATGAGCTCATCCATATCACTTCCAACCTTAACTGTTACGGCAGTATCAGCTATATAGCCGTCTATGTGAACCCCAATGTCTATCTTCAGATAGTCTCCCTCTTTTAGGGTTGTTTCGTCCCCCTTATAAGGCGTGTAGTGGGCTGCAATCTCATTTAAGGAAAGATTTACTGGAAAAGCCGGTTTTCCGCCGAGCTCATTTATCATGCTCTCAACTTTTTCTGCAATCTCTAAGAGAGAGACACCGGGTTTGGCCATCTTAATTGCTTCTTCTCGCACTTTTTTGGCTATCTTCCCAGCTTCGATAAGCTTTTCAATGTCCATTAGACCACCCTAACATTTTGGATGTATTGAGTATTTAAATAATTCAGTGTTCTTCAACCTCATAGATCGCATCTCCATCCTCTATCACCACCAGCTTTGCCTTCCTAATCGTTGTATTATTTCCGTGAATTATAACAACTTCCACGCCCCTTATCTCATTAATGTCAAATCTTTCATCAGTTTTCACCCTCATTTTCTTGATAACTGGAAGTATAAGATCGTCCTCTCTCTTAAACTTAAACACCAGCGTGTTGTTGATAAGCTCATATCCCATGTACTCAACTCCTTCAGCTTTGAAGGTTATTTCAAGCACTATTCGTTTTTCCCTGGAGGAAGCATTGTATACCATCAAAGCAGCCATGAGAAGAAGAGTTATAATCACAAAAATCTTGCCTCGCATGAATAAAAATTAAATTAAAGATTAAAACCTTACTTTGTAGCCCTTGTTATTCCTACATCCTTAACCAGCACATAGGGAGTGGTAACTGGTCTCGAGACTTCCCACCAATGGATGTGATAGGAATCTTTTGTGAGGGCTTGAATGTTCTGCAGTATTCTCAGCATGTTATCGCTGACACGAATGTTCCTTATTGGTTTTAGCTCTCCTTTCTCAATCAGGAAAATACCATCTCTAGGAATCGTCGAGAAGTCTCCAGTCATATAGTTCTGGAACCTAGTATACCAAACGTTAGTTATGTATATCCCGGTATCAACTTCCTGGAAGAGCTCCTCTTTGGTATAGTTCCCAGGTTCTAGAACTATGTTCCATGCCCTAGGAGCTATCAGACCAGCATTTGCCGTCGTTTCTTTTCCATACTTTTTGGCTAGACTGGTGTTGAAAAGATATGTTTTCAAGATTCCGTTTTCTATTACAGTGGTTTCCCTTGTGGGAACACCTTCATCGTCGAACTTCCTTGTTGCGTATCCATTCGGCAGGTTCCCCACGTCCTTAATCGTTACAATGTCGCTGGCAACTTTTTGACCAAGCTTGTTTGCAAAATAGCTGAAACCTGCTTCAACAGCAAAGGCTGAAAATGCCCACCCCATGTAGCTCAGTAAGTTTGCAAATGCTAGTGGGTCAAATATTACGTCAAATCTACCTTCAGGCCCCTGTTCTGGATTCCTAGCTAGCCTTGCTATTTCACCTGCTTTTCTTCCAGCACTTTCAGGATCGAACTTCTTCAACACCCTAACAGAATTTGTTCCATGACCACTCTCTAGATCCCCTACAAATGCACGGACGCTTATCTCTATTCCAGTCCCCTCATCAAAAGCTTCAACACCGTTGCTCGTTGTTAGGTATATCCTTCCATGATCAGTATATAAAACACCAGCAACTCTCTTTGCACCTTCCTCAAGAGCCGCGTTTATTGCCCTCTCCACGTACTCGCTGGGATCATCGAGCTCTATTATCTTTTTATCAAAAGTATCTGGAATGTCCTCGTATTTAAATGGGCCTTCTGCTATTCCATAATAATCCTCCTTTGGCTTCATTTTTTCAAGATTTGCCTTCAACGTCTTCAGAGTTCTCTCAATGTTCTCTTCACTCAGTTCTGTTATAGTTGTCCCCGCTACTCTCTTTCCCATTTCAACAAATAATTCAACTTTCCTCTCATGCCAGTGCTTTGCGACAGTGACTTCATTGTTTGCAAACCTTATCTGTCTCCTGTTTATCTCATGGCTCAGAACTACAACGTCTCCAAAGCCCAACTCTTTGGCCTTCCTCAAAATTGCTTCATTAATATCAAACATGAGCACCACCTCACGGCCTTCTTAGAGGAATGTCCCTAAGCCTCGCAGGTGCCCCACCCATCCAAACGGGAACCCCTTGTCCTGGCTCTCCTTTTCCACAGGTTCCAGGGAAGAACTCAACATTCTTTCCAACGGCATCAACGCTACTCCAGAGTCCTTTGGTCGTTATTTCGAGAATGGGTCTTTTTACGGGATGCTTTATCTCACCATTCTCAATTAAGTAAGCCTCTCTTCCAATGTACCTCTGCTGGTATCTCCTATCATCAATGTTCCACTCGTTAAATGACACCATGTAAACCCCAAGCTTCACGTCCTCGATTAGTTCTTCAAATGAATAATCTCCAGGAGCTAGGTAGGTGTTTGCCATCCTAACAATAGGCTCCCTGTTATAGTTGACTGCCCTAGCCGCGGCATTTGATTTCAAGCCAAGCTTTGCGGCATATTCCCTGTTCATAAGAAACTCAGTGATTATTCCATTCCTGATAAGGTATCTAGGCCTTGCCTTAACGCCCTCGTCATCATAGAGATAAAAGCCCCAGCTGTTTGGGATCGTTGGATCCTCTATTACAGTAACAGCATCGCTACCAATTCTCTCCCCCAACATTTCCGGCTTAACAAAGCTCTCTCCTGCTTGGGCCGCTTCTCTCCCCATTATCCTGTCGAGTTCATATGGATGACCAACGCTCTCGTGGACTGCTATTCCAACGACCTCCGGGGCGAGAACTAGGTCAACTTTTCCCTCAGGTGGCTTTCTACCTTCAACGATTATTTTTTTAAGGGTCATAACTTCCTTCTTTGCTCTTTCCCAAGGTTCATCTTTCTCTATCAGCTCAAAACCTCCAGAAAAGGCCCTCTGAACAAAGGGAGCTTGCTCCATTTGCCCGTTTTCAAACACCACCAAGTTATACACTACCGAAACCCTCGGTATAACGCTCTCAACAAGCGCTCCTTCGTTGTTCATAAATATCTTGTGCCATACGTAGTCTGTATACCCTAAATACCTCATTGGGACCTTGACGTCTGTTGAGGTTACCTCGTCCTCGATTCTCTTAAGTAGCTCAAGCTTTTCTTCTGGAGAGACGTCCCGGATATCTTTTCTCATTTTCACTTCATAGTAGACCTCATGGAAGTCCTCTTCACTGAATTTTATGGGCTCTTTTCTGAGCTTTGATGCAGCTTTTGCTAATTTTACAGCCCTTTCTACTGCCTTGGCAACACTCTCCTTTGTAAGAACGTTTGTCGATGCAAACCCCATGCCCCCATTAACGAGAACTCTAATTCCTATCCCCTTATCAGCTATTATTGAGAGGCCCTCCGGATTTCCGTTCTTCATTGCAAGTGATGTTCCATGCTTTTCTTCGAACCTTGCCTCAGCGTACTCTGCCCCAAGATCCAGTGCCCTGTTCACGGCAAACTCAACGAGGTCGTGCATGTGCATCACCTCACCCTAATGCATAAGTATGTAGAGTCGGGAGTATAAAAATCTTTTCGTTTCGATAATAATCGAAAAGTCATTATCTTTCCTCGATTATCACCTTCCTATGGAAAATATAATAGTACAGTATTGTAATTCCCATTAGTCCCCATATTCCAAGAGAAACCTTCCAAGCGCTGATTTTGTCAAGCAAGGGACCTACAACAACGAGTCCCAATGGAGTGCTCAAGTTGACAAGAACACCCATACTTGAGAAGACCCTGCTCCTTACCTCGGAAGGGACAATTCTCTGCAACTTAGCTGATATTGGGACATTTATTAGACCCTCAAAGCTTCCCCAAGCAACGGCGAGGCCTAGCAAGAAGTAAAATGTGGCCTCTTTGGAGAGGGGTGAATACGGAGAGATCGCCCAGATAAAGAGTAGCATTGCTATACCGTCTAATAGGAAGACCCTAAAAAGCAACTTTCCAGCCTTTCTTCCGAGAATGCCAGCTATAACATTCCCAATTAATGCTCCAATCATAAACGAGCTCTCTACAACTCCAAATTGCTCACTTGAAAACTTGAGAATTACCCTCATAGCATAGGGATATATCACCGCTCCAAAAGGCCTACCTAAAGTATTCAGTACTATGGCAAAAGTTACGAGGACAAGGATTAGCCTGTTTGTTCGAATAAACAATATTCCCTCTTTCATATCTTTAAAGACCTCAGATAGGCTTTCAATTTTCCTGGTTTCCCATTCATACCTTATGAGGATCTCAAAGAGGCCAGATCCAAAGAAGCTCACGGCATTTACCAATATTGCGAGTCTTATTCCGCCAAACGCATATATGAAGCCACCCAATGCTGGCCCCACTATTCTAGCTATTATCATTGAAGACATTGCGATAGAGTTGGCCCTCTCAAGCTGATCCTTATCAACCAAGTCTGGAAACATAGCTCCTGTACCCGCTGAGAAAAATGCTCCCATGATGGCCATCAGCACCTGGACTATCAGCAGTTCATATATTCCGAGAAAGTTAAAAGCCAACACTCCAAACAATAAAATTCCTCTAGCAATATCAAAGCCGACCATTAAGTACTTCCTATTGTACCTGTCCCCCACCACACCGGCTATCGGCATTGTGATTAGCGTAGGTATAAGATCCGCCAGCACGAAGAGCGTCATTATTCCAGCCTTTCCAGTTTTATCTAGAACATATAGGGGGAGAGCAACTTCTTGAACGGCCCATCCAAGCTGAGATACAAACCTTCCAGCAATAAAGAGCCAGAAGTCCCTTCCAAGTCCCATCTCTACCACCCCCTGATTTAATCTCTAATTATTTAATTGAAGAATTAAATAAAAATGTAAAAAATTATATCCTCTCAACAGTAACGCCTCCATTCAGGCTGGAGAGCTTTAGTATATGGGAACCTTCAAAATCCTCTAGGTAATTAACACTGCTCTTCCAGTGTGAAACACCTTCAGTTACCACCATAACATCACAGAATTCTGAGATGTAAAGCGATATATCACCGTTAATCGTGGAGATCTCTCCATCGCCCTCAACATCCTCTAGTGTTAAGCTAATGTTGCCATTGACTGTTGCAATTCTTGAATTCTCTCCTACAATCACGCTTCCCTCTATGTCCCCATTTACCATAGATATTCTCCCTAAAATAGTCCCTTGTAATTTCACTGTCCCATTTACGATCACGACTTCCTCACATTCAGCGTCTTGAATTTTCACATTTCCAGTAACCCCTCTTATCTCGAATGAGACACCCTCAGGAACCTTAATCTCCATCTCAACCCAAGATTTTTCCACAGGACCAGTTATTATTCCGAGTATCTTTCTTTTCCTCGGCTTTTCAATGACCTCCAGCACATCCCCCCTTCTTTTTATGACCACTTTTGTCTCTCCAACAGTGGTGTAGCTGATGTGGACATTGCTATCTTCACTTTTCTTAACATCCACATCTCCGTTTACAAAGTTCACAACGATTTTCCTGATACTTTCAAACACTTCCATTTTAAACCACCCACCCTCATGATATGTACTGCATCAGCTCATCGAGAAGCTCCCTGATCCTTCTCTTTATTCTGTTCCTGTCTATTCCAAGGCCTTCTATGACCTCAGCACTCTCTTCCTCAACTATTGACTTCGCTTTCTTAATAACAAGCTTATATGCCTCTTTGTCGCTTATCGTGTACGTCTTTCCTCCCACCCTTATCTTGACAATGCCATCCCTAGCAGAGATTATAGCATCTTCAATCCTAAGCTTGGCAACTCCCCTCCCAACAGAAACTGAGATGTTTCCAGAGCTAACAGATACGTAATCTTCTGAGAGACTGAGCTTCTCATTACCGCTTTTGTATAATATTCTGTCATTGCTGATGTCTATCTTATACTCATCCGTGATTATCGTTATGTTGTCTCCAACTTTTGTAAGCTGGAATCCATTCCGTAGCTCCTTTATGGTTATCATATCTTTACTCGGCTTTATTGGACTGCCCTCTCTGATCTTTATTGGCCCTATTTTCACTTCCTCTCCAGTTGGAGTTTCAATAACCTCCAGGAAGGGCATCTTCACATAGGATATGCCATTTCCCTCATACAACTTAAATATTCCAAAGTCTAGAACTTCTTCCTTCTTCGTAAATGATTTTGACATCAAAAGAGATTCAGTTGTCAGGATAAAGTTCTCATTCGGGGAAGCTTTCTTTCCCTTAATCTCTATCGGAGCCCACACAACCACTGGGGCAAATAGTCTCCTTCTTATTCTTCCGAGTGGGGTTTTCACTTCAATGTTCACATCCCCTTCCAATGCCCATCCAACTTTTTTCCTTCCGAATTTCAGAGGATATGCTTTCCCCTCCCCGAAGAGTCTTATATCCTCAATGGATACCTCATGGAATTCATAGGCTTTCCTCTCTATTTTTGGAATTAGATCTTCCTTTTTCGTAATTTTTGGAGTGCTGAAGCTGGACACGAATAGAGCTGCTATTGAGAGGACTATGAAGTATCCAAAAGCCATTTTTGGTGTAATTGGAAAGTTTTCGGGAACTCCAAGCCACTTTCCAACGTACAAGAACACTGCTATTAGGAATGCAGCCTTTGCCAGCGAGAACACTATTCCCCCTAATGTAACACCAAACCACCTCCCTACCCCCAGGAGCTCCACGAGTATTATCAGTATAACTATTCCCCAGACCATGTAGTAGTTGTATTTTTCTAGGCCTATCCATCCTCTAAACAACCAAATTACTAAGAGTAGGGCTGCTATCCCCTTGAGATATTCTCTTATCCTAAATCTCAAACCTTCTTCTTCAAACATTTTCCTCACCTTCCTCTTCTTCGAGAGCAGATATTATCGCGAGAAGCCTCAAAAATAAACTTCCATCCGAAGTTATCTCATACTTCTCCACCTTCCTGACCATTTTAGTCCTGAGAAGGAGCTTTAAGTGATGAGAAACCGTCGGACTTTCAACTCCTAAAGCCTCTTTTATCTCCTTAAAGCTCATCGGCTTTTCAGAGAGCATCTTGAGTATTTTTATTCTGTCGGGATTTGCAAGAGCTTTCAACATTTTTGCAGCTTTTTCTTCATCTATATCTGGGAGAGTCTCAAGTTTCCTCTTGAGCCTGGCCTTTATGGATAACATTACCTCGTCAACGGGATCTATGCTTTCCTCCAAAACTTCCAGTCTTTTCTTGAGCTCTTCAAGTTGTCTCCTAAGATCCTCCATCTTACCACCGAGTACAGATTTTTGTAGTATAATTTTCTGTACTTATCTATGGATATTGGTATATAAAAATTTATCTGATTAGATTATTGAACAATTAAATAATTAATTAATAGTGTTGTTGCTTAATTAATCAAAACAGGCGTCGGCTCTGAGAGGTTTCGTCACCTTTCAGCACCAGTCCCTCTCCTCATCCGCCCAAAGACCTCTCTAAATTTCAGGGCAGCAAGTTCCCTAAGCTTAACCCCTTCAGACTTAGCTATTTTCTCTAAGAATTTTTGAGAATTACTTCCATACTGCATAGCCTTCTTCTCCCTGTTAGCAACAAATTCAGGAAGACCCATCTCAATCGCGATTTTTCTAAGTATTACTTTTCTCTTCCCATCTTTAATCTTCTCATTTATGGGCGCATTTAGGGCAAGAACTGCAAATGCTTGGTCAAGGTATGGGTATCTAACTTCAACTCCATTTAGCATTGAAACCTTATCATCTCTAGCCAGGTTCCTCTCGGCAAGCTCTTCAAAGTCTTTAATCATGAGAGTTGGGTTATTGAGGTATTTTGCATACCCCCCGAAGAGCTCATCTGCTCCCTGACCACTTAACAAGACCCTCATGCCATCTTCCCTAGCTAGTTTGGTTGCAAAGTACAGGGGGATACCTATAGCCAAATTCATAGGATTTGGCTCTTCTATTGCAAACATGACCTCGGGAATAGCCGTTTTAACGTCATCCAGGGTGAATATGAACTCTCTAAGCTCTAGTCCGAGTTCTTCAGATACCTTTCTTGCCCATTCTATATCTCTACTACCCTCGGCTCCAGCCGAATAGAGCACAACTTTAGAAAATCTCGATGCTATCAAGGCTATGAGGGAGCTGTCCAAACCACCCGAGAATAAAACCCCGATTTTGCCTCTCTTTCTTAAATTTACTGAATTTTCGAGAAGATTCTTCAGGCCATCTTTATATGAGCTTCCCAAAGACTTTATACTTGTAAGTCTAAGGAGCCTTCTCTTTACTATACCACTCCTGCTGATCTCAACAAGCTCTCCAGGATTTACTGGATGCGCATCATCCCCTATAGCCCAAAGTACCTTTTTTTCTGAAGCAAAGCGACCACTTTGGGAATAGTATATCGGCCTTATCCCAATTGGATCCCTGAAAAGATAGAGCTTTCCGTTATATAGGAATGCAACGGCATAATCACCATTAAGCATCAGCATAATTTTTTTAACAGCCTCCCAGGGAGATAACCTCTTCTCATAGAGATAGTACTCCAATAACCTCAGGATAACTTCACTATCAACATCTGTCTCAAAGCTTACTCCCCTTTCCACCAAATACTCTCGCAGGAATTCATGGTTGTATATCTCTCCGTTATGGACCAAAACAATGTCATTGTAAAAAGGTTGTGTATAACTTTTCGACCCCGTTATTGCAAGTCTGCACTGAATAAGGACATGCTCTCCACCCTTAACTTCATCAACGTCCCCAAAGTTGCTGGATTTTAGAACAAAACCATCACTCCAAACACCAAATGAATCTGGGCCCCTATGTTTACCAGTTTCGATTATCTTGGCTATATCTTTTGATGAGAGTGAAAGTCCACCAGCTATCAGGCACATTGCAGTATTAGGTTGCCGATTCTCTGTAAAAACCTTAGCAGTTCCGAGTTGAATTAGTATTTAATGAGCATGAAATGCTATGAACTAGCGTTCACTAATCACTACCTCCACTTCAACTATCTTCCCATCCTTCCCCATTTGCCAGGCTTTAACTTCTCCACTTGAAGTTACTATAACCCAAACAACTGGCCAAAGCTTCATACCCTTTAGATCTTTGCCACTTGGGAAGGGAGGACAATAAACGTGGGAATGAAAAATCCCAACTATCTCAAGATTTTTCTTTTCTGCGTATTCTAGCGCCTTTAGCATTTCTTCTGGATCCATTTCAAACTCAATAGGGGAATTTAGCCTGTTAGAAACAAAAACTGCTTCATAAACTTCATCTCCCTTTCCTAGTAAGAAACCACAAATTTCTATTGGTGAGTTTTTGGCCTTATCAAGAATCCTATTTAAGGTCTCTTTAGGTAATCTGAGCATAGAGAAATGTAGCCAAAGAACATAATAAATGTTTTAGTAGAAAGGAGAATCACTCGGAAGGCTTCTCCTCGATAAGAACAGCATTTACAACTCCATCTTGACCTGGCCTTGATGTGACCCTGGCTTTCCCTATTTCTGTTTCTATTATTGCACCCTTTGTGATTATGTTTCTTCTTGCAAACTGCCTGTTGGCAGGGTTCTCTATAACCCTAATTATCCTGACCTTCCTACCCTTCCCATTCTTATCAAAGACATTTGCATATGCTGCAGCGGTGAGCCTTACCTTTCTATTTCCTCCATAAGTCCTGATAATTTTCCTGTTGTCACTCTCAGCAACCCTAGTGTTTGCGGGCTCTCTACCTAGCTCCCTCTTCCTCTTCTTCCTCGCGAGGACAATTCTTCCACCTGAAGGCTTTTTGAGTGATCTTCCCTGCCATATCGCCATTTAATCTCACCTCGCTATTTCGGAATTAAGAAGTCGATTTATAAGTTTTTCCTATAGTAAGCAATGCAAAAATGTATGGGAGTAGTGTGGATGGAGCAAACAAAGCTGGTATATGACATAAGCATCAAAGTCGGAGGATGACAACCTCACAACCCCTCTCCTGAGGGTATTGTGGGATCACTTCAAGTTGAGCCTTTGGATTTTGCTCTTCAGTACTCACACGGGAATAAACAACGGCTTTAATTCTCATAATTTAACACTCTCCTTGAGTTCTTCTAAGAATTTCAGAACATCATTCCAAACTTTTTCAAACTCTGGGAGCGGATTTATTTGAGGAGCTAAGCTTCTCCCCCAAGCCTTCTCGTAATAAGTCTTACGTTCCTTAAAGGTTTTCATATTAAGCTGAACATTTTTAAGTCTGAACTTTTCGGGAAGAATGCTAATAACAGTCTTCAATTCGATAATGTCCTTCAATCTCCACACATCATATAGGTCCCTTGGTCTTGTCCTCTGGAAAAGCGAGCGGACTTTCTCGGTAAAATTTCTTCCAAACTGTAAGATTTCAGCCTCACCAGTAAAAATTTGTCCGCATCAGAATATTCATGAAGTAACTTCTTCTCCTGCAACGGAAGCATGATTCTCTCATACTTTTCCAGTGTGATATCCATCTTTATTTTTGAGGGAGTCCCTGTTTTTCTGACAAGTCTGAACGGGATCTTCGCTTCAAACCCCAGCAGTTCCCCCTCAAAGTTCCTGACTCCATAGCGGGGCTCAAATTCTAATCCTAAAAACTCCACTGGACCAGCGCTTGCGAACTCTAACATCCTTTCAAGTCTATCCCTAAGCTTGTCCTCACTAACTTTCCCAGTTAAAGTGTAATCTAGATCCTCAGAAAAGCGATAATCACTAAAATAAGCTTTCTTCAGACACGTTCCACCTTTGAACTCCAAGTCCTTCCAGAGTCCGCTCCTCCAGATTCCGTAAAGGAGCCAGCTGATTACATAATCTTTTTCAATTGTTGAAATTGGCAAGCCTAACTCAAAGCTTTTCCTTTTAATTTCATCGATTACCATTCCAATTCCTCCCAGTAGTCTTCAGGAACGTTTATCAAAAGTCCCCATTTGTAGTCAAACTTTCCCCTGGCGGGCATTGTTGGATCAAGGAGTGAAAAGCTTCTCCTATCTTTGTTTGAAAGTTGGATTTTTTCCTCCAGCCCTAAACCCAGTCGTTCACTGATATATCCTAGTCTTTTTAGAATTGCTTTGTTTCCCATTCTTTGAGCGTACTCTAAAAGCTTTTTCTGGTTAAAGCTCGCATTCTTTAATGCCTTCACAACCTCAATTATCCCGCTGCAATATCTGGGCTTGTCGAGACAATCCACTATGGTCTTCTCTGGGTCTGTGATGTTAACTTCTCTTCTTCCAATCTTTACTGTATTCAAACCAAAGAACTTGCTGGGCTTTACTGTCACTATTTTGAACTTCCTGTTGTTAAATTCAACGATTTTTTCATAACCCCTCTTTCTTGGTGTTTGGACAAAGGTTATGTTAGGAATCTGCTCTGTTAGGCCATAATAATTTAAAGCACTCCAATAGGCTATGGCACTTGGCTTTACGAGGAGGGAAGCAAGAACGAATTCATGGACTGAAGGTGGTTCATCTGGGTTCGGTGTTGGGGCGTAGATACCCTTACCAATCCTTTTTATGAAGCCTGCTTCAGAGAGAACTTTGAGGTAATACTTCAGTAGGTTTCTGTCAATTTTAAGGTGGTCAAGTGCTTCTTGAATCGTAAATGCTTCTCCAAGTTGTAAGAGTCTTGCTAGAACTTCCATTTTGTTCATTTTTTCTCACCATTGGGTAAATATTATTACCTTATTATGAGACTTTTTGAATATAAACATTTCGCATGAGATTAGAGGCCCTTATTGCCGGAGTAAATATTAATCACTTAGCCTTCTTTTGCTTTAGAAAAGCTCTCTCGTGTATGCAAATATAAATGATTCCAAGCTCCCAACACGCTGTAAGTTTAAGTATGGGGCTACTTCCCGAGCTTCCACTTTCTCTCTCCTCTTTAATGATCCATAAGCAGAGTGTAACACCTTTAGTTCCACTGTTTCCTCTGCACCTACTTTTGTTGCAAACGCTGATTAACCATTACTAACGAATTCTTGTGGTGCAGGAGGTTGACCTCAAGTGTTAAGTTTATTGGAACCACTGGTTCCTCCCCCAATACTTCATCAGCCTTCAGGCTGAACGGAAACAGCCCCAGACCTGATGTTATGAAGAGTATTCCTCAACCTCTTCTCACTCTTCCGCCTCTTGACCGTTATTTTCTGGTTAAAGTTCTTCGGGACACTCTCAAGCACAATCGTGGCCTCCAACTCCTCAGCGACCTCAACCAGCCTTCTTGCCAGCTTCCTCTGCAAGTCCCCTCTTTGACAGGAGTTTCCTCTTCCAGCCGACCAAGTGTTTTTCCTGAACAGCCTTTCTAACATCAGAGTAGAACCTTGTCATTTTCTCCAAGTCCGTTCTGACTTGGATTAGAAGGTTGCCTGTGCCGAAGGAGACGTTGTCTGCATTGTAATCCACGCTGAGGAACCTTTCGGTTATTTTAGCCCCATTAAATTCCCTTTCAAAAACAAAATACGTGAGAACCTTCCTCGGCCTTTGTCGTTGGCTGGTGGGGAGTAAACTCACTAAAAACTCACGAACACTTAAAAAAAGAAGAACAGTTCAGTTAGGCGTAGTCGGTGAGGAAAGCGAGTATTTGAAAGTATTCCTCATAAACTTCTTTTATGGTATTGGACTTCTTCACCGTGAGGGGGCTCTCAAGGGTGATTCTGGTCAGTTTCACTCGTTTTCAACCTCCGTGAGGAGTTTTTTGAAGCCCTGAACGAACTTCTTATTCCTGTGGGAACGTATTCCGTAGAGTTTCCCTGCGAAACTTGTTATTATTCCGATTAAGTCTTCAACGAGTTCTTTTCGTGGGGTCTTGTCTTTGGCGAAGACTGTTTCAATCCGCACGTTGTAGGCTGAGAAGAGTTCTTCCAAGTATTTAAACTCAAATCTAGTGAGCCTGTCGGGGTACGTTATGAGAAGGACGTCATATTCGTTGTTCTTGGCTAAGTTTATGAGTTTTTTGAGACCTTTTCGGTTCTCGTTTAGCCCCGAGGTGATTTCCTTAACCTCGTCCACGATTTGGTAGCTTTTGGACTTTCTCTTCGGGGATTCTGAAGTCTCTGCCTATTTTGATTGCGTTGATTTTCTTGCGTGAATCCAGCGGATTATGGTGACCTTGTTGTAATTGAGGAGTTCTGCGACTTCTGAGGGCTTGTAAAACCTGGGCATTTTGACACTTAAGTTAGAAAATGCAACGAAAGTATTTAAAGATCATGCAAAACATCAATCAGAAAACAGCCTTCCCGGTCTCGGTTTTAATGTTAAGAGTCTTCATTTCTTCAAATAGCAACTCAATATCTTCCTTGGTGTTGTAAATGTGGGGAGAGACTCTAATTCCATAAATTCCCTTTGCGCCCCTGAGTGATACTACTACGCCTCTATCCTTCAGCTGTGAGACAACTCTCTTCATATCCTCATAGGGGACATTACCTACCAAGAGGACTATTTGAGAATCGCCTAATGTCCAGAAACCTAGTTCCTGAGCAGTATCCTTAATTTCCCTGGCAAGCTTGAGGTTGTGTCTCTCTATTTCCTCTATTCCCACGCTGTTTATTAACTCAAGGGATGCCCAAAGGGCCACGGCACTCAAGTAGTTTGGTGTCCCAGCGTCAAGCTTTCTTGCATCCTTTCTAACTGGAAGGATGTTCCAAAGGTCTTTATCTTTATCTCCCCACCAATCTGACCATGGAATTGGAGGCTCTGTATTTAAAAGGCCGAGAACTGGAAAGCTTTCCTCTATGAACCTGTC